>DAISVV010000106.1:0-10587 GCA_036840015.1 Micropepsaceae bacterium
CTAGGCGTGACGCGGCCATCCTGCGCCCTGGTCGGATACCAACCCGGTGACACGTAGCATTCCGGACCCTGGAAAATGACAAGGGTCTCCGCGGCCTCCTTCAGTGCGTCTACCTGTCGGTTGGCGCGTGCGAGGTGGGCACGAAGCGTGCCTCTTTCGCCTTCCGCGTGAATGGTAAATGGCAGCAGGTTGGCGATCACGCCGGCGCGCCCGGCGGTCACCAGCAGACCGAGGGGGTGGGCCTTGATCAGGCTGTGCAGCACCTCAAGGCGCTGTTCGCGGAAGTGTTCGGGGCAGTACATGCCGGATCCTCGTCCCTTTGGCTCATTCCTTATCCACCTTTCCAACATATTGGACTTTCCAGAAGTGCCAGTATTTGTAATTCTTATTGGTCCAGTATTTTCCAGAGGGGACCCGTACCAGGCATGCCGCGGCGCCAACCTGTCATCGACCTGCCCGCGCTCAGCGTTATCGATCGTAGTGAAGGCGCCATTGGCCGTCAGCTGACAGATACGCTGCGCAATGCCATCTCCCGCGGCGAGATGACGGCGGGTGAGCGCCTGCCGTCGACACGGGCGCTGGCGCAGGCCCTCGGCGTCTCGCGGGGAACGATCACCGAGGCCTACGCGCAGTTGGTTGCCGAGGGCTGCCTTGATGCGAAAGCCGGATCAAGCACGCGGGTGGCCCGCATGCCGGTGCCGACGCCCTTGCCAGCGCGGCGCAGGGCCGGACCAGCCAGCGAGGAGGCGCCTGCACCGCCGGCCTGTGCGGCGTCCTACGCAGCGTTCGCCACGCGCCTAATGCCGATGCCATCGATCCCGTTCTCGGTCGCGGTGCCAGAAGGCGCGGTGGCGATGGACGATCACTGGCGCCGGCTCAGCCATCGTGTCCGGCAATCGCAAGGCGCGCAGCCTGCGGGTTATGGCGATCCGCGCGGCCTGCTTGCGCTGCGCGAACAGGTGGCCGCCTATGTGCGCAAGGCACGCGACGTGCACTGCGGTCCTGAGAACATCGTCATCACCGAGGGTGCGCAGCAAGGGCTCTTCATCTCGGCGCGCGTGCTGCTGGCCCCGGGTGACGCCGCGCTCGCCGAAGATCCTGCCTATCCGGGGCTCATTGCCGTGCTCGAGGAGCGGGGCATCGAGGTCGCACGGGTGCCGGTCGATAATCAGGGCTTTGACATCGCCAGGGCGCACGAGGCCTGTCGGCGCGCCACCGTCGCATTCGTCACGCCATCGCACCAGTATCCTACGGGTGTGCCGCTCAGCATGCCCCGGCGCCTCGCGCTGCTGGAATGGGCGCGCACGCGTCAGGGATGGATCGTCGAGGACGATTACGACAGCGAATTGAGGTACGCGGGCTATCCCTTCCCCGCGATACACGGCCTGGGCGGCTCCCGGGTGATCTATCTGGGAACCTTCAGCAAGTTGCTCGCCCCTTCGCTGCGGCTCGGCTATGTCGTGGCGCCCGACTGCCTTGTCGATGCGATTGTCGGCGCGCGCGCCCTCCTAGGTCGCGGTTCTCCCCTCGGAGAGCAGCACGTGATTGCGGCCTACATGAAGGAGGGCCACTTCGAGGCCCACATAAGGCGTATCCGCGGCATCTATGCTCAGCGGCGGAAGGCCCTGACCGATGCGCTTGCGGCCGACCTTCCGGCACTTCAGGTCCAGTCGGCGAGCCTTGGCATGCACATCATCGCCTGGCTGCCCGAGGGGATGGATGACGTGAAGCTGGCGCAGGCGGCGGCTCTGGAGGGGATCGCTTTACGGGCACTTTCGCCCCTGTTCGCCGCCAGGCCTCCCCGACAGGGCCTGATCTTGGGCTTCGGCGGTTTTGGCGAAGCCGAGATCAAGGCTGCGGTGTCGCGACTGCGCCAGGTATTCGTGGCCAACGGGGGTGCCCTTGCGCTGACCGCCCAGCGGCGCGCCGGACTTACTCGACGTTCTGTACCTGCTCGCGGAACTGGTCGATCGTCGCCTTCATCTCGAGGCCGATCCGCGTGAGGTGGATGTCGGATGACTTGGAGCAGAGCGTGTTCGCCTCGCGGTTCAGTTCCTGGGCGAGGAAGTCGAGCCTTCGGCCCTGCGCGCCACGCGCCGACAGGAGTTCGCGTGCCTGCGACAGATGGGCCTTGAGACGGTCAAGCTCCTCGCGCACGTCGGCCTTCACAAGCAGGAGGGCGACTTCCTGCGCGATCCGCTCCTGGGAGATGCCGGCTTGTGCGCCGTCGACCTGGGCCAGTGCCGCCTTGAGCCGGACCTGGAACTGTTCGGGCTGGGATTGGACGAGGGTTGCGGCCTGCTCGCGCAGGTCTGAAAGCGCCGTCACCTGTGTCGACAGGAAACCCAGGAGGCGTGCACCTTCGGCGCGGCGCGCCTCGAGCAGGCCATCGAGCGCCTGGACGACACTGGTCAGTATGGCTGCGTCGCGCTCTGCCAGTTCGGCCTCCGACAGGGGAAGCTGCTGCACCTCGAGAACACCGCGCAGCCCCAGGATTCCATCGAGCGCGGGCGGTGTCGCGCGGACCGTCCCTTCCAACGAGCGCAGGATTGCCAGAACCTGCCCCAGGGCCTCGTCGTTGACGCGCACCGCGCCGCGGGTCTGGCTGGCGTCGACGGTGAGGGTTGCGGTCATTGAGCCACGCGAGAAGCGTTCGGCCGCAAGCGTGCGGACGGGTTGCTCGAGACCATCGAAACCCTCTGGTATGCGCACGCGCAGGTCGAGGCCGCGGGCATTGACGCTGCGAATTTCCCAGTGCCAGCGCCAGGGACCGTGGGCGCCATGGGCGCGCGCAAAGCCAGTCATGCTCGAGAGAGACATAGGGGTCCTGTTCTTCCGATTCAGCAGACTGGGATCCTAAGGCCCCGGCTGACCCGGCTCAAACGAGCCGGATGGGTCAGGGTACGGCTTTCTGTCCTTCGGCGGCAGCGGCCTCGGCCGCGCGCTGGCGTTCGACCTGACGCCAGTTCGCCACGTTGCGCTCGTGCTCGGCCAGGGTGGCCGCGAAGACATGTCCGCCGGTGCCGTCGGCCACGAAGAACAACGCGTCCGTTGTGGCAGGGTTCAGGACTGCGGCGATGGACTCGCGCCCCGGATTGGCAATCGGTGTCGGCGGCAGCCCGTTGATCACATAGGTGTTGTAGGGCGTGGCTTTCTCGATCTCGCTCTTGCGGATGCCCCGGCCAAGCGGCACGCCTTTTGTCAGTCCATAAATGATCGTTGGATCCGACTGCAGCTTCATGCCCTTGCGCAAGCGATTGATGAAGACACCGGCCACGAGGGGACGCTCACTGGCAACACCTGTTTCCTTCTCCACGATGGACGCCAGGATGACGGCTTCTTCCTTGGTGGCGATGGGAAGGTTGGGCACGCGGCGCGCCCACAGCTCGTCCAGCACTTCCTGGTGGTCGCGCTCCATGCGGGCAATCAGCTCGTCGCGCGGCATGCCGCGGGTGAAAATGTAGGTTTCGGGCAGCAGCGCGCCCTCGACGGGCGCGCGCGTGATGCGGCCCGCCAGCGAGGGGTGGCGCGCCACGAGGTCGAGCGCCATGGCCGTCGTCAGGCCCTCGGGAAGGGTCAGCTTGTAGACGATGGCCTTGCCTTCGATCAGGATGTCCATGATCTGGTGCGGCGAGGCGCCCGAGGGGATCGCATACTCGCCGGCCTTCAGCTGGCTGGCCTTGCCGTAATACATAACGCCAGCGCGGAAGATCAGGCTGTTGTCGATCACGCCCTGCGCTTCAAGTGTTTCGGCGATGCGGTTGAGGCCGGTGCCGCGCGGCAGGGCAACGACGGTTTCGTTCGTGCCGAAGGCTGCGGGCGGACCGGGGGCTTCAAAACGGCTCCAGAGATGCCAGGCGCCGAAGCCGGCGCCGGCACCCGCCAGGGCAAGGATCAGGAGAATGGCGCGCAAGAAGAGCCGCCAGACGACGGCTCCGCCGGATGCTGGCCCAGACCCAATTCTTAACTATTGCGGCGGCCGGGTCAAAATCAGAGTGGCGGTGGTTCCGCCGAATCCAAAGGAATTCGAGAGGGCGGCCCGGATCTCGCGCTTTTTCGCTTGGTGCGGCACGAGGTCGATCTTCGTTTCAACCGACGGGTTGTCCAGGTTCAGCGTGGGCGGGCAGATCTGGTCGCGCAGCGCGAGAATGCTGAAAATGGCTTCGCCCGCGCCGGCGGCGCCCAGCAAATGGCCAATCGAGGACTTGGTCGACGACATGGAGACGCGTTCGGCCGCGTTTCCAAACAGGCGTTCGACAGCGCGCAGCTCGATCTCGTCGCCCAGGGGGGTCGATGTGCCGTGGGCGTTCACGTAGTCGATGTCGGACGGCATGAGACCTGCGCGCTTGAGCGCCATCTGCATGGAGCGGAAGCCGCCGTTTCCATCCTCGGCCGGCGCCGTGATGTGGTGCGCATCGCCCGACATGCCATAGCCCTTCACCTCGGCGTAGATCTTTGCACCGCGGCTGCGTGCGTGCTCGAGTTCCTCGAGGATGACCATGCCGGCTCCCTCGCCCATCACGAACCCGTCACGGTCCCTGTCATAGGGGCGGGAGCCGCGCGGCGGCGCGTCATTGAAGCCGGTGGACAGAGCCCGGCAAGCCGCAAATCCGGCCATGCCAATGCGGGAAATTGCGGCCTCGGCGCCACCGGCAACCATGATGTCGGCATCGTCGAGGGCGACCATGCGGGCCGCGTCGCCGATGGCATGGGCGCCGCTCGAGCATGCCGTCACGACCGCGTGGTTCGGTCCCTTGAGGCCATGCTTGATCGAGACATAGCCCGACGCCAGGTTGATCAGTCGCCCCGGGATGAAGAAGGGGCTGATCTTGCGCGGACCCTTTTCATGGAGCGTCACGGACGACTCGGCGATGCCCGGAAGCCCGCCGATGCCCGAACCGATCATCACCCCGGCCCGCGCCTTCTGGTCTTCCGTCTCGAGGCGGAAACCGGAATCGCTGATGGCCTGCGTGGCGGCAGCCATCGCGAAGATGATGAAATCATCGACGCGACGGTTTTCCTTGGGATCCATCCACTTGTCGGCATCGAAGGTGCCGTCAGAGCCGTCACCGCGTCGGACATTGGCCGCGATGCGCGCCGGAAGGTCGGCGGTGTCGAAAGTGGTGATCTTCCGTGCACCCGATTCCGCCCTGAGAAGGCGAGACCAAGTCTCCTCTACGCCGCAGGCGAGAGGGGAAACCATACCCAATCCAGTAACGACAACGCGGCGCATGATCTATCCGGCTGACAAGGGCTGGAAAAACAGGCGCAGCCCTATCAGGCGGCGGCCTTTTCCTTGATGAACTTCACGGCATCGCCGACGGTCACGATCGATTCGGCGGCATCGTCGGGAATTTCGACGTTGAACTCTTCCTCGAAGGCCATGACCTGCTCGACGGTGTCCAAGCTGTCCGCGCCGAGATCGTCGATGAAGCTGGCATTTTCCGTGACCTTTTCAGCATCAACGTTGAGATGCTCGATGACAATCTTCTTCACGCGGTCGGCGACGTCGCTCATTTCAGTGGTCCTTCAAGAAATCGGTATCCCGGAATGGGTACCCCCAAAGTCCTGCGGAGAATAGAGACTCTCCCGGAGAATTTGCGGCTTGGTAACACACCTTCCTTCGCCTTGCCAACAGGCAGGCGAACAAGGTTAAACCCTTCAAATCATGGCCATTCCGCCATTCACGTGGAGGGTCTGGCCCGTGACATAGGCGGCTTCCTCGCTGGCAAGGTAGGCAACGGCGGCGGCGACGTCCCTGCCCGAACCCAGACGGCCCGCGGGGATGCGGCCCATGATGGCCTCGCGCTGCTGGTCATTGAGCACGTCGGTCATCGGCGACTTGATGAAGCCCGGCGCGACGCAGTTGACGGTGATGTTGCGCGAGGCAACTTCCTGGGCCAGCGACTTCGACATGCCGATCAGGCCTGCCTTCGTGGCGGCATAATTGCCCTGCCCTGGATTGCCGGTGGTTCCGACGACCGATGTGATCGAGATGATCCGCCCCCAGCGCTTCTTCATCATGGGCTTCAGGACTGCGCGGGCGAGATGGAACGTGGCCGTCAGGTTGACCCGGATGACCTGGTCCCACTCGTCGTCCTTCATGCGCATGAACAGGTTGTCGCGCGTGATGCCGGCGTTCGAAACGAGGATGTCGAGGCCGCCCATCAGGCCCTCGGCAAGCTTGGGCAGTTCGTCCACCTGCGCCATGTCCGACAGGTTGCACACCGCGACGTGGGCGCGCGAACCGAGTTCGGCCTTCAGGGCCTCGAGCGCCTCGGCGCGCGTGCCGCTCAGGGCCACCGTCGCGCCGCGGGCGTGGAGCGTGCGGGCGATGTCGCTGCCGATGCCGCCGCTCGCGCCCGTCACAAGCGCCGTCTTGCCGGTAAGGTCAAACATGAGGATCGTCCTTTGCGCTTGTCAGAGGGTCTTGAGGAAGGCTTCGATGTCCTGCGGTGTCTCGACAGACAGCGCCGGCAGGTCCTTGTCGATGCGCTTGGCCATGGTGGTCAGCACCTTGCCAGCGCCCACCTCGACGACGGAGGTGATGCCGCGGTCGCGCAAGCCGGCAATCGTCTCGCGCCAGCGCACGCGCCCGGTCACCTGCTCGACGAGAAGCCGGCGGATACGCTGGGGGTCGCTCTCGGGCGAGATGGAAACGTTCGAGATGACGGGCACGCGTGGCGGGCGCATCGTCACCTTTTCGAGGGCCTCTTCCATCTCGCGCGCCGCGGGCGCCATGAGCGGGGAATGGAAGGGTGCGCTGACCGGCAGCATCATCGCACGCTTGATGCCTTTGGTCTTTGCGATTTCGGCGGCGCGCTCGAGGGCCGCCTTGTGGCCGGAGATCACGACCTGTCCTGGTGCATTGTCGTTGGCGACGACGCAGACCTCGCCGCCCTGGCTTGCCTCGCGCGAGACCTCTTCGGCCTGGTCCAGTTCGGCGCCAAGCAGGGCCGCCATGGCGCCCTGCCCGACCGGCACGGCGCGCTGCATGGCCAGCCCGCGCGCCTTCAGCAGGCGCGCCGCATCCGCAATCGAGAACGTGCCGGCGGCGGCGAGGGCGGAGTATTCGCCGAGCGAGTGGCCCGCGGCCAGCGTCACGTGGCGTCCCCATTCGAGCCTGCCTTCGCGCTCGAGCACGCGCATCACTGCAAGGCTCACGGCCATCAGGGCGGGCTGGGCGTTCTCGGTCAGGGTCAGGTCGGCCTCGGGGCCCTGCCACATGAGGCGCGAGAGCGGCTGCTTCAGGGCCTCGTCAATCTCCTCGAACAATTCGCGCGCGACCGCAAAGGCCTGTGCGAGAGACTGTCCCATGCCAACGGCCTGGCTGCCCTGTCCGGGAAACGTGAAAGCGCGGCTCATGACCACCCCTGGTTTGTCAATCGGGAGGGACTGAAAGCGGCTGGCACGCCACAAGTCAAGTTCAGCGGACCAGATCCATGTTGGTGCGCCATGACTGGATCGTGCCTATCCCCAGAAGCACCGCAAAAGCCACGGAAATCGCGGGGACCTGAAGGCTGAACCCGGCCACGGCCTGCACACCCATGCACGTGGCCGCCGCCACGGCAATCGCCGGGAACACGCGATCACGCCGCCGTTTGGCTGCGCCGGCGGCGCACTGGAGTACGAGCAGGAGCGGCGAGGCGAGGAAGGCAATGCCGGCGGGAAGACCAAGGTCCGAGAGGGGTTCGAGAAGGTCGTTTCCTGCTTCCTCGACGGTGCCGGGCGCACTCAGGCCGGTGCTGAGCGTGTGGTAGCTCTCGAAGGCACCAAAGCCCTGCCCGCCGAGAGGCGCCGCCGCAATCGCCTGCAGTGCGGCCCCTGCAATCAGCTGGCGGGATGGCGGGTCCAGCGCATCAGGGCCGAAACGCCCGAGCAGCGCGGCGCCCCCGAGCGCGACACCAAGGCCCGTGACAGCAAACAGCAGCGCCGTCACGGCGCGTCGTCCAGCTGCGTCGCCTTCCTCTTCAGCCGGGGCATGTGCCAGAACCAGCATGAGAAGCGCCATGCCTGCCAGGAAGCCCGCGATCGCAACCCCTGACCCCGTCGCCGCAAGTGCTGCCAGCAGCAGCAGGCCCAGGATCAGCAGCGCGCCATCGATGCCTTCAAGGCTGCGTCCGAGACCCGTCAGGATGGTGCGGGTGTCCTGGTCCCACGGCAGGGCCTGCCTGAACCTTTCGGCTGACGCGCCGAAGGCTGCGATCGCGGCCAGCGAGAGGAAGGCGCCCAGATGGTCGGGATTGATGAAGGGGGCGGCGAATGCGTCCACCAGCGGTCCTGCTTCCGGCAGGACGATGGCCTGCAGATCGATGGACAGGGCGAGGCTTGCCGACGCCATGCCGGCGCAAGCCATACCGATGAAGACGACAGCGGCCAGCAGGAGTGCCGCCCGGTCCCTGTCGCGGCCAAGATTGTAGGCCAGCAGGAACGCCATGACCGGCAGGAGTGCCGCGACGAGCGCCTGGCGCGTGGTGGCGGGATCTGCCGAAATGAAGCTGGCGGTGTCGCGTCCGAGGGCCTCGCCTGCGTCGCGCCAGACGGGATGGGCAAGAAACTGAAGGTCCAGTCCTGTCAAACCCTTGAGTGCCTCCAGGTCGAGTGACTGGAATGCCCCCCAGGCCAGCGCCAGGGTTGTCAGCAGCGCGGGCCATCGGATCTGGCGGATCAGAGGCGTCTGTGGCGACACGCCCGACATCACCAGTCCCGCCCAGCCCAGGAGCACGCCCCCAAGGCCCAGCGCTGCCACAAGTTCGGCCCACGGCCTGTTGGATCCGAAGGGGAACGGCATCCACGCGAGAATGACCACGAACAGCAGCAGCACCGCGCTTTCGGGCTTCATCCAGCGGGTGAACTCGAACGGGGCAGTCACTTGCGGCTCCCCCGTGCACGCTTGACAGGACGGCGGACGCTTCGGCCAATGGGCGTCATGCTGCGTCGCGCCCGTCCATGAGCAAATGCATCGCGATCCTGGGGCTTGGATATGTCGGGCTGCCGGTGGCGCTTGCCTTCGCGCGGCGCTTCCCCGGCACGATCGGATATGACATCGATCCCGCCCGCGTCGCGGCGCTTGCGCGCGGCCATGACTGGACAGGCGAAACCTCGCCGGAGGAACTTGCTGCCACTCAACTCAAGCTTACCCATGATGCTCGCGACCTTGGACCCGCCGACATCCTGATTGTCTGCGTGCCTACCCCCATCGATGACCGGAAGCGTCCCAACCTTGAACCCCTGCGGCTGGCGTCCGTGACGGCTGGCCGGGTTCTTGGGCGCGGTTCAATCGTCGTCTACGAATCGACGGTCTATCCGGGTCTCACCGAGGAGTTTTGCGTACCCATCCTCGAAAGGGAATCCGGGCTGTCGATGGGCCGCGATTTTTTCGTCGGTTATTCACCGGAAAGAATCAATCCCGGCGATCGCAGCCATGCGTTTTCCAACGTGACGAAGGTTGTCGCTGCGTGCAATGCCGATGTGGCTGCAACCCTTGCGGGGCTCTATCGCGAAGTCGTTTCGGCAGGCGTTCATGTTGCGCCGTCCATCAGGGTCGCCGAGACGGCAAAGGTGCTTGAGAACACGCAGCGCGACCTCAACATCGCACTGATGAACGAGCTTGCGCTGATCTGCGACAGGCTGGGCATCCGCACGGCCGACGTGCTGGCTGCCGCCGGCACGAAGTGGAACTTCCTGCCGTTCACGCCGGGGCTTGTCGGCGGACACTGCATCGGCGTTGATCCCTATTACCTGACGACCAAGGCGGAGGCACTGGGCTACAAGCCTGAGGTGATCCTCGCCGGCCGCCGGATCAATGACGGCGTCGGCGCGTTCCTCGCAGCGAAGCTGGTCGACCTTCTGCGCGGCCGACAGATTGCACCGGAGACCGCACGCGTCGCCATTCTCGGCCTTGCGTTCAAGGAAAACATCCGCGACATCCGCAACAGCCGCGTGCCCGACGTGGTCGAGGCACTGGCTGGCCATGGCGTGCGTGCCAGCGTCAGCGATCCGCTTGCCGATGAAGGCCAGGCGCAAGCGGCCTATGGCATTGCACTTGCGCCCCTGCCCGAGGAAGGCAGCGTCGATGCGCTGGTGCTTGCGGTTCCGCATCAGGCATACCTCGCGCAAAGCAAGCGCCTCGTCCGCTGCGTGCGTCCGGGTGGCGTGGTGATGGACGTGAAGTCCGTGCTTGATCTGCAGGACATCCCGGCAGATCGCACCTACTGGAGCCTCTAGGCCTGAGCGCCGCCACGACGGCTTGACCCGCGTGGCGCGAGCGCGCTAAAGGGAAATCATGACGAAGATGTCCAAGCGACTGAAGCCGAAAACGATGCCCTCCTGCGGGATGGCCCGGGTTCGCGCGCGCTGACACGCCGTTGATCAACCAGGGGTCCCGCGACATCGACGGGGCCTGGTCCGGCCGGTTCTCGTCACAACACCGGAAACGAGAACATGACATCCCAAGACCAGCAGACTTCCGTTCCGCGCGTCGGCGTCGTCGGCGCGGCGGGCGCCGGCGGCCGCGAGATCATCGCGTGCCTTGAGAGGCGGCACTTTCCGCTGTCACGGCTGCGCCTTTTCGCCTCCGGGCGCTCG
>DAISVV010000107.1:0-10577 GCA_036840015.1 Micropepsaceae bacterium
GGCATCGCCGATGGCTGGCTCTATGCCGCCCAAGGAAGCACCGTCAGTGCAAAGATCCGCGCCCCTGGCGCTACCGAACCGACGATCGATTCTGTGGGACAGGCAATCTGGCGCTATCATCCCGAAACCCGCCGTTACGAAGTCTTCGCGGAGGGCGGCGGCAATGCGTTCGGTGTCGAGATCGACGCCTCAGGCCAGATTTTTTCCGGGCACAATGGCGGTGACACTCGAGGCTTTCATTACGTTCAAGGAGCCTACCTGCAAAAGGGTTTCAGCAAGCACGGCATCGATGGCGTCCTGCGCAAGCTTGACCCGCGTGCCTACGCCCGGGACGCCGGAGGAAACGGATCGTGAGCCCACGTGCGGCCGCTGGTGCACCCAGCGCGGCCGCGGAGCGGTCGCGCGCCCGAATGGGCGAGCGCATTACCACTGCGCCCGGCATTCGTGCGCAACATGCCGGCGGTGAGGGGTTACACCTGCCTGCGGCGCCTGATGCGGTCGCGTTTCCGGAAACGACAGAAGAAATTGCAACGATCATCAAGGCCTGCGTCGAGAACAAGGTTGCAATCGTTCCCTTCGGCGCGGGCTCCTCGCTGGAGGGGCACGTTTCTGCAGTTCATGGCGGCGTCGCGATCAGCCAGGCGAAGATGGATACCATCAAGGAAGTGAACGGCGCCGATCTCGACTGCCGCATCCAGGCCGGCGTCACGCGTGAAGCGCTGAATGCGCATCTGCGTGATCTTGGCTTGTTCTTTCCGCTCGATCCCGGTGCAAACGCGACGCTTGGCGGCATGGCGGCGACGCGCGCATCCGGGACCAATGCCGTGCGGTACGGCACCATGCGCGAGGTGACACTTGGCCTGACGGTTGTAACCGGCACGGGCGATATCATCCGCACTGGCGGTCGCGCACGCAAGTCTTCAGCCGGGTATGACCTCACGCGCCTTTATATCGGCTCTGAAGGGACACTCGGCGTCATATCCGAACTGCAGTTGCGGTTGTTCGGTATCCCGGAGCAGATTGCAGCCGCCGTCGCGCCATTCAACGATGTTGAAAGCGCTGTCAGTGCCGTTTCGTCCATCATGCAAATGGGTATCCCTGTCGCCCGGATCGAGTTCCTGGATGCCTTGCAGATGCAGGCGTGCATTGCCTATTCACGCCTTGAAGGGTTTGCGCCCACGCCAACCCTGTTTCTCGAGTTCCATGGGTCGCCAGCGTCTGTCGCCGAGCAGATCGAACAAGCGCGCGCCGTTCTGGACGACTTTGGTGCCACAGGTTTTCGCGCGGCGACGCAGCAGGAGGAGCGAAATACGTTGTGGAAAGCGCGCCACAACGCCTATCACGCGGCGAAGAGCCTTGCGCCCGGAAAACATGCATTGACCACGGATGCGTGTGTCCCGATTTCGGCCTTGCCCGCCTGTGTCGCTGAAACCCGCGCCCAGGCCGACGCGTCCGGGCTGGTTTGTCCTATCGTCGGTCACGTCGGTGATGGCAATTACCACGTCATGATACTCTATGATGCGGCAGACAGCGCGGAGGTGGTGAAGGCGGAAAGGCTTGCCCATGACATCGGTCGTCGCGCCATAGCCCATGGCGGCACGTGTACGGGAGAACATGGCATTGGCGCGCACAAGCTCGACCTGCTTGTCGAAGAACATGGCGCAGGTGTCGACGTGATGCGCCAGATCAAGCGGGCGCTCGATCCGCATGGCCTCTTCAACCCTGGAAAGACAATTCCTCCGGGTTAACGCGGCAGGCCTCCACACACCGTAGACCCTGCCCCGGCGGGCGCCATGTCGCGGCGAGGACGAACGCGCGGGCGCCGGGTGCGCGTGCGGGTTGCAAATTGCGCCGGCGTGGACCGCCTCGCTTGCCGCTCAAGGGGGGAGGCCGCAATGTCCGTTGCGTTCGCGGCGGGGGGAGCTCATGCGCAGGATCTTGATCAGCGTCGTTCTTCTGGCTGCCGTCGTCGTCGCCATCGGTTTTCGTGACACGCTGCTGACGCAGGTGCGCAACCTGCATCCTTCTGTTTCGTCCGTCCTGTCACCGCATCAGCCGGGGGCTTTCGCCGATGTGGTCAGCCGCGTCTCGCCCGCGGTCGTGACCATCCTGTTCACGGACGAGAAGACATCGCAGAGCGGAAACGGCTCGGGTTTCATCATCGATCCCGATGGCCACATCGTCACCAATGACCATGTGGTCGCAGGCGCAAGCCAGATCGCCGTGCTGTTTGCGGATGGCACGCAGGTGCCGGCCGTCGTGGTCGGCCGCGATCCGCCCACCGATATCGCGCTGATCAAGGTGAATGTCAGCCGCAAGCTGCCCTTCGTCAGCTTTGGCGACGATCGCGAGGCTGAGGTCGGTGACTGGGTGCTGGCTATCGGCAGCCCCGACTTCAAGCCTGGCACCGTCACGGCGGGTATCCTGTCGGCCAAGGGGCGCGACGGGGTCGAGGGTGGATCCCAGTTCACGTCCTACCTGCAGATCGATGCGGCGCTGAACCATGGCAATTCCGGGGGCCCCACGTTCAACCTTGCCGGGGAAGTGATCGGCGTGAACGTTCTTGCGAGCTATAATGCAATCGATCCCAACACCGGCATGGGCGAGCGCAATGACGGGCTTGCCTTTGCGGTGCCCTCGTCGACGGCGTCGGTGGTGGTGAAGGGGCTTCGTACCGGACGCTTCAATCGTGGACTTCTCGGCGTCATCCTGTCGTCGCTGAGCGCGGACGATGCGCTGGCGCTGGGGCTGAAAGACCTCCGTGGCGCACTTGTGACGCGCGTTGTAGCCGGCAGCCCTGCGGAGAAGGCGGGCCTGAAGGCCAATGATGTCGTTCTGCGCGTAGATGGCGAGGTCGTTTCAAACCAGCTTGACTGCCTCAGGAAGATTTCGCTGCTCCAGCCGGGTCAGACGGCCGTGTTCACGATCTGGCGCGACAAGGCCGAGCAGGAGGTCAAGATCACCGTGGTCAGCCGCGACGCACTGGCGATGGGTCCGCCGGTACAGGGCAGCCCCAAGCCTGCCGGGGTTCAATTTCCTGCGCTGGGCGTGACGCTCCAGCCTGCGCCGCTGGCGCGGATGCCGAGTCACTCGGGCAGCGGCGTGTTCATCGAGCAGGTGGTCGCCGGCAGCGGGCTGAAGGTGGGCGAGCGCATCACGGCGGTTGGCGCGGCTCCGGTCAATACGCTCGAGGATGTCGCAACCGCGCTTGCTGCGGCGCAGGCCGACGGGCGTGAGGCGGTGATCATCTATGTCGAGACCCCGCTGGGTGGCGAGCGCCATGTGGCGGTGCGGCTGAAGCGCGGCGAGTGACGCCCCCTTTCCGCGCGCTTCAGCGCTGGCCGATCTCGATCTCGAAGTCGCTGAGGAAGCGGTAGGGCGGGATGTCGAGGTCGCGCTGCGCGCGGCCGGCGGTGCGGCGGCCCGCAAGGTCGAAGGTCGAGGCGCAGCAGGGACAGCGCAGGAAGGTACCCGTGTAGCCTTCGTTGCGCACGACCGTGCAGGCGTCGGAAGGACAACGTGCGCTGACCACCATGATACCCGGGCGCTGAGCGCGGTGGGACGGGTCGGCTGGCGCGGCCTTCGTGAGGGCCTCAAGTTCAGCCGGTGAGCGGCGGAAGATGAGGACGGGTGTGCCCTGGAAAGTGAGCTGCGCCTGTCCAGTTTCGGCGAGGCGTCCGGTGCTGAAGATCTGCTGGCGTGCTTGCGTCTCCGCATCGGGCTGCATGGCCGAGAGCAGGGGCCAGAGGGTCGCGAGCAGTCCGCCTGCCGAAAGCACGAGTGCGCTCGATGTCAGCAGGTCGCGGCGCCGGGGTGGTGGTGACGGGGGTTCAGCCATTGCGCGGGGCAGGATAGGCCGGCGGCCTGCGGGCTGCAATTGCCACCGGTTCAGGTGGCTGCGATCGAGACCTCGTTCAGGATCGCAGCATAGTGGCAGGCTGCCGCCCCGAGTACCATCCAGTGCCAGATCGCGTTCTGGTAAGGCAGGCGGTCCCACATGTGGAACAGGACCCCGATCGAGTAGAGCAGGGCGCCGGCGGCGATCAGGATCAGGTTGTTGGTCGCAAGGGTCTGCAGCATCGGGTCGATGGCGATGATGATCGACCAGCCGAGGCCCAAATAGAGGGCGATCGAGAGTATCTCCCAGCGGCGCGGGAAGATGATCTTCATGGCGGCGCCCGCGATGGCGACGATCCAGACGAAGACAAGCAGGCCGATGCCCCATTCCCCGCCGATGCGGTTCAGCAGGAGGGGCGTGTAGGTGCCGCTGATCATCAGGAAGATGGCTGCATGGTCGAGGCGACGCAGGAACTCCTTCGTCGTCGACGGCGGGCAGAGATTGTAGGCGGCCGAGAACGTGAACATGGACAGCAGACCGAAGGCATAGAGGCTCGCGCCGAAGATCAGCAGAAAATGGTCGTTGCGTGCGGCGGTGTCGATCAGTGCGAGGGTTGCGATGATGCCAAAGAGCAGGCCGATGACGTGCGCGGCGCCGTCAGCCCACTGCTCGCCGCGGCTGTAGGCCGGGAAGTGGCGCGATGCCTGCTTTTGCTCAAGACCTTCCATCTGCACAACGTCCTGCGGAACAACGGCATCATCATGGCGGCCGCGTGTCCGGATACCCCTCATGCCAATGCTACGGGGTTTTCCTTCAGGAAGGCTGAATGCACTTTCACCGACAGGCACCCCATGAACAGGCGATTAACCAATCCCGTTGCGTTGCGCCGCTTCTTTTTGGCGATCACGCGGGAGGGAACATAGCAGAGGCATGCGCCTTGCTGAACTGCGTTTTGATGCCGCCCTGTGCCCTGTTGCGCAGCGCTGTCTCCCCAAGACTTCGTGACGGGGGAGATGGAACATGGGGGCGGAGTTCACTATAGTCGTTGCATGACAAGGCTCCACACGGTCGAAGACCAGAAGCGGGCGGCTGCGGAAGCGGCGCTCGAGTACGTCAAGACGGGCATGAAGCTCGGCCTTGGCACCGGATCCACCGCCGAACAGTTCGTGCGCCTGCTGGCGCCGCGCGTTGCGGGCGGGCTGAAGCTGACGACGGTTGCGACCTCGGAGCGGACGGCGGCCCTGGCGCGGGAGCTCGGCATCACGGTTTCGGACCTCGGGACCGTCCGCCATCTCGACCTGACGATCGACGGCGCCGACGAGATCGGCCCGGGGCGCAACCTGATCAAGGGGGGTGGCGGCGCGCTTCTGCGGGAGAAGATCGTCGCGGCGGCCTCGGACCGCATGATCGTGATCGCCGACGATGCCAAGGTGGTCGAGGGGCTGGGCCGTTTCCCGCTGCCTGTCGAGGTCGTGCCTTTTGCCTGGCAGGTGACCATGGAGCGGATTGCGGAGGCCGCCGCCCGCTGCGGCAGTGCCCAGAACCTGATGCGGCTGCGGGGGGGTGAGGGGCATGCCTTCCGGACCGACAGTGGCAATTTCATCGCCGATTGCGCAGCCGACAGCATTCCGGACCCCGAGCGGCTGGCCCGTATGCTTGAGGCCATTCCCGGCGTCGTTGACCATGGCCTGTTCATCTCGATGGCAAGCGTGGCGCTGGTCGGGTCGGCCTCGGGGGTGCGGGTGCTGGAGATTGCACGACACTGACAGCCCGGGCTGCAGGTTCGATTAACCGCTGTCTGTCGTGAAACTGGCAAACACAGTGCCGGCGCGCTATTCAACGCGACAGAAGGACAGCAACCATGACGTGGACACCGGCCAGCTGGCGCACCAAGCCCATCGCGCAGGTCCCCTCCTACGAGGACGGGGAAGCACTTGCGCGCGTTGAGGCGCGGCTCAAGGGATATCCGCCGCTGGTCTTTGCCGGCGAGGCGCGCAACCTGAAACGCGCGCTGGCGGACGTGGCCGAGGGAAAGGCATTCCTGCTGCAGGGCGGGGACTGCGCGGAGTCCTTTGCCGAGTTTCACCCGGACAATATCCGCGACACGTTCCGCGTGCTGCTGCAGATGGCAGTCGTGCTGACCTTTGCCGGTGCGATGCCGGTTGTGAAGGTGGGTCGCATCGCCGGGCAATTTGCCAAGCCCCGCTCGAGTGACACGGAGAGCGTGGACGGCGTGGAGCTGCCGTCCTATCGCGGCGACATCATAAACGCCTCGCCTTTCGAGAAGGCGTCGCGGTCGCCCGATCCGGACCGCATGATCCAGGCCTATGCCCAGGCGGCCTCGACGCTGAACCTGCTGAGGGCCTTTGCCCAGGGTGGCTATGCCGACCTGCACAACGTGCACAAGTGGAACCTCGGGTTCATCGCCGGTTCGCCTGCGGGCGAGCGTTACAAGATGCTGGCCGACCGCATCTCGGAAACGCTGGAGTTCATGGAGGCCTGCGGCATCACGCCCGACAGCGCGCCGCAACTGCGCACGACCGAGTTCTATACGAGCCATGAGGCGCTGCTGCTTGGTTATGAGCAGGCCATGACGCGCATCGATTCCACGACCGGCGACTGGTACGACACGTCGGCGCACATGCTGTGGATCGGTGACCGCACGCGTCAGGTGGATGGTGCGCATCTCGAGTTCGTGCGTGGCATCCGCAATCCGCTGGCGGTGAAGTGCGGGCCGAGCCTGAGCAATGACGAACTGATCCGGATCTGCGATATCCTGAACCCGGCCAACGAAGCGGGGCGGCTGACGCTGATCACGCGTTATGGTTCCGACAAGATCGAGGATCACCTGCCGCGCATGATCCGCGCCGTGCAGCGTGAGGGCCGGAAGGTTGTCTGGTCATGCGATCCGATGCATGGCAACACGATCAAGTCATCCTCGGGCTACAAGACGCGTCCCTTCGATCGCGTGCTGAAGGAGGTGCAGACCTTCTTTGCGATCCATCGTGCCGAAGGTACGCATGCGGGGGCCGTACACCTGGAACTGACGGGACAGAACGTCACCGAGTGCACGGGAGGCGCTGCTGCCATCACGGATGCGGACCTGTCGAGCCGCTATCACACGCATTGCGATCCGCGGCTGAATGCCAACCAGTCGATCGAGCTTGCCTTCCTCGTTGCCGAGGGGATCCGCGGCGAGCGCGTGAAGGCCCGCCAGCCCGCGGCGGCCCAGTAAGGCCGTCGCCAGGCGCTTGCGCATCGGCTAACATGCGGCCTCCTGGAATTTCCGCGAGGCCTGTCATGCGCCTGAGACCTGGCATCATTGCCGCCCTGTCGCTTCTGGCGTGGACGGCGCACGGGGCCTCTGCCACGGCGCCCTGGCCCTGCGACAAGGCCAAGACGACAGCCGACATGATTTCCTGCGCTGACCGTGAGCTGCGCCAGCACGATGCGGAAATGGCGCGCAGCTATCGCGCGCTGACCGAGCGTGCGAAGACCATGAATACGCCCGAGCCTGGCTATGGTCCGCCGCCGCTGGATGCGCTCCAGCAGTCACAGCGCGCGTGGCTTGCCTTCCGCGATGCCGACTGCCACTGGAAGTCGACGAGCTTCTATGGCGGCACGGGCCAGGCGGTGATCGCCGCGAACTGCCGGGCGGTGATGACGCGCGACCGGGCTGCAGAGCTTCGGTCGATGCTCGCGGACTGAAGCAGATGCGCTTCGGGCTCATTGCATGGTGCGCCTTGGGTGCGGCTGTGGTGGGGCTCAAGGCCCATCTTGACCTCAGTGCGCGGGACCAGGCCGACATCGCGGTGCGCGCCGCGGGCGCTGTCTATCGGATCCCCACTGCGATCGTGACCAATGGCGAGGGCTGGCGTGTCGACCTCATGCGGCTCGCCGGATGCTGGGATGTGCGCCATGCCGGGCTTGTGCCGGCGCTGGCGCCCGCCGCTGACTGCGCCGAGGCGCGCGCGTTTGCGCTTGACCTTGCGCGGCTCGAGGAGCGGCCGGCCCAGCTGTCGGTGCATGCCGTCGACGTGGTCTTCTGGACCCGGTTCGAGCCGCCCGCCAGCCACCTTGAGGCGCTGTCGGGGCTGGTGGGTCAGGTTACGCCACAGCATTCATCGCGATGGCAACTCTACCGGCTTGATGAGCCAGGGACACCGTGGGTCTATCTGCTCACGTATCCCCCGCGCACGGTTGCCGAGGCGGCGGCCGCCTATGCCGGGCGGTGCTACCGGGCTGACATCGGGACGGATATCGGCATGACCTGCAGCCTTGTCGAGCGGCTGCCGGGTGGCGGTGCGCTGTCGTTTTCGCTGGGGCCGGAGGGCGTGGTCGTGCTGCCGGAGGTACGTGCGCAGGCCGTAGCGCTGGCGCAAGCCTGGCGGATGTGATGGGCCTTGCCTGCGTCAGGAGACGTGGATGAGCCGGCGGCCGAAGCTGTCGCCCCGGAAGAGGCCGATGAAGGCCTCGGGGGCCTTTTCGATGCCCTCGATGATCTCCTCGCGCCACGTCAGCTTGCCCTCGTTCACCCATTCGGCCATCTGGCGGCGGGCCTCGTCGAACTGCACGGCATGGTCATAGACCACGAGGCCTTCCATTCGCAGGCGCTGCGTGATGAAGGGCAGGGTGTGGCGAATGCCGCGGGGCTCGTGGGCATTGTATTCGGCAATCTGACCCGAGATGACGAGCCGGCCGTGGCGGCGCATGTTCACGATGGCTGCATCGAGCATCTCGCCGCCGACATTGTCGAAATAGATGTCATAGCCCTTGGGTGCCGTGGCACGGAAGGCGGCTGCAAGGTCGCCGCAGGTGCGGTGATTGATGCTGGCGTCGAAGCCGATTTCCCTCAGGTAGGCGCTCTTGGCATCTGATCCGGTGATGCCGACCACGGTACAGCCCTTGATCTTTGCGATCTGGCCCGCGGTCGCGCCAACAGTTCCCGCGGCGGATGACACCAGCACCGTGCTGCCGGGACGCGGCTTGCCCACTTCCAGCAGGCCGAAGAAGGCGGTCAGTCCGGGGATGCCGAAAAGGCCGATTGCTGAGGTGGGGGTGATCTTGCCCGTGTAAAGGGCAGGGTCGAGGGCCTGAACGCCGCGACCGTCAGTGATGAGGTGTGTCTGCCAGCCGAAGCCGCCCCAAACGCGGCTGCCTTCCTTCAGCTTCTGACTGCGCGAGGCGATGACCTGTCCGACGCCGGCGCTTTCGATCGTGGCGCCGATGTCGAGTGCGGGTGCATAGGAATCCCCTGACAGGCGCGAGCGCATGCCGGGGTCCACCGAGATGTGGTCGACACGGATGAGCGCCTGGCCGTCCTGAAGGTCCGGCAGTGTCGTGTCTTCGAGCCGGAAGTCATCCGTACGCGGAACACCGTTGGGTCGCCTTGCCAGAACCCAGCGCCTGCCTGCCGTCATGGATGACCTCCGTCCGTTGTCGAGGAGGGTCTAGACTGCCTTATCGGGTCCGATCCTGACCAGAGCCTTGCCGAAGTTTTCGCCCTTGAACAGGCCGAGGAACGCATTCGGTGCGCTCTGCAAACCGTCGGTAACGGTTTCCTGCCACTTCATCTTTCCTTCTGCGATGAGCTTGCCCATCTCCTGGTAGAATTTCGGGAGCAGGTCGTAGTGGTTCGAAACGACGAAGCCTTCCATGCGCAGGCTTTTGGGGATCGTCATGATGATGTTCCATGGGCCGGGTGCCGGTGCCGTGTTGTTGTACTGCTCGATCATGCCGCACATGGCGATGCGTCCGAAGACGCGCATGTTGTTGAGTGCGGCCTCGAGGTGCTTGCCGCCGACATTCTCGAAATAGACGTCGATGCCTTTCGGGAATGCGGTGCGAACGGCCTTGTCGAGGTCGGTTTCCTTCCGGTAGTTGATTGCCTGGTCAATGCCGGCTTCCTTGACGAGCCACTGGCACTTCTCATCCGAACCTGCCGAGCCCACCACGTAAGCGCCCTGCGCCTTGGCGAGCTGGCAGACGACCGAGCCCACGGCACCTGATGCGGCCGAAACGAACACCGTGTCGGTTGGCTTGAAGGCGGCAATCCGGAAGAGGCCCGCATAGGCGGTCATGCCCGGCATGCCGAGCGCGCCGAGGAAGCTCTGGATCGGGGCAAGCTTGGGGTCGATCTTCTGCGGCATCGCCATGGGGCCTACCACCGCGTATTCGCGCCAGCCCAGCATGTGGCTCACGTAGTCACCGACCTGCAGCGTTGCACCCTTGCCGGCGGCGATCACCTGCCCGATGGCGCCGCCCTGGAGGGCCTGGCCGATCTGGAAGGGGGGCACATAGCTCTCGCGGTCGACCATGCGGCCGCGCATGTAGGGGTCGACCGACATCCAGATGTTGCGAACGAGGATCTCGCCGTCCTTGGGTTCGGCAACGGCTGCCTTGGCATATTCGAAGTTCTCGGCGGTCGGCATGCCGACGGGGCGGCTCCGCAGGCGGATCTCATGCCCTGTCAAATTTGTCATCTCAGTCTCCCAGAGTTTGGCTTGATGGCGTCAACCATTACTTTTCGGCCAAAAGCTTGCCTGCAGCAAGGGCGGGGTTTCACCGTGACAATGCTGCAACATTTCTTGAATTGGTGCGTCAGTCGCCCGTGTGGTGTAGGAGATTCGGAAAAGCCATGATGCAGTGCAAGGTGGGGTTGCGCTTCTAGGTCACAGTGGGTGCGGGGTTTGGGTGCGGACAACCGAGAAGAGACGGGTCGCGGCGAGATCAGGGCCGG
>DAISVV010000108.1:0-343 GCA_036840015.1 Micropepsaceae bacterium
AGCGCTTAATGGTGCCGCTCGCGGGTAGCGGTGAAGCGGATCTTGGGGAAGCGCTCCGCCGAATAGCGCAGCTCCCACGCGCTCTTGGCCATGAAAACAGGCGCCCCATCGCGATCTTCGGCGAGATTGCCCTGGTGCGCATCCAGGAATTTCTTGAGTTCAACCGGATCATCCGAACTCACCCAGCGCGCGGTCTCGAACAGACCCTGCTCGAATGCGACCTCGAGCCCGTACTCGGCGGCGATGCGGCTGGCCAGGACCTCGAGCTGCAACTGACCCACGACGCCCACGACCCACTGCGAACCAATGCGCGGCTTGACCACCTGCGTGCCGCCCTCCTCGG
>DAISVV010000108.1:353-10544 GCA_036840015.1 Micropepsaceae bacterium
CGAACTCCGGCGCGAAGTTGGGAATGCCCGTGAAGGTCAGGTCCTCGTTCTCGCTCAGCGTGTCGCCCACCCGCAGCACGCCGTGGTTTGGAATGCCGATGATGTCGCCAGGCCAGGCCTCGTCGACGGTCTGGCGCGACTGTGCGAAGAACAGGATCGGGTTGTGGACGCTCATCACCTTGCCCGTGCCCGACTGCTTCAGCTTCATCCCGCGCTTGAACTGCCCGGAACAGACCCGCATGAAAGCCACCCGGTCGCGGTGGTTGGGATCCATGTTGGCCTGGACCTTGAAGACGAACCCCGAAACCTTGGGCTCGCCCGGTTCAACCATCCGCTCGGCGGCTTTCTGCGCGCGCGGACACGGCGCCCACTGACCCAGCCCTTCGATCAGCTCCTTCACGCCGAAATGCTTCAGCGCCGAGCCAAAGAAAACCGGCGTGATATGCCCCTCGCGGAACGTGGCCAGGTCGAAGGCCGGATAGCCCCCGCGCGCAAGCTCCATCTCGTCACGGAACTGCTTCAGTTCGTCGGGCTTCAGCAATCCCTCGAGCGCATCGGGATCGACGCCGGCTGCATCGCGGGAAAACGGCAGGAACTTCCCGCTCTGGAAATGCATCGCGCCACGGAAGTTCAGGCCCGAACCGGCTGGCCACATCGCCGGCGTCACATGGAGCTGAAGCTGGTCGGCGATCTCGTCGATCAGCGAGAACGGATCACGCGCCTCGCGGTCCATCTTGTTGATGAATGTGATGATCGGGATGTCGCGCATGCGGCAGACTTCGAACAGCTTGCGCGTCTGGCTTTCGATACCCTTGGCGGCGTCGATCACCATGATCGCCGAATCTGCCGCCGTCAGCGTGCGATAGGTGTCTTCCGAGAAATCCTCGTGGCCAGGCGTATCGAGCAGGTTATAGACAATCCCCTCGTACTCGAACGTCATGACCGCCGTCGTGACCGAGATGCCGCGTTCCTGCTCGATCTTCATCCAGTCCGAGCGCGCGCGCCGCCGGTCGCCCTTGGCCTTGACCTCGCCGGCAAGGTGGATGGCGCCACCCATCAGCAGCAGGTGCTCGGTCAGCGTCGTCTTGCCGGCGTCCGGGTGCGAGATGATCGCAAACGTGCGCCGGCGCTGCGCGGCTTCGCGCGGCGAGCGATCGACGAGGGCTTGCGTTTCGGTCATGAACCAGGGGCCTTCAAGGGAACCGGCCTTTTACCGGATTCCACCACGCGGTGAAACCGCTAAAACCGGGCGCAGGCAGGCCTTATTGCCGCTCGACCAGACGCCGTGCCGCCCACATTCCCGTGAGCATCGCCGCCACGAAGATCCAGGCGCTCGCGCCGCCCGAATAAACCGACGCAAGCGCTGGTCCCGGGCAGAACCCGGCCAGCCCCCACCCGATCCCGAACAGGGCCGCGCCCGCAACCAGCCGCAAGTCGATCTGCGTCGAGGTCGGCAAGCTGAAGCGCTCTGCAAACAGGGGCGCACCAGAAGCAAACGCAAGCCTGTAGCCGATGAACGCAACAACGACAGCCCCGCCCATGACGAAGGCAAGGCTCGGGTCCCACAGGCCGGCCAGGTCGAGAAAGTTCCTGACCTTCGCCGGATCGGTCATGCCCGAAACGATCAGGCCAACGCCGAACACAACACCCGCAGCGAGCGACGCGGCGATCCGCAGGTTCCGGCTCATAGCACATGCCTCGCCACGAAGACGGTCGCCATGCCGGTGCCCATGAAGACCAGGGTGGCAACCAGCGAGCGGATCGAAAGCCGCGACAGGCCGCACACGCCATGCCCGCTGGTACATCCGCCTCCAAGCGTGCTGCCAAAGCCGACAAGCAATCCTGCCACGATGAGCAACGCTGCACTGTCCGTCACCGTCTGGATGATCGCACCGCCCGCAGCCATCCAGATGACGGGCGCCACGACCAGCCCGCCCACGAAGGCAAGCCGCTCTGCCGCAGCTCCGTCACGGTCGGGCGGCAGGAGGCGGCTGACAATGCCGCTGACCCCTGCGATCCGTCCATTGGCAGTCATGAGCCACACGGCGGCAAGCCCGATCAGCAATCCCCCAACAAGCGAGGCGAGTGGGGTGAATTCAGTCATGTGTCTTCTCCTGACAGGGGCAACCCATGCAGCCAAGCATGGCTAACGCAAGCCCCGGCGTCCAGCCTTTTGGGGATCACGCAGAGTTTGGATGCAATCCCACGACCATCCGTGCACTATGCCAGGCACCATGGTCGAAATACCGAAATGGGGTCCATCCGTGAAAGCCAGACATCTCGCGTGGCGCATGCAGGCCTTGGCCGCAAGCACACTCCTCGCACTTCTCCTGCTCGTGGCAACGGCCAGCGCACGCGAAGCAGCCCCCGCACCCGCAATCTGGAAGATTGATGGCGAACGGGGCGACATCGTCTTCTTCGGTTCGATCCACATCCTGCCCCCGACCCTCGCCTGGCAGACCCCGGAACTCGAGGCTGCCCTGAACGCCGCGCAGAAGCTGCATTTCGAGATCGATCTCGACGAGGCACAGAACCCGGCCATCATGGGCGACCTGATCAACCGCTATGGCTTCCTGCCGGCAGGCACCACCCTGCGCAGCCTGATCGCCGTCGAGTATCGCGGCAAGCTCGAGCGGTTTTCGCGCAGCGTCGGCCTGCCCATCGAGGCGCTCGACCGCATGCGGCCCTGGCTTGCAGCGATCACCCTCACCTCGCTTCAGGCGGCAAAGCAGATGTCCGGCGGCAGCCCGAGCCCCAACCCCGCCGAGACAGGCGGCGTCGATGCCAAGCTCTGGAACTGGGCGAAGGCCAACGGCAAGCAGCGCGGCGCGCTCGAGACCGCCGAGAGCCAGATCCAGCTCTTCGCCAATCTCACACGCGAGCAGGAACTCCAGTTCCTTGTTGTCACCCTTCAGCAGAGCGAACAGGCCAACGCCATCATCTCGCAGCTGCTCGACGCCTGGAAGGCAGGCAAGGTCCGCAAGCTTGATGACATCCTGAACCGTGACATGGACAAGTTCCCCGTGCTGCGAAAGGCGCTGTTCGATGACCGTCACGCAAACTGGATGCCGCAGATCGAGGCGCTGATCCGCGATGGCGGCGACCACGTCATCGTCGTGGGTGCCGCCCATCTCGTGGGCAAGGGCAGCATCATCGATCTGCTGCGGGCCCGGGGTGTTCGGGTCGAGGGGCCCTGAAACCCGCCGCCCACCGGCCCCTTGCGCGGGCCGACCAACCGCTGCACTGTGTTCCCTGATCGGCATTATCGCGATACCACGGGGAAACAGCCATGTTGAAGACACGCTTCACCGAGATGTTCGGGGTCCAGCACCCCATCGTGCAGGGCGGCATGCAATGGGTCGGCCGCGCGCAACTGGTCGCCGCCGTCGCCAACGCAGGCGCGCTGGGCTTCATCACCGCACTCACGCAACCCACGCCGGAAGAGCTGAGCAAGGAGATCAAGCGCTGCCGCGACATGACGGACAAGCCGTTTGGCGTGAACCTCACCATCCTGCCCGCGTTGAAGCCCCCGCCCTATGCCGAGTACCGTCAGGCGATCATCGAGGCCGGCATCCGGATCGTCGAGACAGCGGGCTACAAGCCGCAGGAACACGTCGACCACTTCCGCCAGCACGGCATCAAGGTCATCCACAAATGTACCGCCGTCAGGCATGCGCTCTCGGCAGAACGCATGGGGGTCGACGCCATCTCGATCGACGGTTTTGAATGCGCCGGCCATCCGGGCGAGGATGACATCCCCGGCCTTATCCTGATCCCCGCTGCAGCCAACAAGGTGAAGATCCCCATGATCGCCTCGGGCGGCTTTGCCGATGCGCGCGGCCTTGTGGCAGCCCTCGCGCTGGGCGCCGAGGGCATCAACATGGGCACCCGTTTCATGTGCACGGTCGAAAGCCCGATCCATGAAAAAGTGAAGCAGCAGATCGTCGCCAACGATGAGCGCGCAACCGACCTCATTTTCCGCACGTTGCACAACACGGCACGCGTGGCAAAGAATGCTGTCAGCCAGGAAGTGGTCGCCATCGAGCGGAAGGGTGGTGCCAAGATCGAGGATGTCGCCCATCTCGTCTCGGGCCAGCGCGGCAAGGTCGTCTACGAACAGGGCGACCCGGACCATGGCATCTGGTCCGCCGGCATGGTGCAGGGCCTTATCAACGACATCCCGACCTGCAAGGACCTGGTCGATCGCATCGTGCGCGAGGCAGAAGAGATCATCCGCAATCGGCTCGACCGCGCGATCATTTCCTGACGCCTGCCACCTGCCTGCCGGAGCCTCAATAGGACTTCGGCAGGCCCAGTGCCTTCTCGGCGATGAAATTCAGGATCATCTCGCGGCTGACAGGCGCAATCCGCGCAATCAGCACCTCGCGGAACAGCCGCTCGACATGGAACTCGCGCGCATAACCCATGCCACCATGGGTCATGACCGCGTTCTCGCAAGCCCGATAGGCCGCCTCGGCGGCCAGGTACTTTGCGGCATTGGCCTCCAGCCCGCAGGCAGCACCGGAATCATAGAGCGCCGCCGCCTTCATCGTCATCAGCCACGCCGCCTCAAGCTCGGCCCATGAACGCGCCAGCGGGTGCTGGACGGCCTGATTCTGCCCGATCGGCCGCCCGAAGACGACCCGCTCACGCGCATAGCGCGCCGCCCGCCTGAGCGCATCCTGCCCGATGCCAACGGCCTCGGCCGCAATCAGGATCCGCTCGGGATTGAACGCATGAAGCAGATAGTCGAACCCCTTGCCCTCCTCGCCGATCAGGTCGTCGGCCGGAACGACAAGATTGTCGATGAAGAGCATGTTGGTATCGACGGCATGCCGCCCCATCTTCGCGATCTCGCGCACCTCGATACGGGCGCGATCGAGCGGCGTATAGAACAGGCTGATCCCGTCGGGCGGCTTGCGGCCGTGCGCCGACGTGCGCGCCAGCAGCAGGATATGGCTCGCCGTCTGCGCCGTGGTGGTCCACATCTTGCGCCCGTTGACGACCCAGCCATCACCCTGCCGCTCAGCGCGCGTCTTGATGGAGGCCGTATCAAGCCCCGCATCCGGTTCCGTTACACCAAAGCAGCAGCGCGTCTCGCCCTTGATGAGCGGTGTAAGCATCCGCAGCTTCTGCGCTTCTGTCCCGAACACCGCCACGGGATGCGGCCCGAAAATGTTGACGTGCACCGCCGACACACCTGCCATCCCCGCACCCGATGACGCGATCCGGTGCATCATCGCAGCCGCCTCGGTCACGCCCAGGCCACTGCCACCGAATTCCTGCGGCATCGCAATGCCAAGGAACCCGCCCTCGGCCATGGCCTTGACGAACGCTTCAGGGAACCGGTGCTCGGTGTCGCATGCCAGCCAGTAGGCATCATCAAACCGGTCACAGATGCGACCGACCGCATCGACGATGGCCGCGGTCTGGCTCATGGCGCGCGCTCATCGCTGGAGAAGGCCTGAACGGCGGCAGCGATCCGCGTGCCGCCCGTTATCCAGCACATCAGCGCATACACGATCGCAATCACGGGAAACCAGTACGGCAGCAGGCACATGAGGCTGAGGGTCAGGATCGTCTCGAACCCCTCGGTCAGGCCTCCGAGATAGTACATCGACTTGCGTCCGCGGATCTCGGTCGTGATGCCCCGCTTGGCCGCGAAGATCGCATAGGCGAGGAAGGTTGCAGCCGGCGCCATGAAGCTCGTGGTCAGGAAGGCTGCCGCCAACGCATTGCGCGCAGGATCGGCCAGCGCAAAGGCCATGACCATGCTGGCATACACGATGAAGTCGAGGGTGATGTCGAGATACCCGCCCAGGTCAGTCAGGCGGGTCTGGCGCGCCACGGCACCGTCAAGCCCGTCCAGCACTCGGCTGACAAGGAACAGCACAAGCCCCGGCACAAACTGGCCGCTGGCGATCAGCCCAGCCGCCCCCATGCCCAGCAGGAACCCCATGGCCGTCACGGAATTTGCTGAAATCTGCCAGCGCACGAGGTGGGTTGCCACGCGCGCGAGCGGCTTGTCGATATGGGGACGGATCACGGCATCGAACATGAAAAACCCCTGTCGATAGCAGTTGTCGAAAGACCGGCGACCGCCTACGCTGAAGCGGGTCCAGGAACACACCGAAAGGAAACTATCATGCGCATGCTGGTGATGGCAGCCTTGTCTGCCGCAATCCTGACCCTGCCGGCCCAGGCGGGCCGCATCGAAAATGGCCAGCACCTCGTCACCGAGTGCAACGACTATCTCAGGCGCGGCGCCGCACAGGACAACAACGTCGCCCGCGCGCCTCACCCCTGCCGCACGTTCCTACAGGGCTTCTTCGTGTCCCTGATCGAGCGCGAAAATGCCCGTCGTGACGCGCTGGTCAAGGGCCTGCCCTATGCCTCGAAGGAAAAATGCGTCCGCCTGCCGGACTTCCTGTCCTACTCGGACATGGCACAGCGGATCGATGCGTTCGCGAAGTCAAACCCGCAGGCGCTGGCCCTCCCGGCACCGACCTTCGCGCAGGCGACACTCGAGCGTGACTTCCCGTGCCCGCCTCCCAAGGTGCAGTAAGGCCTTGAGGACCAGACCCATGAACCGCTTCGCCGCCGTCCTGCTTGGATTGACGCTGATGACAACGACTGCCATCGCAGACCAGGTGCCCAACGCCGCCCCCGGGGGCGGCGACCGCTATGCAGGACCCGGCTTCGCCACGCGCGCGCCAGTCATTGGTCGCCACGGCATGGCCGCCACCGCACAGCCGCTGGCCACGCAGGTTGCCATCGATGTGCTCAAGGCCGGCGGCAGCGCCATCGATGCAGCGATTGCAGCCAATGCGGCGCTCGGCCTCATGGAACCGGTCGGCTGTGGCATCGGCGGTGACATCTACGCCATTGTGTGGGACCCGAAGACCGGCAAGCTCTACGGCTTCAATGGCTCGGGACGCTCGCCCGCCGGCCGCAGCCTCGAAGACCTGCGCCGCAAGCTCGGTACCAGGACGGACATGCCAACCCACGGCTCGCTCACGGTCACCGTGCCGGGAACCGTCGATGGCTGGTACGCCCTGCACCAGCGCTTCGGCAAGCTCCCGATGAACAAGGTGCTCGAGCCGGCGATCCGTTACGCCGACGAAGGTTTCCCTGTCTCGCAGCTCATCGCCGAATACTGGAAGCGCAACTTCCGCGCCTTCGAGCGCAATGCTGCCGACATCGAGGAAATCGAAAACGCTCGGAAGACCTATCTGGTCGATGGCCGCGCGCCGGCCCATGGCGAGATATTCCGCAACCCGGACCTCGCGCGGACCTATCGGGCGATCGCAAGGAACGGGCGCGACGCCTTCTACAAGGGCGAGCTTGCGCGCGCGATGGACGCCTATTTCCGCCGCATCGGAGCCGACATGCGCCTGTCCGACCTCGCGGCGCACAAGGGCGAATGGGTCGACCCCGTCTCCGTGCGCTATCGCGGCTACGATGTCTACGAACTGCCGCCCAACACGCAGGGCGTCGCCGCCCTGCAGATGCTGAAGGTCCTCGAGGCCTACGACCTGAAGGCAATGGGACGAGGCTCGGCCGATGCCCTTCATGTCATGGTCGAGGCCAAGCGCCTCGCCTTCGAGGACCTCGCCAAGTTCTATGCCGACACCGCAACCTACAACGCCCCCATCGCCGAGCTGATCTCGGACGAATACGCAGCAAGGCGCCGCGCGCTGATCGACATGAAGCGCGCCAATCCCGACATCAAGCCCGGCGAAATCAAGCTGCGCCAGGGTGACACGACCTATCTCGCGACGGCTGACAGCGCGGGCATGATGGTCTCGCTGATCCAGTCGAACTATCGCGGCATGGGCTCGGGCCTCGTTCCGGACGGACTGGGCTTCATGCTTCAGGACCGCGGCGAGCTCTTCGCGCTCGACCCGTCACACCCCAATGTCTACGCACCCGCCAAGCGCCCCTTCCAGACCATCATCCCCGCCTTCGTGATGAAAGGCGGCAAGCCCTTCATGAGCTTTGGCGTCATGGGTGGCGACCTGCAGCCCCAGGGCCACGTGCAGATCCTCGTGAACATGATCGACTTCGGCCTGAACGTGCAGGAGGCTGGCGATGCCGCGCGCTTCCGTCATGTCAGCTCGGATGACTGGATGCGAAAAAGCTCGGCAGGTGTAGGCAAGCTGCAGCTCGAGACCGGCATCGGGCCGGATGTGCGTCGCGAACTCGAACGGCGCGGCCATGACATCGAACCCGGCGATGGCGGCTTTGGTGGCTACCAGGCCATCATGCGCGACCCCGTCACCGGCGCCTACTGGGGTGCCTCCGAGATGCGCAAGGACGGCGCAGCCGTCGGCTACTGAACCCCGAAAGGCAGGCATGAAGGATCACTTCTGGTCAGGCCGCCCCTGTCCCGACTGGTACCGGCAGGCCGGCCTCGGGATCTTCATCCATTGGGGCATCTTCTCGGTACCGGCCTTCGCCCCGCGCGGACGCGCCATTCATGACTTGCTTCGCGAAGACTACGACGAGCTGAACAAGCACCTCCCCTACGCCGAGTGGTACGAGAACGCAAACCGCCTCGAGGCAAGCCCGACGCGCGAGCATCACCGCAGGACCTACGGCGACGCGCCCTACAGCGCGTTCCGCAAGCCCTTCGACGAGGCCGCATGCCGCTTCGACGCCGCCGCCTGGGCCGACAGCTTCAAGGCCTATGGCGCCCGCTACGTGGTCTTCGTGACCAAGCACCATGACGGCTACTGCCTGTGGCCCACAGGCGTACCGAACCCATGGCGCCCCGGCTGGCACACCGAACGGGACTTTGTCGGCGAGCTTGCCAACGCCGTGCGCGCGCGCGGCATGCGCTTCGGGCTCTACTACTCCGGCGGCCTCGACTGGACCGCACGCCCCCTGCCGATTGCCAACTTGGGAGACATGTTCGCGGCCGTCCCGACCGAGCCCGACTACGTGGCCTATTGCCTTGCACAGGTCAGGGAACTCATCGACCTCTACAGGCCAAGCGTGCTCTGGAACGATATCGCCTGGCCCTCGGGCGCGACACTGCCCGGACTCTTCGATCATTACTACTCCGTCGTGCCCGACGGCGTCGTCAACGACCGCTGGCTCGCGCAGGAAGGCCTGTTCAACAGCCTGCGCGACGAAGCCAACCGCGCTTCCTTCAACGCGATGATGAAGGCCCGCATCCAGGCGGCCAACGGCCCGCAGCAGACACCGCCGCCGCCACACTGCGACTTCCGCACGGTGGAGTACGGCATGTCCGCCATCCCCGCGGACAGCATGTGGGAAGCCTGCCGGGGCCTGAGCCTCGCCTTCGGCTACAATGCACAGGAGCGCCCCGAGGACTTCCTCGACGGTCAGCAGCTCATCGACCTCTACAAGGGCGTGCGCGCCAATGGCGGGAACCTGCTGATCAATGTCGGGCCACGTGCTGATGCATCGATCCCCGACGCCCAGGACCGGCCCCTGCGCGCGCTGGGAGCCACGATGCAATCGGCCTAGCTGGCGCTCCGCATCGGCACATCCTCAATCCGCTCGACCGGGAACCGGACCGTGAAGACGCTGCCTTCACCCGGCGCACTCTTCACGCTGATCGCACCGCCATGCAACTCCACCAGCCGGCGCGTGATGGCAAGGCCCAGTCCCGTGCCCTGGTGGCGCCGGCTCATGGCACCATCAGCCTGCACAAACGGTTCGAACACCCGACCGATATCCTGCATCGCAATGCCGATGCCGGTATCGCGCACCTCGAGCACGAGGCCCGAGCCGTCACGCCCAACCGACACGTCGACCCGTCCGCCGGCGGGCGTGAACTTGACCGCATTGGCCACAAGATTCGTGAGGATCTGGCGGATCCGCAGATCATCGCCGCGAATGACATGCTGGCGCGGCGCCGCATGGACATGCAGGCCAACCTTCGCCTGGGCCGCCTGCGGCGACAGGAGCCGCGTGATCTCGATGGCCGTATCACCGACGTCCACACGGGTCTCGTTGAGGCTCATGCCGCCCGCATTCGCGCGGCTCAGGTCAAGGATCTGGTTGATGAGCTCAAGCAGATGCGTACCGCTTGAATGAATGCATTCCGCATACTCGTGAACCCGACCGGGCTGCGCAGCGATTTCGGGCCTGTCCTTGCGCAATTGAGCGACGCCGACCACCGAATTCAGCGGCGTGCGCAGCTCAAGGCTCATGAAGGCA
>DAISVV010000109.1:0-10544 GCA_036840015.1 Micropepsaceae bacterium
GGCGCGAGTTCTTGAGGCGACGGCAGTTGTCGTCCTGCCAGGTCGTGCCGAGCGAAAGACCGAAGGTCACTGCCTGAGCACCGATCGAGCTTGAACCCATACAGGTGTCCTCGCCTGTCGTGAGCTGGGCCGCATAGGCCGTGCTGACGGGCGGACGCTGGTTCTCGATGTGCACGTTGCCGACGTTCTCGACGCTCTGCGCCTGGTCCTGACCCTGGTCCTGGCCCTGCGAGTTCGCGTTGCTGTTGTGGTCACTGTTGTGATTGGTGTTGTTGACAGTGTCCTGGTTGTGGTTCGTGTTTTCGCTCGTATTGGTGTTAGCGCTGGTGTTCGTGTTGGCGCTGGTATTGGTGTTCGTGCTGGTGTTCGTGGTGGTGTCCTGGTTGTAGTTCCTGTTGTTCAGGTTCTGGCCCTGGACATTCAGGTTCACGTTGTCGAGGCTCTGCGTGTTTTCGTTGGTGTTGTTGCTCGTATTCGCCGTGTTCACCGTGTTGCGGTTACGGTTGTTGATGTCGTTCCTGATATCGTTCCGGTTGGAGTTGCGGTTGTCGATGTCGTTGCTGTTGTCGATGTTGTTGCGGTTGGTCGCGTTGCCACCATGTGCCGCGTTGACGTTGTTGTTCACAGCCCGCGCTGTCGCGTTGGCCTCGCCGCCGTAACCAACGCCGGTGCCGCCCTAGCCACCCATGCCACCCTCGCCGCCGTTGGCCACGTTGGTGTTGCAGCTGTTGTTCTGGCACGACTCGTCATCGCCCGAGGCCTGCGCCGGAAGGAAGAGCGCGGTGCCCATCAGCAATGAAACAGTCGCCATACCCAGTTTGATCGATCGCATGTTGCAGTCCCCTGTTGTCGAGCGTCACAGGCACTCAGCACGTCGCGGGCCACGGCTTTTGTGTCACCGCGATACAGATCACCGCCCCGCGGGCGCGTTCATCGGGTGGAAACCTTGACGCGCGGAGCGCCGGGCGCGTGGGGAGCGTTCAAACAGCGCGCCGTCCTGTTCCAATGCGGGACGCGGGTCAGGTGCTTAACCATGCCCCTTAAGGCTCTTTCCACCTGCAGTACCCCCGGGGAGCGTGATAGGCTGGAAGCGTTGGGGACGGCCTGAACCGGGAATTCGGGCCGTGAAGGAGATGATGATGGGACGTTTGCTTGCGGCGGTTGCCTGCATGATTGCGTGTGTTTTGTCCCCTGCTTCGGTGGCAGGCGACATCAATCCGACCCACTGGCCGAAGAACCAGTGGCGCAGCGACCTTTTCGACACCTATCCGCAGCATCCGCGTCCTCGTCGCGTTTACATCATCAAGCAGGAGATCCGGATCCGGATCGAACCCGCGAGGCGACAAACCGTGACTACCGCCCGCATTCCCGAACGTCCCCTGCTCATCCGCAACGGTGCGGCCATGCCCCCCCGCTCAGCCCCGGCGGCGGCCGGCAAGCCGCCGACATGCGACGGCGTGCTGGTGCTCACCTGGATGGGTGACCATGCGCGCAGCGCCTGCCACACCGGCCGCCCCACCCCGCGTCATTGAGAACCTGTGCTGCCACCCGTGGCGGACATGGCATTATTTTCTCGCGTTGGCGATTCCTTCGTCGTCATTAGGGCTCGGTTAAGGTTGAAGGTCCCAGTGTCATACAAGTGTTTGAGATGGGCCGCGCCGGTCTGTCATCGCGGCATCAGGTGATGCCGATGGCGGGCGCGGGCGGTCCTGGAAACAGGGACCAAAGCCATGCGTACGCCACCCAACCTGACCGGGCATGAAAGAACATTCGACCCTGGCGACATCATCGTCACCAAGACCGACCTCAAGGGACGGATCACCTATGCGAACCGGGTGTTCCTCAACCTGTCGCAACTCGAGCTGAACAATACGCTTGAGCAGCCGCATAGCCTGATCCGGCATCCCGGCATGCCGCGCACGGTGTTCAAGCTGCTTTGGGAGCGGATCGAGGCGGGCAAGGAGATCTTCGCCTATGTCGTGAACCGGGCCATGAACGGCGATCATTACTGGGTTTTCGCCCACGTGACGCCCTCGTTCTCGGAGAGCGGCCAGGTGAACGGGTATCACTCGAACCGGCGCGTCCCCGACAGGCGCATCATCAACGAGACCATCCGGCCGCTCTATGACGAGCTCTGCGCGATCGAACAGCGTGGCGGCGGCCGCAAGGACGGCCTGCAGGGAGCCTATGATGTGCTTCACGAGAAACTGAAGAACAGGGGGCTGGACTATGACCGCTTTATCTTCTCCCTCTAACCTGTTCCGCCTCGGCCTCCTGGCCGCAGTGCTCGCAGCCGCGGGAAGCGGCTATGCGTTCATCGCACTGGGCAATGTCATTGCCGGCGTGCTGATGGCCCTCGCCCTGCTGCCCTGTGCCAGCATCGCGTTCGGCGCGCATCTTCTCGATCGCCGCCTTGTCGCCGCAACGCGCGTGATGAAGGCGATGCAGCACGGCCAACTCGAGCGGCGTGTCATGCCGATCTCGGAGACGGGCACGCTTGGCGAGCTTCTGTGGTCGGTGAACGACTTTGCCGACAATGCCGATGCCTTCGTTCGCGAGGCTGGTGCTTCCCTCGATGCCGTCAGTACCGGCATCTATTACCGGCGCGTGATCGAGACGGGCATGCATGGCACATTCCTCCATGGGGCGCGCATCATCAACCGGGCCACGCAATCCTTCGAGGACAAGGTTGGGTCGTTCGCTAAAGTGACAGACACGTTCAAGGAGGCCGGTGGACAGGTTTCGCTCAGCCTGAAGTCGGCTGCGGCAGACCTGAAAGGCCAGCTTGGCGGCTCCGGGCCGGCCACGCAAGCAGCGCAGGTCTCGGCGAACAGCCTGCAGACCGTTGCGGCAGCCTCGGAAGAACTCACCGCGTCAATCCGCGAGATCAACCACCAGGTCCACAAGAGCCTCGGAGAGGCCCGCACTGCCGTGGCGAAGGCGACCGAAACGGACAAGGAGGTGACCAAGCTCATCTCTGCGGCCACAAAGGTGTCGGACGTTGTCAACCTGATCCGGGCAGTTGCCGCTCAGACCAACCTGCTTGCACTCAATGCCACGATCGAGGCGGCGCGTGCTGGCGAAGTGGGCAAGGGTTTTGCGGTTGTTGCCTCGGAGGTGAAGAACCTCTCGAACCAGACGGCGAACGCGACGGACGAAATCTCGACTCAGATCAACGAGATTCAGTCTGCGGTCAACCTGGTGGCGGCCTCGCTCAATGAGACACGCTCGACGGTCACGCAGATCGAGACGTCCTCGACGGCGATTGCGGCCGCGATGGAAGAGCAGACCGCTGCCACGAACGAGATCGCCCGCAGTGTCGACTTCACGGCCTCGAGCCTGACGCAATCTGTCGGCGTGCTCGAGCGGGAATCCTCGCGCCTCGTCGACGAGATCGACATTTTCCTGACCGAACTGCGCAAGGTCATCTGATCGCCACGTCAGGGCTGCGGGCACCAAAAGCGCCTGCAGCCTTCCTGCCCGCCCCTGGCACCCTGCGGGCTCAGTTATAGCCCAGAAGCTCTCGTAGCCCAGGCACTGCGTAATCCACCAACGCCTTCTGATCGTCCGGCAATACAGACGGCAGTTCGATCCCTGAACCCGTCAGGTTTTCCCGCGCCGTCCCGCTGTGCTTCGGATCGGCGCCGATGCGCACGCGCTCCTGCCAGTCCGGCGGCAGATCCCTGAGCCCGAGGTGCTGTAGCAGGTCACCGAAATAGGTTCTTGCGGCCGGGGTGTCGAGCGCGCCCAGGTTGGCGATGACATCTTCGTAGCGGATGAGGGTCGCACCCGTTCCCAGCCACGCGACTGCGTTGAACTCGTAGATCTCGCGCATCGACGGTGCCTTCTGGTGGATGCCGAAGATCATGAGGTTCAGGAACTCGGGAACCGAGATCGCCCCACCCCGCAATTGCTTGACGTTGCCCTCGAATTCATCCGACAGGAAGAAGCGCGCACGGGCAATCACCCAGCCATAGGGATCGCGCACGAGGATCAGCTTGCGCACGCCCCTGAGCTCGATGATCGAGGCGTCGGTGTAGAGAAGGTGTCCCCAGCTCAGCTTCGGCGCCTTCGGGTCGAAGGCCTTCACGTGCTGGCTGAGGTTGCCGAACTGGATGAACTGGGCCTGGTACTGCTGCTCGGGGGCGACGAACATGCGCAGGATGTTGCGCACAAGGTGGGTGCCTGACTTCGGGACCGAGTTCAGGAACACAGGCGCTTGCAGAGGCGCCTGCGAGAAGCGCGCGGTCTCGGCGTCGAGCGTGTCGGGCTGCAATCTGATGACAGGCATGGCCGTGGCTCGCTCCGCGATGTTTCCCCGGTTCGGGAGGTTGATTGTAGCGGGCGGACGCCCCAAACAGAAACGGGGAGCCGCATGCGGCTCCCCGTTTTGAGAGTTTAACCTTTCCGGCTCAGAAGCGGCGCGTGATGCTCACGAAGCCGCGGCGACCGACGAAGTCGTAGTTCGACGTGAACGGCGACTGCCCGACGGTCGAGATCTCGCCGAGGTTGGCGGTCGAAACCCGTGGCGGCGCGGCGTCGGTGATGTTCGCGATGCCGGCGGTGAGGGTCCAGCGCTCGATCTCCTTGGTCACGGAGAAGCTATGGAAGTACATCGCCTCTGCCGTCAGGTCGGGGCAGTAGGTGCGCTCGCGGGTTGCGGAGAAGACGCAGAGCGAGCCGTTTGCCTCGAGGAAGTCCGCCACGTCCGAGGTGCTGCCGATCACGTCGAGGCCGTAGAGGGCGCTCCAGCCGTCATCGCCTTCCCAGCTCAGGTTGAAGTCACCGACCCACTTGGGTTCACCCGACTCGCCGTTGACCGAGACCTGCTCGCCCGCGAAGAGGGCGACCGTGTCCTCGAGCTGCCAGTTCATCTGCGCGAGCAGTGTCAGCGAACCGAGGTTCTCGGGCAGGTCGTAGCCGAGGCGGGCCGTGACGTCGATGCCGCGGTTCACCTGGCTGTTGATGTTGATGAAGCTGTCGCGCACCGTGTTGATGGCAAACGGATCGACAGCCACGCCCACGTCGTTGTTGCGGTTGAACAGGCTGCAGAGCGTGTCCCCCGGGAAGGCGATCGCCGACGAGTAGCAGCCGCCGACGATGCTTGCCGCGCCGAGCTGTGCGATTTCGCCGTTGACCTCGATCTCGAAGTAGTCGACAGCCAGGCTGAAGCGCCATTCCTCGGGGAGGAAGCGGTTCGGGGTCAGGATCACGCTGATCGAGCGCGAGACAGAGGTTTCCGGATCGAGCACGCCAAGGCCACCGCCGGTGACGACGGTTGCCGTGATGGCGCCTCCGTTGAAGGCCGGCGGAACGCCGTCAGCCGCACAGTTCGCGGCGGTCTGCGCCGAAATGTTTCCGGCTGCCAGGTTGTCGGACCAGCGGATGCAGGGGTCGATCGAGCGCTGCGAGATGAAGCTCGTCTGGTCGGCGAGGTACAGCTCGAAGAGGTGCGGCGCGCGGAAGGATGTGCCGTAGGAGCCGCGGAAGCGGAGCCAGTCATTGACCTTCCAGTTAGCGCCGACCTTGTAGGTCTCGTCGCCGTTGCCGTCGATCGTGCTGACGTCGGTGTGACGGCCCGCGAGGTTCACCGTGAAAGACTCGGCGAGCGGGGTGTCCTTCAGCAGCGGGATGTCGAGCTCACCGAAGAATTCGGTCGTGCTGCTGTCGCCCTTGGTGATGCCGGCTCCGGTGTTGCCCCAGGCGTTGTTGGCAAGCGTGATGGCGCCGGGTGTGTCGTTGATCTCGTCATCACGCATCGAGGCGCCGATGGCGAAGGAGACGGTGCCCGCCCACAGGTCCATCAGGTCACCGCTGACGATGCCCTCGACGGTCTGCTGGGTGTAGACGGTGGTGCCGGTCTCGGTGTCGATGAGGAAGTTGCGCACCGCCGGGCTGATGTTGCCGCGCAGGAACTCCGGATCGAGCCAGTTCACGTCGATACAGGGACGGTTTGCGACAGCCGTGAATGTGCCGACGCAGGATCCGGTGCGGAAGTCCTGGGTTGCGATCGAGTCCGCGAGGATCTGGTCGGAGCGGTACTCTGCGTCGGACCGGCTGTACTGCAGGTGCAGGTCGTAGCTGAGGTTGCGGAACATTTCCTCGCCGAACGAACCAATGTCGCCGCGCAGACCGATCACGCCACGGGAGTAGTCGACCTTCTGCGAGGTATCATTGTGGTCGGTGATGGCAGTTGGGCTGATCAGCATGGAGCCGCTGAAGCCGGTTGCAAACGGGTCACCGAACCCGCCCCCATCGAAATTGTCAGAGAAGCCGAACTGCCAGAACTGCCGGTAGCCGTTCTGGTAGGTCTCGCGGCGGTTCAGCAGGACTTCGCCGTAGACTTCCGCCGACGCGTTGATGCGATAGGCGCCGTCGCCGTAGATCGTGTAGCGGGTCGTCTCCGGGATGACCGTCGAACCGCTGAAGAAGGGGTGCATGGCGTTCTCGACGCCGAAGGACGGGGCGTTGTAGCCGACGGGGAACCATCCCGCAGGGACCGTGATGAGCGCCGGGTCGCCACCGGTGGGGCCTGTCAGGGCCGCGAGGGTCGGGATGTAGGCGCCGAGGTTGTCACCAGCATAGTTGTACTGGAAGCGGCGGATCGGGTTGCCGTTCGGCGCCACGAGGTTCGAAGGACTCGCCGTATAGGCGTAAGTGTAGTCGTATACCCAGACATGTCCCCACAGCGTGTCGCGGCAAGCCGGACGTCCGGTGCGCGCGTCGTTGATGTCGCTGCGCTGGCCAGCGGAGTTGAAGATGTATTCTTCGGGGCAGTCGAGATACTTGCGATCACCGCGCTTGAGTTCGTTGCGCTTGTAGTAGTCGCCGCCAACCTGGATGTAGCCCTCGTCGAAAGTCATGCCGCCGTTGGCCGACAGACGCAGCTCCTCGCCACCGTTTTCAAAGGGTTGCGAGACAAAGGAGTTGAGCTCGAAGCCATCCGTGCCGCGGTTTGTGATGATGTTCACGACGCCTGCAACAGCGTCAGAGCCGTAGATCGACGAAGCGCCGTCCTTGAGGACCTGAACGCTCTGGATCATCGACTGGGGAATGACGTTGAGGTCGAAGGCGCCAACGGCGCCACGCACGCCGGCGGGTCCCGCGCGGCGACCGTTCAGCAGGACGAGCGTGCGCTCGGCGCCGAGGCCGCGCAGCGAGATCTGCGACGAGCCGGGGCCACCGTTGGTCACGAAGGCGCTCGAGATGGCGGATGTTGTCTGGGCGGAGCCTGCGGCGACCGGCGCCGACTGGATGGTGGCAGCCGTGTCGATGTCACCCTTTCGCTCGGCGACGTCGGGATCGATGATCTGGACGGGCGATGTGCTGGTGAACTCGTCCTTCTTCAGGCGAGATCCTGTCACCGTTACCTTTTCAACGGACTCTTCCTTCTCTTCCTGATCGGGCTGCTCCTGGCCCGCGGGCGCTGAATCCTGCGCCCAGGCGACAGTGGTCAAAGAAGCACCCGCCACGAAGATGGCGACGGCCGTGGAATTGAGAAGTGGCTGCCTGATATTAATAGTCTTCACATACGAGCTTTCAAAGCAACGCCCATTCAATTCCCAAACCCTGCGTGGGGAATCCTGAGGTTGCAATAGTGTGGACTGCAGCCTAGCCGGGAGGTCGGCGTACATTTGCGAGCGGGTGTCATACTCAAGGCACAGTCGGCGACGAGACGTCTTCGTAAATGCCTGAAATTCAAGCAGACAGCTTGCTTGCGCTGCCGCAGGGTGCACAACCCGGAAGAGATTTTCCTAGCGGCCGCGCAACCAACCGGTGATGCTCAGACGTGGTGCCTGCGCATAGGGTGCGACGTAGCTCACGAAGTGCGGCACGCCCACATCGAACACATTGAGCGCGTTAAATCGGGGGACATAACCCTCAGCGATATGCCCGTCTTCGTCGAGGAAGTTCAGGATGCCGCCCCACTCGACCGACCAGTCGTGGGTCAGATTCAGAACATAGGCTGCGATCCGCTTCTTCGGGCCGTCGATGTCGTCGTGCACGTGAAGGAACTGGCCCGGCCCATAGCGCGTGGCCTGCGCATCGGCGAAGGCGATATCTGACCTGCCCGTCAACTGGCGCATCGCTCCGAGGAACCGGGGGCTGTTCAGGAAGTCGACAAAGGGGGCAAGCGGATGGTCCGGGTCTGGGCAGGGTTCGCCGCGCTCGCTCAGGCGATGATTGTCGAAGCGGAACTGGTAGGAGCGGGCTGCCGCGCGGTTGATGCTGCGGTCCAGAACCTCGGATTGCGCAGCGGAGAGCTGCACCTTGATGGTGTCCGACAGGTCGAGAACGGCGGACCCGAGATTGACGACCGTGTTCCAGCTGCGCATTCCGGACAGGGCAAGCCACGCTTCCTCGGCATCCCGTGATGTGAGGATGTTGGGAATGTGCATGCGGCGGAGGCGCGAATAGGTCCTGGCATAGACGGGCCATTCGTGACGCGCCGACATTTCCCACCTGGTCTTCGTTGCCACTGCGGCCCTGCTCCCTGCGAATCACCTGCAACGATGCTGTGCGCGTGCGGCGATGAAGTCAAAGCAGGAGGTCGAAGGGACGTGACGGCTGGCACTCAGTGCGGGCGACGCGAGAAGTGGCGCAGCAGAAGTGTCCAGTTCAGCCGCAAATGGGAGACGGCAGCACCGGTGAACAGGATCGACGAGACGATGTGGACGTGGCTCCAGACCTCGTAGTCGATGCCAAGGAACGCGCCCGTGGCCGCCTCGGCCCGGGGCGCGTCATGCCAGGCGAAGAGCCCGAGGCCGGACAGCACCATCAACACGAGTGACAGCGCGAGCACGATGTCGGTCCAACGCCTCACACCCGAAGCCTTGATGCGCAGGGTGGCCGATCCTTCAGGTTGCGTCATTTCGTGACCTCCCCTGCCTGCTACACGACGACCGAGAATTCGAGGCCGTCGCCCAGCGGCAACTCCACGGACAGATAGCGCTCGGGGTTCGAGCGGACATGGTTCACATAGGGCTTCAGCGTCTTGCGGAAGCCCTTCATGTCATCGCAGAAGATACAGGCGCCCGAGGGCAGCGCGGGCTCGAGCAACTGCAGCACCGGCAGGCAGGCTTCCTTCCAGCCGTCGAGAAAGAGCATGTCGATCGGGCGCTCGATGCCGCGCAGGGTCTCGAGGGCGTCACCCTCGCGCAGTTCGATTTCCTTGTAGACGCCCGCGTGGGACCAGTTGGCGCGGGCCCGGGCGATCTTGCCGGGCTCCATCTCGGTCGTGATCACGGTGCCGCCTCCGTTGTCGCGCACGGCGGCGGCGAGGTAGATCGTCGAGATGCCAAACGAGGCGCCAAATTCCACGATGTGGCGGGCGCCGCGGGCGCGGGCGAACTGGTAGAGCGCGCGGCCCTGCTCGCGGTCGATGGGGATATAGGCGTCCTTCAGGTAGGGCTTGGCGGCTTCCATCAGGCTCTTGCCGCCCAGCATGCTGCCGATGACGCCCGGCAGTGCGCGTGCGAACACGATCCAGTCGCGTGCGGCGCGACGGTGCAGGTTGTCGAGGGCGGCGGCGATGCGGGGGTCTTCGAGGCTGTTCACTGGAATTCTCCTTGCCAGGGCGTCGATGCTGCCATAATGTGAGTAATTGCTTGTGTTTACAATTCGCATTCGGCCATGACCCGCAAGAAGCCCGCAACGCCAAGAAAAAGGCCGCTCCAGGCGCGCTCACGCGAGACCTACGCGGCCATCCTCGAGGCCACGGCTCGCATTCTGGAGGCCGAGGGGCTGGAGGCTGCCAATACCAATGCCATCGCGGAACGCGCGGGTGTGAGCGTGGGGTCGCTCTACCAGTATTTCCCCGACAAGGCCGCGATCTTTGCCGAGCTCATCATCGCGTCGGAGACCGAGCTTGGCGACATGCTGGAGGCGCTTGTTTCATCCACCGGTGCTCAGACGCTGGAAGAGCGGCTTGCCCTTCTCGTGCGGGCCGGCGTTGCCCAGCAGATGGCCCGACCGCAGCTTGCGCGGCTTCTCGACTATCTTGAGGCAACATTGCCTGCCGATCCGAAGATGCGGGCGGCGGATGAGCGCATCCTGAAACTCATCGGACGGCTGCTGCAGGATCACAGGGACATGATCGCGCGGCCTGCGACAGCGACGACCGCACTCGACATGCTGTCAATCGTCAAGGGCATGGTTGACGGTGCCAGCTTTGCGGGCGAGACGCGGCAGCGGCAACTCGAGGAGCGCGTGATGACGGCACTGCTTGGGTATCTGCGGCATGGCTGAAGGGCTGCTGTGCTAGCGGCCGGCCCCGATCATCCAGCGGATCAGCGCCACCACGCCACCGGGAAAGCTGAGCAGCAATGCGAAGAGAAGGAATGGCAGGATCACGAGCCAGTCGAGGGGTGACACGTCGGGGCTCACGCCGCCGCCCGTGCCCATCAACAGGACAAAGCAGACAGCGCAGACCAGGAACTGGCTGAAGCGGGGTGCAAAGGTCGTTGGGAGGAGCGCCGAAAGAAGAAACGTGGTCGCACCCAAGGACAAGAGGTATCTGTAACCGCCTTCTTCACTACCCATGG
>DAISVV010000110.1:0-10542 GCA_036840015.1 Micropepsaceae bacterium
GCCGAGGCGTTGGCGTAGGCGGCCGCGCCATTGCCGCCACCGCCTGCCAGCACGTCCGCACCGGCCCCGCCGGACAGGACGTCGTTGCCCGCACCACCGCGCAGGTCGTCGTTGCCCGCGCCACCACGCAGGTCGAAGGTGCCGTCGGTTTCGGCGGAGCCGATGAGGGTGAGGGACTGGCCGGGGGCCAGGGTCGTGCCGTCGACGATCAGTTGGGCGCCTGCAGCGACGGTCGCGTCGGCGAGGGTCAGGCGGTAGGAGTTTCCAGCTGTGACGTTGATGCGCTCGACGTTGGTGAGCGTCGTGTCGGAGAGGGTGATGCCGGCGCTGTAGTTGCCGTTGAGGTTCAGCGTATCGCTGTCGGCGCCGCCGTTGATCGTGTCGAGGGCCGTGAAGAAGGCGCCGAGATTGATCGTGTCGTTGCCGTCGCCGCCGTCGACCGTGTCGTCGCCGTCGCCGGGATCGATCGTGTCGCTGCCGCCACGGGCCTGGATGGCGTCGTTGCCCCCGAGGCCGCTGATCGTATTGGCATTGCCGTCGCCATTCAGCGTGTCGTTGAAGGCGGAGCCGATGATGTTCTCGACCGTGCTCAGTGTGTCGGAGAGCGCGTCGCCGCCGGCAGCGATGCCGGACTGCAGGTCGATGAAGACGGAGGCTGCGGACGCCTCATAGGAGGCCGTGTCGGTACCCGCCCCGCCGTTGAGGACGTCGCCGCCTGCCCCGCCGATCAGCAGGTCGTTGCCGTCGCCGCCATTCAGCGTATCGAAGCCGTCATTGCCGCGCAGCGTGTTGTCGGATGCGTTACCCGTGATGGTGTCGTCGCCCGAACCGCCAATGGCATTCTCGATGACTGCGCCGCGGGCAATGGAGATGTTGTGCGTGCCACCACCTGCGCTCGTGAATGCCTCCTCGCGCAGGTCGATCGTTGCAGACTGGGTGTAGCCTGACAGGTCAAGCGTGTCGTTGCCGCCGGCGTCCCAGATCGAGAAAACCGCAACCTGGGTCGGCAGCGTGAGTGAGAACGCGGCCACCGCGACATTCGAGTTGAAGCCGTATGTGTTGTCACCGGTCCGGGTGGTCATGTTCGCACCATAGAGGCGCTGGACGGCGGCGATGTCGTGGAGGCTCGGCGTCGATGCGAAGGCCTGAAGGTTGCCCCCGGTGCTGGATGAACCGAAATAGCTCATCGAGGTGAACATGCGCGAGTCGTTGAAGTATTCTGCGTTCGCCGGATAGGTGATGTTGACGCCGGGGGCCGCATTGTATTCGCCGGGGTGGCTGAGGCCGATGGCGTGACCGATCTCATGCAACAGGACGTGCGGGCCATAGTCGCCGATCACGGGGTTCGAGTTGTAGCTCAGGGATGAATTGATCCAGACGTCGCCCTGGGCGCTTGATGATGCCGTGTTGGCAGTCGAGGGAAGGTACGCGAAAGCGGCCGCCCCTGACGCACCTGACCCGTAATTCGAGAACAGCATGGTCGCGCTGTTCGAGTAAGCTGCCTCACCAGACGTTCCCGTGCCGACACGAAGGAAGGTGATGTTCGCGACCTCGGCCCACGCCGCGAGGGCTGCTTCGTTCGCTGCAATCTGTGCCGCCGTGAACCTGGTGAAGCCCGCCGTATCGCTGGGCATGGTCGTGGGCGCGGTCGAGCGGTATGCATAAGTCACGATCGCCGAGGAGTCGAAATCCGGAGCCCAGCTTGCGCCTGTCCGCGAGATCTGGATGGCGGCCTCATCCCAGGAGAATTTCGTCTTGCCGTTGTCGATCAAGGTCGTGGGTGAGGTGCTGCCGGTGGGGATGGCCTTGGCAGACAGGGCGTAGCCGCCTGTATCGGCCCCGTAGTCGCGCGCCACGAGTTATTTGTCGCCGCTGACGGTCTGCGTGTATGTCAGGAACGACTCGAAGAGAATGCCGCCATCATCGTCCTCCTTGAGGATCGCATTCGAGCTGCTGCGCAACTCGAGATAGGGGTCGACGAGACCGTTGCCTTCAAGGGAGAATGTGTAGGTCTGGCCAGCCACCAGGGACACCTTGATGTAGTCCCGGTCGCCTGCGGACTGGATGCTGCTGAGCAGTGTTCCGCCAATCGCAAGCGTGACGGTCGAGGAGATGTCGTCGGGAATGTCGTCGCCGGCGGCCGGCCCGATGGTCGCTGGGGGCGCTGGCTTGTCGCTGGCACCTGTGCACGCCGTGCAAAGGCACAAGAAACTGATTGATTCATCATGCGAGGTGGCCACTGCGAATGCCGGGGTGGCGGTGATCGCCGTGTCGGGCGAAGCTGTTGCTGCCACGACCAGAACGGGCTCGACTGCCGGCGCCTCAACGGAGCCGGCCTGCGGAACGCTGTCGGGAGCCAGCTGAAGTGTCGGATCCAGGGCGATGATGGCTGTCGTTGCCGATGCTGCCTGGAACGGCTGCCCACGGCCATCGAGGCTGACCATTCCTGCCGTGCCCATGCCCGCTGGCCCCCGTCCGCCCTGCATGCCGCACGCGCCCCGGGGCGCGTGCTGCACGGGTATGTCTGCCGCGTTGCCAGCGATCCCCGCCAGCAGTGCCGACGGACCGTTGCCGTCCTGCTGGATGGCGGCCAAGGGGTCTGGTCCTTGCATCACGGGAGACACATTCGTTGGTGCGAGCAGGGAAGCGATGACGCTGTTGAGCTCGTTGGAACGCGTGGTGTTGGTCATGTGTCTCTCGTGGGAAACCTGTCGGTGACGGCCTGCCGGGAATGCGCGGTTCCGGCGGGCGCCATCGATGGCGCTCCCGTCCTGCTTTCCCCGCCTACGGGTGAGGAAAATCTAACGCGACTTCCCTCTAGCGGACAGTAAACGAAGAGACAGCAACCGTCGATTGCTGCCTCTGGCAAGAGGCAACATTGGCGGCGTTCGGGGCATCAATGCGCGCAGTCTGTATCATCCCGAATACATAACCTTGCCCTACGACAAGGTGCCATTCGCCCGACGGTGGTAGAGGGTGCACGCAGTTTCCCCAATCGCGGGATGTGGATACCCGGACCAGATAGCCCGTCTGTGATTGTGGGTGATCCGGGCCGGCGATAACATGCGTTGCCGGTTAACCATTTCCGGAGGCCTGTCGTGAACAAGCTTGCCATCCTGATCGCCACCCTCGCCTTCGGCGGCAGCGCTGCCCTGGCGGATGCGAGAGAGCCGACGGTCCCGGCGCAAGCTGGAGATGCTGCGGCGAGGGATGCCTGCCTGTTCGCGCGTCAGATCTCGAGCTGGTCGCAGCTCGACGAGCGCACGGTCGTGATGCGGTCCGGCTCGCGCAAGTTCCGAGTCACGTTCGTCGGAACGTGCCGGCAGGCTAAGTGGGCTGAGGTTGCGCAAGTCGACAATCTGGGCCTCTGCGTCAGACCGGGGGATGTCATCACCTTTTCTTCGTCTTACGGGCATCCGATCGGGCCACACTGGCCGCACTGGGGACCGCGATGGCGTGCGGACGGGTTTGACCAGCGCTGCATGATTGACAGCGTAAGCCTGCTGCCACCGGGCTGGAAGCCGCCACCGCCTGCGACTGGCGCGCCGCCTTAGTGTTCGACAATCCGCAGGGTGCCGGGCAACGTATTTCATTGGTTGCGTATCGATTGTCTCATGGTGACGTGAACGTGATCTGGAGGAAGGAATGTCAAGAACAGCTTTGGCACTCGCGAGCCTTGCAACGGTGATTTCGGCTGTCTTCGGTGCGTCAGCGATCGCGCGTGATGCGCCGACGCCGGCAACCGATCCCGCGGGCCAGGAGGAGGCTCCTGCGTGCCTCAGGTCCCAGCGTATTGTCGGCTGGGCGCGGCTCGATGACCATGCCGTGGTGCTGCGCACGCAATCAAAGAAGTTCAAGGTGACGTTTGTCGGACCCTGCCGGCAATCGAATTGGGCCTACTCCGTCAATGTCAGGAACTTTGGCGTCTGCGTGCGGCCCGGCGACACCGCCGTATTCACGCCTGCTTTCGGCTTGGATCCAACCTGCGTGATCGACACCGTGACCCTGCTGCCAAAGGACTGGACCCCACCACCGAAGCCTGACGCGCCGAGGTGATGCGGCTCAGCCCCTGAGGGTTGCGCCGCATGCCTTGGTGACGGCTGCAACGACCTTGGCCGAGACGGCCTCGATATCGGCATCCGACAGCGTGCGGTCCTTCGGCTGCAGGCGCACGCTGATGGCCAGCGACTTGTGGCCCGGTTCGACACCCTTGCCTTCATAGACATCGAACACGGTGACGCTTTCGATCAGCGCGCGGTCGGCCGTTGCTGCTGCCCTGACCACGTCGGATGCGGCGACCGATGCCTTCAGGAGGAAGGCGAAGTCGCGTTCGACGGCCTGGAAGTCTGACACCTCGAGACGCGGCTTTGTCTTGGTCGGCTTTGCCTTTGCAGCCGGCAGCGCCTCGAGCACGACCTCGAAGGCCGCAACCGGGCCCTGAAGGTCGAAGGCCTTCAGCACGCGCGGGTGCAGTTCGCCGAAATGCGCAAGGACTGTCTTGGGGCCAAGCCTCAGCACGCCAGAGCGGCCGGGATGATACCAGCCGGGCGCGTCTGTCGAGACCTGCACGCTTTCAGGCGTCATGCCGCAAGCTTCCAGAATGGCAAAGACGTCTGCCTTTGCCTGGAACACGTCGGCTGCCCACTGATGCTTCGACCAGTGGCGCGGACCAGCGCCCGTGCGAACGCCGGTTGCGGCCGTTGTCTGCTGGCCGGGATCGGGGCCGTGGAACTGTGGACCCACCTCGAAAAGGGCGAGATCCTTCTGGCCGCGCGCTGCGTTGCGCTGCAGGGCGGCCAGAAGGCCGGGCAGAACGCTGGGGCGCATGGCGTCGAGGTCAGCCGATATCGGGTTCGCGAGCACGAGAGCTTCCGCCACGCCGCCGAACAGCGCGGCTTGCGCCTGGGAGACGAAGGACCAGGTCATGGCTTCGGACAAGCCGCGCGCAGCCAGCGTGCGGCGCGCGGCGCGCACGCGCTTCTGCATCGGCGTCAGGACCGGTTGGGGCACGACGGCGGCACGCGGCAGCGGCGTGGAAGGTACCTTGTCGAGACCGTGGATGCGGATGACCTCTTCCACCAGGTCTGCCGGCCCGTGAATGTCGGGGCGCCAGCCCGGAACGGTCACGCGCGTACCGACGGTGGCCTTGAAGCCGAGGCGATCAAGGATGCCCATGGCCTCGGCCTGGTGCATCTTCACGCCGCAGAGTTTCTCGACGAGCGCGGGGTCGAAGGTGATCTCGCGCCGGGTATCTGGAGCGCGACCGGCAACTGTCAGGTCGCTGGGTTCGCCGCCGCAGAGGTCGAGCACCATCTTCGTGGCGAGGTCGAGCCCGCCAGCGACACAATCGGGGTCGACGCCGCGCTCGAAGCGGTAGCGGGCGTCAGAGTTGATACCGAGTTCGCGGCCGGTGCGCGCGGTGCGCACGGGATCGAACCAAGCGCTCTCGATGAACACATTGGTGGTCGTCTCGGTCACGCCGGTGCTTTCACCGCCCATGACGCCCGCGAGGCCCAGCGCGCCACTATCGTCGGCAATGACGCACATTTCGGCGTCGAGCTCGTAGGTCTTGCCGTCAAGAGCGCGCAACGTTTCTCCAGCCTGTGCGAGGCGGGCGTGGATCTCGCCCTTCAGGCGGTCGGCGTCATAGACGTGAAGCGGGCGCGCGCGGTCGAGCGAGATCAGGTTGGTGATGTCGACGAGCGCCGAGATCGGGCGCAGGCCGACGGCCCTGAGGCGCTGCTGCAGCCAGTCGGGAGATGGCCCGTTCTTCACACCGCGGACGAGGCGTCCGGCGAAGACGGGACAGGCATTGCGGACCGCCGGGTCGAAGCGAAGCCCTATCTGCACAGGGTTGTTGAACCGGGCTGCTATCGTGACGGGCTGCTCGTGCTTGAGGCGACCGAGGCCTGCGGCGGCCAAGTCGCGCGCGATACCGCGTACGCCGGTGCAATCCGGCCGGTTGGGCGTCAGCTTGATCTCGATGACGGGATCGTTGAGGCCGAGGATCTCGGCGAACGGCTTGCCGACGGGTGCGTCCTCGGGGAGGTCGATGATGCCGTCGTGCTCTTCGCTGAGGCCCATCTCGCGCTCGGAGCAGAGCATGCCGTTCGATTCCACGCCGCGGATCGATGACTTCTTGAGCTCAAGGCCCGTTGCGGGGATCACGGTTCCCGAGCGCGCGAAGACACCCTTCATGCCGGTGCGGGCATTTGGCGCGCCGCAGACGACCTGAAGTTTTTCGGTACCGGTGTCGACGATGCAGACACGCAGCTTGTCAGCGTTGGGATGCTTTTCTGCCGACACGACATAGGCCACGGTGAAGGGCGCGAGGTCCTTCGCCTTGTCCTGAACGCTCTCGACCTCGAGGCCGATATGGGTGAGCGTGTCCGCGATCTTCTCGACGGAGGCGTCTGTGTCGAGATGGTCCCTGAGCCAGGAGAGGGTGAATTTCATCGGCTGAGACCTCCGGCAAGCGAGGGGACATCAAGTGCCGCGAAGCCGTAGTGCTTCAGCCAGCGGATGTCGGCATCGAAGAACGCGCGCAGGTCGGGCGCGCCGTATTTCAGCATCGCAAGGCGGTCGAGGCCCATGCCCCAGGCGAAGCCCTGGTACTTCGCGGGATCGTGACCGCACATCTCGATCACCTTGGGGTGGACCATGCCGCAGCCCAGGATCTCGAGCCAGTCATTGCCCTGCCCGAGCTTGATCTCGGCGCCGGAGCGATCGCAGCGTATGTCGACCTCGGCGGAGGGCTCGGTGAAGGGGAAATGGGAGGGCCGCAGGCGCATCTCGACCTTCGGGACCTCGAACAGGGCTCGGCAGAATTCCTCGAGGATCCACTTCAGGTGCCCCATGTGCGCGCTCTCGTCGATCACGAGACCCTCGATCTGATGGAACATCGGGGTGTGGGTCTGGTCGCTGTCCATGCGGTAGACGCGGCCCGGCACGATGATGCGGATCGGCGGCTTCTGGGCCAGCATCGTGCGCACCTGCACGGGTGAGGTATGCGTGCGCAGGAGATGGCGCGAGCCATCGGGCTTTGGCTTGAGGTAGAAAGTGTCGTGCATCTGTCGCGCCGGATGCTCGGGCGGGATGTTCAGCCGGGTGAAGTTGTAGTCGTCGAGTTCGATGTCCGGCCCCTCGGCGATCGAGAAGCCCATGTCCGCGAAGATCGCGATGGCCTCGTCCAGGATCTGGGAGACCGGATGAATGCGGCCCGACAATTCCGGGCGCGGCGAGAGCGTGACGTCAACGCGCTCGGACGCGAGCCTTGCCTCCATCGCCATGTCGCCGAGTTGCGCCTTGCGGGCGGCCAGACGCGCCGACACGCGGTCGCGCATGGCGTTGACCTGTGCGCCGAAGGTCTTGCGTTCGTCGGGACTGAGGGAGCCCAGCGATTTCAGCAGTTCGCTGATCGAGCCCTTCTTGCCAAGAAGCTCAACGCGGATGGCTTCGATTGCCGCCTCGTCAAGAGCGGCATCGATGCGGGTGAGCGCATCGCGCTCGGTCGTCTCAAGGTTCTGCATGGCGTTCGTTCCGATTCGCGTACCAAAGTTCTATCCCGGATGCGCGGGACGGTCCGCCAAAAGCGGACCGCCAAGCGTCAATCCGGATGGAGCCCGGCGAAACGAACTGGATATTCGAACAGCCCTACTTCGCCGCGCTGGCTGCCTGGGTGACCAGGGCTTTGAAGGCCTCGGGCTCGCGCACGGCGAGGTCGGCCAGGATCTTGCGGTCGACCGCGATCCCCGCCTTCCCGAGACCGCTGATAAATCGGCCATAGGTCAGGCCGTGCTCGCGGACAGCGGCGTTGATGCGCTGGATCCAGAGGGCGCGGAAATTGCGCTTGCGCAGCTTGCGGCCGATGTAGGCGTGCTGGCCTGACTTGTCGACGGCTGCGTTTGCGGTGGTGATATTGTTCTTGCGGCGACCGCGGAAACCCTTGGCCTGAGCGAGAACTTTCTTGCGGCGGGCGCGGCTTGGAACCGCGCGAGGTGCACGTGACATCGATGTTGGTCCTTACCGGTTATAGGGCATCCAGAGCTTTACGCGCGGCGTATCGCTCTCGGAGAGAACGAAGGTTCCGCGTGCGTGCATCTTGCGCTTGGAACTGCGGCGGATCAGGCGGTGGCGCTTCATCACGCCGCCATGCTTGACCTTTCCGGTGGCCGTCATCTTGAAGCGCTTTTTAGCGCCTGATTTTGTCTTCAACTTGGGCATTTCGGTCTCCTTATGCTGGAACTCGTTCGCCCTCGGCCAAAACCTGGCTTCGGGCTTCAGAACCGCCTGGGCATGCCCCGCCCGGCTGTTCAATCAAGGCGCGGGAAATAGCCAGAAACCCGGGCCGGATACAAGGGGTTGTGCGAGGGGCGCGGCGGTTTAACCCGCCTCGCGGGTGCCGATGGCCGAATTCGGCCGGGTTTGTCCCCGCCTGAAGCGAACCCAACCTGCCCAGAGAAGCAGGCCGACGCCGGCTGCGGCCGCGAACCCCCCGGCCAGCGGGGCCCAGGCGAAGTCGCGCGCGGCCTCGGCCGCCACCAGCCTGTAGGGGCGGACCGGCGAGCCGTCGACGAACACCACATAGGCCACGTAGGAAGGCCGCTTTGTCCACAAGGGGGTCTTCTGGCGGCTCGGGTCGTAGAGGACTGCAAAGCGGGCTCCGGGCAACGAGCGGCGGATGGCGGGTTCGGCGCCGGCATAGGCCGAGAGCACGAAATGATCGCTGCTGCCGGAGAGCTGGAAGCGCAGGCCCTCCTCGTTCTTGTGCTGGCGGAAGGATGTGAGGGTTCCCTCGGCCCGCCTGAGGGCCGATTCCTCGGGCACCACCTCGAACAGGCCATGCCAGCCGGGGCGCAGCAGCGACACGGCGATGAGAAACAGGATCCCCGCCCACATCAGGATGATGGCGGGGCTTGTAACCACTTTCTCGAGTTGCGGTGGCATTGCGGTTTGCGGTGATCGGATCCGAGCGGTGCTTCACTCCGGTCCATGATTTCCACAAAATGAAGGGACGCTCACGCGCTTGATCGAATTAAGGATACTGTCCCCCAACCCGATCAGCGGCGCGTGCGCGACAGCCATTCAAAGCGCCAGACCATGCCGACGGCGGCAAGGGCAAGGCTTACCGTCAAGCCCACCCAGATCCCGGTTCCCTGCCAACCCATCCAGAAGGCAAGGACCCAGGCGACGGGGAAACCCACCAACCAGTAGCTCAGGCCCGCGATCCACATGGGGACATTGGCGTCCTTCAGGCCGCGCAGGCACATCTGCCCCATCACCTGCAGCGCGTCGAACAGATGGAAGAAGGCCGCAAACATCAAGTAGGCCACGGCCAGGCGCGCAACCTCTGAGCCCTGGCTCTCGGCTGGCAGATAGAGGGAGACCAGCGTGCCCGGGAACAGGGCCATGCAGATGGCGAAAAAGGTCGCAATCAACGCCGACAAGGCGATCGCCGTGTTGCCCGCACGCCGCGCGGCCTGCGCGTCGCCCGCACCTGCGGCGAGCCCCACCCTCACGGTCGCGCCCAAGCCAAGGCCGAGCGGGATCATGAAGGCGAGCCCTGCAATGTTGACGGCGATCTGGTGCGCGGCGAGCGTGGTGGCACCCAGGGTGCCCATCATGAGGGTGGCCGCATTGAAGAGCGTGGACTCGAAGATCATCGCCATGCCCATGGGCACGCCGAGGCGGAACAATTCGCGCAGACGCTCCCAGTCCGGCGCCAGGAAGTCCCTGAGCAGGTCGAATTTCCTGAAGAATGGCTGCGCGTACATGAGCACCAGCATGCAGGCGAAGGAGAAGGCGTGGGCGCCGGCGGTTGCGATGGCGGAACCCACGACGCCCAGCGCTGGCGCGCCGAAGTTGCCAAAGATGAGCACGTAGTTCAGCGCGATGTTGACCAGGAGGGCGGCGGCGGAGATCGCCATCACTACCCCCTGGCGTCCGGCGGCAGACGCAAAATTGCGCAGCACGCCGTAGCCCAGCGTGAACGGCAGGCTGAAAGCGACGACCTGGATCCATGGCATGGCCATGTCGACGATGTCCGGCGGCTGTCCGAGCGCCAGCAGCGCCGGGCGCGAGAACACGAGAAGCCCCATCAGCGGCAGCGAGACGAACGCTGCAGCCCACAGGCCCATGCGCACGGCAATGCGCACGCTGCGCGTGTCATCCGGATTGGCGCCAAGGATGTGCGACACGACGGGGGCGATGGCCATGACGGGCCCGTAGGCTGCCAGCCAAACAAAATAATACATGACGGCGCCGATGCTGACGGCCGCGAGCGGCTTCTCGCCGAGGGCGCCGACCATGATGATGTCGGCGGTGACCATGCCGAACTGCATCAGCTGCATGGCAATCAGGGGCGAGGAAACTCTCAGCAGGGCGCGTGCCTCGCTGATCCATGGGATCAGCGAGGTCCTGCGCAGCGTCATCGGGTTCGTGGTCATCTCACTTCTCATTCAGTCGTTCAGTTGATCGAGGCCTGCCGGATGCATGCAACGGGCTAGCCCTTGACGCAGACAATCTGGCGCAACGTGTGGACGA
>DAISVV010000111.1:0-10311 GCA_036840015.1 Micropepsaceae bacterium
ATCGCCCTGCTGGCCGAATATCAGCGTGGCGTCGTGGCGAACAGCGGGCCGGAGAGCGCCGAGGTTCAGGATTCGGCCATCACGGGCGAGGGCATCGATCAATTGCTTGCGCGGATCGACGAGGCGTTGAGCCGGAACTTTATCGATGCGTGGCTGGAACTGGAAGGCTCGGATGGTGCGGGGCTTGCCTGGGCTTATGCGCATGGCGATGTCGTGTCCCGGAAGGACCGCGATGATGGCCACATCACGCTGCAGATGACGCTGCCGACAGCGGCCATCGGGTCGTTCGAGCGGCGCTTTGGCGAACGGATGCGGCGACGGTAGGACCGGTCAGGCGAGGTCGCGTTCCAGGCTCTTGGCGATGGTCCAGGCGGCCTCCATCTCTTCAAGCGTGAGTTCGGACAAGGCCTTGCCGGCGTCTCGTGCACTGGCCTCGACAAACGCAAAGCGCCGAAGGAATTTCCGGTTTGTGCCGGCCAGCGCGTCTTCGGGCTTCAGGCCGAGATGACGGGCTATATTGACGACGACGAAGAGAATGTCGCCCAGCTCGTCGGCGAGTTTTTCCTTGGAGGCGTTTTCAGCCATGGCTGCGCGCAACTCGCCGACTTCCTCGTCGAGCTTGTCGAAGATGGGACGCGCTTCCTTCCAGTCGAAGCCGACGGTTGCGGCGCGCTTCTGGATCTTCAGGGCGCGGGTCAGGGCCGGCAGGGCCGCGGGGATGTCATCCATTACGCCGCCGCCCTTGGCCTGGCGTTCCTTGCGCTTGTGTTCCTCCCAGGCGGCGGTCTGGGCGTCGGCGGTCTTGACGTCCGCGTCACCGAAAACGTGGGGGTGGCGCCTCAGCATCTTGTCGCTGATCGAGCCGACCACATCGGCAAAGGCAAAGGCACCGGCTTCCTCGGCCATCCGGGAATGGAACACGACCTGGAACAGAAGGTCGCCGAGTTCGTCCCTGAGCTGGTCCATGTCGCCGCGCTCGATGGCGTCGGCCACTTCATAGGCTTCCTCGAGCGTATAAGGCGTGATCGTCGCGAAGGTCTGCTGGATGTCCCAGGGGCAACCTGTTTCGCGGTTCCTCAGGCGCGCCATGATCGCCAGGAGCGTCTGGATGCTGCGCGGATCGTCGTGCGTGCTCATGGCATGTGGGCCCAAAGTTCTTAACGTGGAGAGGCTCTGCGCGGCTGTATCACGACTTGGGGGAGGCCGCATGCGCTGGCCGAAAAAAGCCCGGATTTGCCGGGATCCGGGTATCCAATTATCGCATAATATGTATTATGGGAAATATGCAAGTACCCAAGCCCGGGAAACCGGGCTCAGGCGGCCTGGTCCATGGCCTGCTGCGGGCCCGGGAACATGCGCAGCCACTCGGCTTCCCACTTGCTGCTCGTGATCTCGGTCATCTGCGCGGCGGCGCGCTCGCGCGTGGGACGCGGACGTTCGCCGAGTTCGCGCACCAGGTCGCCGACCGAGACGCTGAGCTGCTTGTAGAACTCGTACTTCGCCTGCCCGGCTCCGAAGAAGTCGAGTTGCTGGCGCCTGATGATCGAGTGCCGAAGCTGCTGGACGGCTTGCCGGTAAAGGCCCAGCGTCCGGGCCTCTGGGGCCTCCAGGCGCAGTTCGGACGCCATCCTGAGCAATAGTGCCTCGATGCGGGCTTCCAGCGCCGCAGACCTCGCGATCAGGCCCTGGATGAACTCGTCGGTGATGTCGGGCCGCTCGTGACGAAAGGCGTAGTTGGCGAGCTTCCAGGTGGCGAAGAACTCGCCATAGACCTGATAGAACTCGGTACCGACCGAAAGGCTGTATTCGCGGTGCTTCTGGCGCAGGGTCCAGTTTGCCGAAATCCGGTTCCCGACCAGCCAGGCAAACAAGGCCGTGACCAGCGGGCCCAGCACGATCTTCGCGAGTTCCAGGGTGGCGTTGTCCATCAGGTCCTGTCCTTGGCGGGTTTGTGGCCGGGAATCATGGCGTAGCGGGCGACAGGATCACGCGCCGGTTCTGTTCGTGCAACGTCCGGAGACTTTTTCAGTGCTGCGGCGCCAGATTTTGCTTCCTGATCGCGTGCGGCTGTCACATCATCGTGGCAGGATGCCAAGCGGGGACAGGACGTGAGCACTGGAACGGATGCGATGCAGCTGCTGGATGAGCTGTTTCGGGCCTTCAACACCCATGATGCGGACAAGGTCGTCTCGCTGATGACCGAAGACTGTGTGTTCGAAGCCGCCGCCGGCCCAGAGGTCCATGGCGCGCGCCATGTCGGACGGGCTGCCGTGAAGGCTGCGTTCGAGAATGTCTGGAAAGGCCTGCCGGATGTCCGCTGGGACGTGACGGCACATTTCGTTGCCGGTGACAGGGCGGTCTCGGAGTGGGTGTTCCGCGCAACGCGGCCAGACGGCGCGCGCATCGAGGTCGAAGGCTGCGACCTGTTCAGCCTGCGTGATGGACGCATCGCCGTGAAGCGCGCGTTCCGCAAGGATCGCCCGCCGATTGCCCCGAAGGTCTAGGACCGGATTATAGGAATGAGTACCTACAATCCCCTTTATGACCCCGTCACCGACATTGGCGTTGGCTGCGGGCGCGACCATGCACCGACCTACTGGGTTGCGAGTGCGGGCGCGCTGCCTGCAACCGATGGACCGGTCCAAGGTGACATGGATGTCGATGTTGCGGTCATTGGCTCGGGGTATACCGGCCTGTCCTGCGCGATCCATCTTGCGAAGGAGCACGGGATCAAGGCGACGGTGCTTGAGGCCAATGGCGTTGCGTTCGGCTGCAGCACGCGCAATGGCGGACAGGCGCAGATTTCGTCCGGTCGGCTGAAGCGTTCGCAGTGGATTTCGCGCTGGGGGCTTGATGTTGCGCGCGGACTTCACGCCGAGATCGGCGAGGCCTTCGACCTGTTCCGCGATCTCATCCGTGACATCGACTGCGATGCCCAGGATGGCGGCCACCTTTATATTGCGCACAAGCCCGACCGGATGGCGGCGCTCGAGGCCGAGTCCGGACTTCTGAATTCGACTTTCGGCTATGGCACGCGCATCATTGCGCAGGACGAGCTGCGGCGCGAATTCCTCGATGATCGCGAGGCTGCAGGTGCCATGCTGGAGCCGGACGGGATCGGCGTACATCCGGCGAAGCTTGCGTTTGGCTATGCGCGCAAGGCGCGCGTGCTGGGGGCGCGGATCCATACGTCGAGCGAGGTCATCAACTGGACAACGCGCGATGGCGCGCATTATCTCAGGACGCCGGGCGGTACCGTGAAGGCCCGGGCGGTTGCCGTCGCGACGGCAGCCTATACGCCAAACGGGCTGCATCCGCTGATGCACCACCGGCTGATGCCGATCCTGTCAAACTGCATTGTCACGCGTCCGCTGACAAAAGCCGAGATCGACGCCTGCAATTTCAGGACACGGCTGGTACTCACCGATACCAGGACGCTGCGCTTCTATTATCGGCTACTGCCCGGTGATCGGCTGCAGATCGGCAGCCGCAGCGCCATCACGGGCGCGGATGCGGCGAATGACAAGCACCTCGACGTTCTTCGCAAGGGGATCGCCGCCAAATTCCCTGCCCTTGCCGGGATCCAGATCGATTATTCGTGGTGGGGCTGGGTCGATGTGAGCCATGACATGATGCCCCGCATCGTGCAGCCTGATCCGTCGCAGAAGATCTTCTATGCGATGGGCTATGGCGGGAACGGTGTGATGTATTCGGCTCAGGCCGGCCGGCGCATGGCGCAGCTTGTGGCGGGCAAGGCTGCACCCAAGCTGCCGATCTTCGAGGGCCCCCTTCCCGGCCGCGGCCCGCTCACGCCCTTCCGGCGGATCGGGCAGCGGACGATGTATGCCTGGTATCACTGGAAGGACGAGCGATAGGGTGGCCTGCTCTCGCCCTCACGAAGTAACGAGGAAAAGTCAGGTGGGTGATGCGAAGACTTGGGCGATGTCGGTTTCCGTCATCACGCGGTACTCGCTCGCAGCGAGATCTCCAGGCAAATCGAGGGCGCCGATGCGGTCGCGGTGGAGCGTGACCACGTGGTTGCCGACGGCAGCGAACATGCGGCGGACCTGGTGATAGCGGCCCTCGTGCAGGGTCAGGCGGGCCGTGCGCTCGCCCGTCACCTCGAGCGTGGCGGGCAGCAGCGGTGTCGTTTCGGCCTCGAGCATCAGCGTCCCGGCTGCAAAGAGCCCCGCTTCGTTTCCCCGCAGGGGACGGTCGAGGCCGACGATGTAGCGCTTGGGCACGTGGCGCTTGGGCGAAATGATCCGGTGGAGCATCTCGCCGTCATCCGTCATGAGGATCAGGCCCGAGGTTTCCTTGTCGAGACGACCCACCGTCGAGAGTGCCGGGTCGCGCACGCGCCAGCGTGGCGGCAGAAGATCGTAGATGAGCGGGCCCGGGTCCTTGTGAGAGCAGGTCACGCCAGCGGGCTTGTGCACCATGATGATCATACCCGGCAGCGGGTCCAGCGTCTCGCCCTGAACGCGCAATCGCTCGGGCAAGTCGGGCTCGAGCTTCACGCGCGTGGCCTCGTCCACCATCACCACGTCGTCGAGCGTGATCCAGCCGGACTTTGCCATCCTGCCGATCTCGCGGCGCGAGCCGTAGCCCATGTTCGCGAGGAGCCGGTCGAGCCGGGCTGTTTCGACGCCTTAGCTCATTTGATGGCCTGGTAGACCTTGAAGCCGCCCTCTTCGGCGACGAGCCGCACGGTGCGAAACCTCGTCCTGAGCACGGCCTCGTAGGGCAGATGCCGGTTCGCCGTCAGCCACAGCACGCCGCCCGGGCGCAGGGCTTCGCTGGCGCGCGCGATCAGGGCCTGTCCCAGCGCCTGGTCTTCCACGCCGGCGTTATGGAACGGCGGGTTCATGAGGATCGCGTCGAGGTTCGCAACCCCTGCCCCACGCGCGGCGAGGTCGACCCACGTGGCGCTGAAGCGTGGGTCCATGATGTTGCGGCGTGCGGCGGCGATGGCCCTGAGATAAAGATCGAAGGCATGCACGGAAGTCACCGCGGCGCTGCGCAGCGCCGCGAGCGACAGGAGGCCATAGCCGCAGCCAAAGTCACCAACCTCGCCCGCCAGGGCCGGGAGCACTTCGATCAGCACGGCCGATCCGACATCGAAGCGATCCCAACTGAAGAGGCCGGGCTGGCTCCAGAGATTGAGTTCGGGAACGTGGCGCAGGCCCCCGTCGGCGATGGCCGCCTCGATCCCCGGCATGACGGCCGGGCGCGTCCCGGAGCAGATGCGGTGGTGATGGCGCGGCTGGTCCGTGACCGCGATGCCGAAGGCGGCCAGCTCCTTGCCGAGCCGCGTGCCGCCCTTGTCCTTGGCGGCCAGGATTGCGAATTCTGCGCCGGGGCGCAGCGCCCGCAGCGCCAGCGCCATTTCATGCCGCCGCTCGATCGTGTTGGGCGGTGCGCGCATGACGAGGCCGTCGCAAGAAGCCGGTTCCAGCTCGTCGAGCGCGGTGGCGCCTGGCACCAGGGGCGAAACCTGCACGGCATCGCGCGGCACCGGCACGAGGTCGGGCGGGATGTTGCCGTAGAGGAGGTTCTTGCTCATCGTGACGTGGTGCTCGTTGGCTCTCGAGCCTGCGCTGGTGGACTGCTCCAATAGCCCAGCCATCCGCGATTTGCCAGCAGGCGCCGTGCATCAAGATTCTTGGTCACTGGCGCAAATCGGCATAATGTCGGCTTTGCCATTTGTCGGGGTGACGCGCATGAAAATGACAACCGAAGAAGCCTTCGTGAAGGTACTGCAGATGCATGGCATCGAGCACGCCTTCGGGATCATCGGGTCGGCCATGATGCCGATCTCGGACCTGTTTCCCAAGGCCGGGATCACGTTCTGGGACTGTGCGCATGAAGGCAATGCGGGGACGATCTGCGACGGCTATACGCGGGCCACGGGCAAGATCGCGATGGCGATTGCGCAGAATGGCCCCGGCATCACCAATTTCGTGACCCCGATCAAGACGGCCTACTGGAACCATACGCCCATGCTGCTGGTCACGCCGCAGGCTGCCAATCGCACGATCGGGCAAGGCGGGTTCCAGGAAGTCGAGCAGATGGCACTTTTCAGGGACATGGTGTGCTATCAGGAAGAGGTACGGGATCCCTCGCGCATCGCCGAGGTGCTGAACCGCGTCATCCTGAAGGCGCTGAGGCTTTCGGCGCCGGCGCAGATCAATGTGCCGCGCGATTTCTGGACACAGGTCATCGACATCACCCTGCCCGCCATCACGCTTATCGAGCGTCCTGCCGGTGGCGCGGATGCAATCGCGGAGGCCGCGCGCCTGCTTTCGGCGGCCAAGTTTCCGGTCATCCTCGCGGGTGGCGGCGTCGTGATCGGCAACGCCATCCCGGCCTGCGTGGCACTTGCCGAGCGGCTGGATGCGCCGGTGTGCAGCGGCTACCAGCACAATGACAGTTTTCCCGGCTCGCACCGCCTGGCTGTGGGGCCGCTCGGCTATAACGGCTCGAAGGCGGCGATGGAGCTCATTGCGAAGGCCGATGTCGTGCTGGCGCTTGGCACGCGGCTGAACCCCTTCTCCACCCTGCCTGGCTACGGGATTGACTATTGGCCGCGCGAGGCGAAGATCATCCAGGTCGACATCAATCCCGACCGGATCGGGCTGACCAAGCCGATCACCGTCGGGATCTGCGGCGACGCGAGGCTTGTGGCCGAGCAGATCAATCTCCAGCTCTCGACTTCCGCCGGCAATGCCGGCCGCGATGCGCGGCGGGCGCTGATCCACCAGACCCGCTCGGCGTGGCGGCAGACACTGTCCAGCATGGACCACGAGGACGATGATCCGGGAACGGTCTGGAATGCCGAAGCCCGGCGCCGGGATCCGGACCGGCTGTCGCCCCGCCAGGCGTGGCGGGCCATCCAGTCTGCCCTGCCCCCTGACGCGATCATCTCGACTGACATCGGCAACAACTGTGCGATCGGCAATGCCTATCCCAGCTTCGAGAAGGGCCGGAAGTATCTCGCGCCTGGCATGTTCGGGCCCTGCGGGTACGGGTTCCCGGCGATCATCGGGGCGAAGATCGGCTGCCCCGACGTGCCTGTCGTCGGTTTTGCCGGCGACGGCGCGTTCGGCATCTCGATGAGCGAGATGTCGTCGATCGGCCGCGAGGAGTGGCCGGGCATCACGATGGTCATCTTCAGGAACTATCAGTGGGGCGCCGAGAAGCGCAATTCGATCCTCTGGTACGACAACAATTTCGTCGGGACGGAACTTGATCCCCATCTGAGCTATGCCCGGGTAGCCGAGGGGTGCGGGCTCAAGGGCCTCACCGTCCGCACGCAGGAGGAGCTGAAGACGGCGCTTGTTGAGGCCTGCGACGCGCAGAAAAACCGGGTTACGACCTTCATCGAGGTCATCCTGAACCAGGAACTGGGCGAACCCTTCCGCCGGGACGCCATGAAGAAGCCGGTGGTGGTTGCGGGGATCAACCGGGAGGACATGCGACCGCAGGGGACCGGAGACTGATCCGCCCTTGCGTCCTCGATCCTGCTTCGTGAGGACGACCGAATTCCATATTCGGGGCATGGTCACTCGTTGCATCTTTGCAACGCTGGTTGGACACGCCCTTCGGGAGCCTTGAAAAAGGGTGTTGGCATCCCAATTGCCCTTGGTTGCTTGGGCCGGGCCCCTCTGGTAGGCGCATGCCTGCGATGTCGGACGAGCGCCAAATCAAGAGATCCAACGCCACCAGAGGGCCTTCATGGACCAGTTACTCCCGTTTCTGTTTGACGATTTTCTTGGAAAGCCTGTCTGGGCCTGGTTCGCCTTCCTCAGCATCGTCGGCGCACTGATCGCCTTCGATCTCGGCGTTTTCCACCGGAAGGCACATGTTGTGACCTTCCGGGAGAGCATGATCCAGTCATCGGCCTATGTGGCGATCGCGCTGATGTTCGGCGCGTGGGTCTGGTACACCTACGGGGAGCAGTCGGGCGTCGACTTCCTGACGGCCTATCTGGTCGAATACACGCTGGCGCTGGACAACATCTTCGTCATCGCACTGGTCTTCTCGTACTTCGCCATCCCGCGCGAGTACCAGCACCGGGTCCTTTTCTGGGGCATCCTCGGCGTCATCGTGCTGCGCGCGATCATGATCTCGCTGGGCGCAGCTCTGGTCAGCGAGTTCCATGCCATCCTCTACGTCTTCGGCGCGTTCCTGGTGTTTACGGGTATCAAGATGCTGTTCATGGTCGACCATGAACCGGATCTCGAGAACAACCGGATGCTGAATTTCCTGAAGCGCAATGTCCGGTTGACCAAGGAACTGCACGGTGACCGCTTCTTCGTGCGCCTGCCGGCAGGGCCTACCGGCGCGGTGAAGTTGCACGCCACGCCGCTGTTCCTGGCGCTCTGCGTGATCGAGTTTGCCGACATCATCTTTGCCGTGGACTCTGTGCCGGCCGTGTTCCTGATCACGACAGACCCCTTCATCGTCTACACGTCAAACATCTTTGCGATCATGGGTCTTCGCGCCCTTTTCTTCGCGCTTTCTGCCATGATCCACCGGTTCCATTACCTGAAATATGCGCTTGCGCTGGTGCTGGTGTTCATCGGGTCCAAGATCTTCCTTGCCCAGTTCATCGGCAAGATCCCTGCGGAAGTGTCGCTTGGGGTCACGGCAAGCCTGATCATTGGTGGTGTCCTGGTCTCGCTCTACGAGACGTCGAGGGAAAAGAAGAACCAGCAGCAGACCCCGGCCCAGTAATCCTGCGGGCCGGTTCGTTGGGGCTTGGCCTGCGCGCTAGTGCAGGCCAGCCTGGCTTGCGGTGATGATCGCCGTGTCCACGATTTCCTCGACCGTGGCTCCCCGCGACAGGTCGCTGACGGGGTGGGTGAAGCCCTGAAGGAAAGGGCCCAGCGCCCTTGCGCCTGCCATCTGCTGCACAAGCTTGTAGCCGATGTTGGCTGCGTTCAGGTCGGGAAAGACAAGCACATTCGCCTGGCCCGCGACGGGCCCCTGGGTGCGGGTCTTCAGGGATGCCACGCGCGGAGACAGTGCAGCGTCAGCCTGGAGTTCGCCCTCGAAGTGGAACTGCGGACACAAGGTTGACGCAAGGGCGGCCGCGTCTCGGACGCGTCGCGTTTCCGGGTTGTTGGCGCTTCCGTGCGTCGAGAAGGACAGGAATGCGACGCGCGGTGGCACCCCTGTCAATGCGTGCCAGGAACGCGCCGAGGCCACGCCGATTGCCGCCAGTTCCTCTGTCGTGGGGCTGATGTTCACCGCGCAATCGGCGAAGAGACACGGCGCTCCGCCCGGTGTGGCTGGCTGCATGATGAAATAGCTGGACGGCACGGAAATGCCCTGCCCCAACCCCAGGGTCAGCATCGCTGCCTCGATGACGCGTGCCGTCGGACAGGTCACGCCGGCAATCATCGCATCGACGCTGCCTGCCTTCAGCAGCAGGCCGGACATGTACAAAGGCTTGCGGGCCACGCGCCGCGCAATGCCGGCCGTGGCCTCGGGACGGCTCATCGCGTAGACCTCTGCCATCTGGTCGCCGAGGGGCGATGTCTCCGGATTGACGACAGCAAGGCGATCGGTGGGAAACGTGTGGCGCAAGGCTTCGCTGGAGTGTGCCTCGCTTGCGAGAAGGGTCACGGCTACCGTCGGGTAGCGGTCGAGGATGCTGGCGGCAGCGCGGCGTATGCGCTCGTCGTCTCCCTCCGGGAACACGATGCGCACAGGCCTTGTTTCGCACCGCTTGCGGGCGACCTCGAGGATCTCCGCCTTCGTCTTGGGGGCTAAGCTACGCGACTGCATCGGCGAAACGTAGAACGCGGACCTGCAACTGCCAAGCGCCGGCCGATGGGTGCGCGCGGATGTGCCGCCGGACCGTGACCCGGCGGCAACCCCAAACGCCCGTTTGATTCCTGGTTACCCTAGTCGACGACGTCTTCGGCCACGAGTGCGCGGTTGCGATAGCCTTCCTGGTCGATGGCGTCGAGCAGGCGCATCACGTCGGAATAGATGACCTTCTGGTCCGCGCGCACGAAGATCTTGCGATTCGTGTCGCCGTTGGTCTTTTCCCTGATGGCGTCATCAAGGGTGGCCCATGTCGCCTGGATTTCGCCTGTCTTCGGCGTTCCCACGTTGATCACGCCCGTGTCCTGCAGGCTGATGAAGATCGGTTCGAGCGGATCCTCCTCCTGCGGCGGCACGTCAGAGGGCGGCGGCAGATCCATGGGAATGCTGATCGTCGCAAGCGGTGCGGTGACCATGAAGATGATCAGCAGCACCAGCATGACGTCCACGAAGGGTGGAACGTAGATCTCGGCG
>DAISVV010000112.1:0-10134 GCA_036840015.1 Micropepsaceae bacterium
GTGCGTGTGCATGTGCGGCGTGCCGCGCGCTGCTGTTGTGCGTGTGCATGTGCGGCGTGCCGCGCGCTGCTGTTGTGAGTGTGCATGAGCGGCGTGCCGTGCACTGCTGTTGTGCGTGTGCATGTGCGGCGTGCCGCGCGCTGCTGGCGTTCCTCGCCGCCTGGTGCCTTAAGTGCAGCCCGGCCGTCCGGTCACGATCCATCGTGTCCGGTCCGATCCAGCCGCCGGCGACCGCATCACTCCCGTCAATCCCGTCCGTGTCCGCCGCCAGCGCCCAGATGTGCCGGTGCCCCTGCAGGGCCTGCGCAAGGGCGATGAGGTACTCCCGGTTCGGCCCGCCCGCGCCACCACCTGTGACTTTCACCGTCAATTCGCCCCCTGACAGGAGCATCAGGGGCGCGCCGGCAGGCTCCATGTGGCGCGCGATTTCGCCATGCGCCAGTCCCACCTGTCGCGCATTGCCCTCGATGTTCACGCCCAGCACCATCGTGTTGAGCCGGAGCGACTGCGCCGCATCACAGGCCGCAGCCACCAGGTCCGCGCCTCGCGCGACAATCGTGAAGTCCGCGGTCGCAAGGCGCGTGTCACCCGGTTTCACGCTCTCAAGGCGCGGATCAGCCAGAACCTGCCGCACGGCGTCAGGCACCTCGATCCCGTGGCGCAGCAGGATGCGCTCGGCGTCGCGCTGCGTCGACGGGTCTGCAACCGTCGGCCCCGAGGCGCTCACGCACGCGTCATCGCCCGCCACGTCTGAAAGCGCGAGTGTCAGCACGCGGGCGGGGTGGGCACGCGCCGCCAGTCGCCCGCCCTTGAGGGCCGACAGGTGTCGCCGCACGCAGTTGATCTCGCCGATGCCGGCCCCGCTCAGCACGAGCCCGCGTGTCACGGCCTGCTTGTCCGCCAGCGTCAGCGGGGGCAGGGGCGCAGCGAGCAGCGCCGACCCGCCACCCGACAGAAGCACCAGCAGCGTGTCGTCTTGCCCCAGCGAACCTGCAAGGTTGAGCGCCGCCTGGCCGGCCTCGATGCCTGCTTCATCGGGGACAGGATGCCGGGCCTCGATCAGCCGCAGCGACCGCAGGGGCAGCCCGTGCCCGTGCCGCGTCACGACAAGCCCGCCATCGGTATCGCCCCAGGCCTCCTCCACCGCAGCTGCCATGGCGGCGGCCGCCTTTCCGGCACCGATCACGGACACGCGCCCGCGAGGCCGGGGCGGAAGCGCCGACGGCACCACACGTCGCGGAAGGCACGCCTCCACCGCCGACAGGAAAACCTGCTTCAGGATGTCAGCCGGTGACTGCATGAAACCGCGGCCTCAGGGGGTTGCGACAATCGAACTGTCACGTCCGCGCGCAGCTCTAGCCTATTCTTGGCCAGTCGTCAGCGTCGGTTGGTGTCCCGTGCCGCTCATCCCAGCCTTTGAAGCTTTCAACCCGCAGGGCGATCCCGCGATCATCCTCGTCTGCGACCACGCATCGAATATCATTCCGCCGGAATATGAAGGGCTCGGCCTGCCGGCAGGGCGCCTCGAGACGCACATTGCCTGGGACATCGGTGCCGCGGCAGTAACCCGCACGATGGCCTCCGCACTCGGCGCTCCGGCAATCCTCGGCACCCACTCGCGTCTCCTCATCGACCTCAACCGCGGCGAGGACGACCCGACCCTCGTGATGAAACTGTCGGACGGCGCCATCATTCCCGGCAATGCGACGGCGGACGAAGCCGAAATCCGCGACAGGGCACGGCGCTACTACCATCCCTATCACGATGCGATCGCAAGCCTCATCGGTGGCGCCCGCGGCCGCGGCATTACGCCCGTCATTGTCTCGATCCACTCGTTCACGCCCGAATGGAAGGGCAAGCCCCGCCCCTGGCAGGTCGGCGTCCTCTGGTCGCGACGCGACGCGCGCCTGTCTGGCCCGCTCCTCGAGGTCCTCCGGGCCGAGCCCGACCTGTGCGTGGGCGACAACCAGCCCTACTCGGGCGAACTCGTGGGCGACTGCATGGACCGCCATGCGCTCGCGCAGGGCCTGCCCCATGTGCTGGTCGAGCTACGTCAGGACCTCATCGGCGACGAGGCCGGCGCCAGGGCCTGGGGAACCCGGCTCGTGCCATTGCTGCGCAAGGCGATTGCGGGCATGAAGGGGACCTGACCGGAAGGAGCCATTCCCCGATGGACGAAAACACACGTACCGAAATCGAAGCCGCAGTTTTCCGCCGCCTCGTGGCACATTTGCGCACCCGCACTGACACACAGAACATTGACCTGATGAACCTTGCCGGCTTCTGCAGGAACTGCCTCGGAAACTGGTACGAGGAAGCCGCGCGCGAGCGTGGAATGCAACTCACGCGCGATGAAGCCCGCGAGACGATCTACGGAATGCCCTATGCTGAGTGGAAATCCCGCTACCAGGCCGAGGCAACCGAGGCGCAAAAGGCTGCTTTCGGTTTATCCCACAAGAATCATGGCTAGGTCCCGTTGATCGCGGCTGCCGCGCTGACTAGGGTTCGCGCCCTCTGAAGCCGCGTTACCAAGAACATCGATGGGATTCTTGTCATGGCCAAGCCGAATTTCGCGAAGGATCAGCTGAAGTCGCTTGTCGAGCGCGTCGAGCGCCTCGAGGAGGAGAAAGCAGCCCTCGGCAATGACCTCAAGGAGGTCTACGCCGAAGCCAAGGGGCAGGGCTTCGACACCAAGATCATGCGCCAGGTCGTCCGCATCCGGAAGATGGAAGCCCACGAGCGCGAGGAGCGCGACGCGCTCCTCGACCTGTACCTGTCCGCCCTCGGCATGGCGCGCTGACGGCGGCCTCAGGCCGCGCCGGCCTGGTCGTCATCCAGTCCCATTTCGCGCAGCTTGCGATAGAGCGTCGATCTGCCGATGCCCAGCCGCCGCGCGACCTCGGACATGTGACCCTCGTACTTCTCGATCGCAAAGCGGATGAGCTCGTGTTCGATCTCCTCCAGCTTGCGCAGGTGTCCATCGATCCCGGTCAAGGTCACGCCTGACGCCACAAGCTGGTCCACGACCGCCGCGCCGCGCTGCGGCCCGACCGGATGGATGTCCTGCCGCGCAACCGCAGTCTCCGGCTTCGCCGGTTCGATGGCGATACCCATCTGGCTGGCGATCTGCGGGAAGTCGCCCGCGCGCAGGCATTCCCCGTCGCACAGCACGACCGCGCGAAACACCGTGTTCTCGAGCTGGCGGATATTGCCCGGCCAGTTATAGGTCTTCAGCATGTCGAGCGCGGCGCGGTCGATGCCGACGATCTTCTTGTTCTCCTCGACAGCGAAGCGCTGAATGAACAGCTCGACCAGGCCATCGATGTCCTCGCGTCGCTCGCGCAGCGACGGGAGCTGGAGCGGGAATACGTTGAGCCGGTAGAAAAGGTCCTCGCGGAACTTTCCCTCGGCCACCTGCTGCTGGAGGTTGCGGTTGGTCGCCGAGATGAGGCGGATGTCGACCTTCACCGGACGCTTGGCGCCCACCGGATCGACTTCGCCTTCCTGGATGGCACGCAGCAGCTTGACCTGCATGTCGAGCCTGAGTTCCCCGATCTCGTCGAGGAACAGCGTACCGCCATTCGCTTCCTGGAACTTGCCGACGTGACGGTCGACGGCGCCGGTGAAGGCGCCCTTTTCGTGGCCGAACAGGATGCTCTCGATGAGCGTGTCGGGGATCGCGCCACAATTGACGGCGACAAAGGGTTTGCCCGCACGGTCGGAGGCACCCTGGATCGCGCGCGCGAGCACTTCCTTGCCCACGCCGCTCTCGCCCTCGATGAGGATCGGGATGTTCGACTGCGCGGCACGGTCCGCAAGCCGCAGCATCTGGCGCATCGACGGGCTCTCGGCGATCAGGTCGCCAAGCGACAGCCGGTTCTCCGTGACCTTCTTCAGGCGCTGGATCTCGCCGGTCAGTGCCTTGACCTTGAGCGCGTTCTGGATCGACACCTGGATCCGCTCGGGGCTTGCGGGCTTGACGAGGAAGTCATCGGCGCCCGCGCGCATGGCGCTGACAGCCGTGTCGACGCCGCCTTGCGCCGTCAGCACGATCACCGGAAGGGCGGGGTGCGTGGGACGCAGGTTCGCCAGCACGGCAAGCCCGTCCATCCCCGGCATCACGAGGTCAAGGAGCACGAGGCTGACGCCCGCACCCTTCGGTCCGCAGAGGATGTCGAGCGCTTCCTGTCCCGAACCGGCGGTCAGCACCTGGATGCCGCACTTCTCCGCCTGCGCCTGCAGCAAGCGGCGTTGTGTCGGATCGTCATCCACGATCAGTGTCGTGTGCGCCATGAAGTCCACCCTTTGTTTTTTCTTGGTTGGTCGTGGCTCAATCTGACCCATCCGGAGTAAAAGTCGCTTTAAGCCGTTTCACTTCGGGCCACGTTGAAGCTTTGTTAACCAAACCATGCCGGGCCTTGTGGTCTGGATGCTACAGCGGGCCCGCATTATGAGGCGGAGCGGTCACAAACGCTTGCAAGCGGGAGGGGATGATGAGACCTTCAATTCGCTTTTCTGATGTCCGGCTCGCGGGGGAAGCTCTGCTCACAGGGCAAGCGATTGGTGGCACCGGAAAGCTCATCGAGGGGGTGAAGCGCGGCGCACGAGGCCAGGGGGGCCATGTGCGCCGCATCTGGTTGGGGGGTGCCCCGGCGCTTCTTCTTGCCGCTTGCGCGACCCTCGATGTTTCCCCGTTCCTGCGCGAGCAGATCACCGGCGACACCTGGCGCGCCTGCCTCGCCCGTGAGTACCAGTCCCAGGCCCGCCAGCAGGTCCGAAGTGGCCGAAACTGGTCGCAAGCATCCCATCTGGCTGCGAAGGGCAGGCTGTCTTTGGAGGGCGGCGAGCCGCGTCCTGACCCGCTCCCTGAGGCGCTTGCCCAGCGAGGCCGCGCACTGGCCGCCACCATATCGTCCCGAGGCCGCACCTGCGACTGCGCGACAGCCACCGCCCGCCTTGACGGCTGGACCGTTGCCCTCGCACAGGATTCCGCGCGCGATCAGGCCGTTTTCGCAGCGTCATTCGAAGCGGCGCTGAGCAAGTGCAGCAATGCGGATTGACGCCCCCCGGCGCGTCTGTCATGCACGCCGGAAGCATCATGTCTGACGAAGAAAACACCCTCGGCCGAAGGCTGAAGCGCTACGCCGACGTGACCACCACCATCGGCGGCACCGCCGCGCGCATGGCCGGGTCCCGCATGCTGGGCATGGGCCGCGACGAGAAACTCGAGGCCGCCGACCTCAAGGCGGCCCTCGGCAATCTCAAGGGTCCGCTGATGAAGGTGGCGCAGATGCTGTCCACCGTGCCCGACCTCGTGCCGGCCAGCTTCGCCGCCGAACTCGCCACGCTGCAGACGCAGGCCCCGCCCATGGGCTGGCCCTTCGTGCGCAGGCGCATGGCCTCCGAGTTGGGCCCAGACTGGGAAAAGAAGTTCCGCACCTTCGAGCGCGAGGCATCGGCCGCCGCCTCGCTGGGACAGGTCCACAAGGCCGTGGACAAGCAGGGCCGCAATCTCGCCTGCAAGCTGCAATACCCGGACATGGCGTCTGCCGTGGAGGCCGATCTTGCGCAGCTCAGGATCCTCTTCTCGCTCTATCGGCGCATGGACCGCGCGATTGATCCATCAGAGATCGCTGACGAAGTGGGCGAGCGCCTGCGCGAGGAACTGGACTACCGGCGCGAGGCCGCCCACATCGCGCTCTACCGCATCATGCTGAAGGACTGCGCGGGCATTCACGTGCCCGAGGTCCTGCCCGAGCTGTCGACAGGCCGCCTTCTGACCATGACCTGGATCTCGGGCAAGCCGATCCTCGAGTTCAAGTCACGATCGCAGGCCGACCGCAACCGCATCGCCGAGACGATGTTCCGTGCCTGGTGGCATCCCTTCAGCCACTATGCCGCGATCCACGGCGATCCGCATCTGGGCAACTACACGATCCGCGACGACCTCGGGCTGAACCTGCTCGACTATGGCTGCATCCGCACCTTCCGGCCGGAATTCGTGGGCGGCGTGATTTCCCTCTACACGGCACTTCTCAGGAACGATCGTGACATGGCGGTCCACGCCTACGAGACCTGGGGCTTCCGCAACCTGAAGAACGAGCTGGTCGACGCGCTGAACATCTGGGCGCGCTTCATCTACGCGCCCATGCTTGACGATCGCGTGCGCACGGTGGCCGACGGCATCGAGCCGTCCGCCTACGGACGAAAGGAAGCCTTTCAGGTCCACCAGCTGCTCAAGGAGCTCGGACCCCTGAAGCCGCCGCGCGAGTTCGTCTTCATGGACCGCGCTGCCATCGGCCTTGGCGCCGTGTTCCTGCACCTGCAGGCCGAGATGAACTTCCACGACCTGTTCCACGCCGAGATCGCCGATTTCTCGTTGGCCGAGGTCAAGGAACGCCAGCAGAAAGCCTTTGATGCGGCGGGCGTTCCGCTGCCGGCCTGAGGAGTTGTTGATGACCCCGAGCGACTACTGGAGCCTCTTTGCCATCGAGGCCGAACGCATCGGTTCACCCCTTTACGCTAGGCTGGCACGCCACATCCGCGATGATGCACGCATCCGCACCATCGCCGAAAAGGCAAAGCCCGGCCAGCCGCACGCCAACATCATCCTTGGCGCCGTCCAGTATCTCCTCTACGAAGGCCGCCCCCACGCGCTGAAGAAGCAATATCCAAGCCTCACGCCGGGCGCCGTGCCCGGCCCCGACATCTGCGAGACCTTCCGCGACTTCTGCCTGCAATACGAGGAAGACGTGACCCATCTTGTCACGTCACGCGTGACCAACACCAACGAGGTCGCACGTTGCACCGCGCTGCTGCCGGGCTTCCAGCACATCGCGCGTGAGGCCGGCACGGGCCTTCACATGGTCGAGATCGGCCCGAGCGCCGGCTTCAATCTGAACTGGGATCTCTACGCCTATTCCTATGTGAGCGAGGGCAGGGAAGTGGCCGCATGCCCGACACCGGATGCAAGCCTCAGGCTGACCGCAGAAGCCAGGGGCTCTCTCGTCCCGCGCATCGACCCGAACATGCCGCAGGTGCTGAGCCGCGTCGGGCTTGAACTGAACCCCGTGCACCTGTCCGACCCCGCCGACCGCCTCTGGCTCAAGGCGCTGATCTTCCCCGAACTGCTGCCGCGCATCGCACGCCTCGACGGGGCCATCGCAACGGCCCTCAAGCATCCACCGCCGATCCGCTTCGGCGATGCGCTCGCCCTCATCATGCCCACGCTCGAGGCACTGCCGGCAACGGGCGTGCCCGTCGTCTATCACTCTTTTGTCACTTACCAGTTCTCGACCGACATGCAGCGCAGGTTCGACGAAGCGCTTCTGGCGCACTCGAGGCGCCGGCCGCTCTACCGCGTCAGCGTCGAGTGGGAACAGGCCGAACACCCTGTCCGTGTCTCGCGCTACGACAACGGGGCCGCAACCAGTGTTGTTCTGGCCGATTGCAATCCTCACGGCGCATGGATTGAATGGCGTCACAAGGCGACTGGCTGATACATCATGACGGATGATCTTCTCGAGGAAAATGTCCCCGAAATCCCGAAGGGCTACGTCCGCATGAACTGGTTCCAGGGCTTCGGCCGACAGATCGGCCCCCTGTATGAGCGCGTGAACGCGGACCGCAGCTACACCCGCGCCTTCCTGGTATCCGACGCGCACACCAACGGCATGAAGAACTGTCATGGCGGCATGCTGATGGCCTTTGCCGACATGGCGTTGGGCCACGCGATCTCCTTGCAGGAAAACCGCTACTGGGTGACGGTGCGCATGGTGACCGATTTCGTGGAAGCCGCCCATGTCGGCGACTGGGTCGAGGGCACGGGCACAATCACCGGCCGCGACGATGACATGTTCACCGTCACCGGCCGCATCTGGTGCGCCGAGCGCACGATCATGTCGGCCACCGGCATCTTCAAGGCGCTGGGGACACGTCCGCCGCGGCGGAAGATCTGACATGTCTGATAATATTTCACGGCTTGGGCCCCTGGCCCGCTACAACGGCGAGCGCGTGGCCGGGCCAGCATGGTTCGAGGACGCGATCGCCGTGCCATGCGAGAGCCGCGAGATCGATATCTCCGGCGCGCGCATCCACTATCTGCGCTGGGGCGATCGATCGAAGCCGGGGCTCCTGCTCGTGCACGGCAACGGCGCGCATGCCTATTGGTGGAGCTTTATCGCCCCATTCCTCGCACGCGAATACAATGTCGCCGCGCTGGACTTGTCGGGAATGGGCGACTCCGATCATCGCAGCCGCTACGCGATGGATCTCTTCGTCGAGGAAGAGATGGCTGTCGCCGCCGATGCCGGTATGTTCGAAAATCCGGAGCCACCCGTGGTCGTGGCACACTCGTTTGGAGGCTTCGCGACGATCCTCGCCGGCGCGCGCCATGGCGATCGGCTTGCGGGGACCGTGATCGTCGACTCGCCCGTCCATCCGCCGGATCGCCCCCATGGCCCGCCGCACCGCGAGGGGCGCCCGCACCGGATCTACCCGACATTGAATGAAGCGCTCTCGCGCTTCCGCCTGGCGCCCGAGCAACCCTGCGAGAACGATTACATCGTCGACTTCATCGCCAGGAAGTCGCTCAGGGCTGTAGAAGGCGGCCTGACCTGGAAATTCGATCCCTCGCTTTGGTCTCAGCGCTTTTCGATTGGTGACACGGCAGAATGCCTGCGCTCCACCCGGTGTCGCATCGCCATCATGCGCGGCGAGAACTCGGTCCTCATGCCGCCCGAAGTAGGCGCCTACATGTATAGCCTTCTGGGCCACGCCGCACCCGTGATCGAGATCCCGCAAGCTCGCCACCACGTGATGCTGGACCAGCCTTTAGCCTTCGTGGCCGCCCTCAGGGCCCTGCTGGCTGACTGGAACCACTCTCTGCCGACACGCCGCGTCTGAAAAAGGCGTTTCCATACCTGCCGGGCAGGACCAAAAAGCGCACCAGACTGCGGTTGCCCCGGCCCGCTTGATTGCTATATTCCGCATTAATCAGCGACTGGTCGCGACATACGCAAGGGCTCACCAATGGCATCAGGACCTAAATCCGACTACAAGCGCGGCTCAATGGACATCCGGGAGCAGGAGTCGACCTACGCCCTGTTCTGGAGCCTGACGAAATGGGGCACGATCCTGACGGTGCTCACGCTGGTGTTCCTCGCCTTCATGTATACCTGATCAGCCCTGGCCGCGCCCCGACACGGCCGGCCGACCACGCAGACACGCCCGTAACCCCCTCTAACGACGGCAGGAAGCATGAAAATAGGTATCCCGAAGGAAACCCGTCCGAACGAAACCCGCGTCGCAGCAACGCCAGAGACCGTCAGGAAGTTCAAGGGCCTCGGCCTTGAGGTGGTGGTCGAGTCCGCTTCCGGCGCTGCAGCCCATATCCCGGACGCCGATTACGTCGCCGCCGGCGCCTCCATCGTCTCCGCGCGTGAGGCCTTTTCCGCCGACATCGTTCTCAAGGTGCAGCGCCCGACCGAGGCCGAGGCCGGAAACCTCGCCAGGGGCGCAATGCTCGCCGCCATCCTCGCGCCCTACGCCGCCCGCCCCATGGTCGCAAGCTTTGCCGCGCAGGGCGTGAACGCCTTCGCGATGGAATTCATGCCGCGCATCACGCGTGCCCAGACGATGGACGTGCTGTCCTCGCAGTCGAACCTTGCCGGCTACAAGGCCGTGATCGACGCCGCCGCCCTGTTCGGTCGCGCCTTCCCGATGATGATGACGGCGGCTGGCACCATTGCTGCCGCCCGTGTCCTTGTCATGGGCGTGGGCGTAGCAGGCCTCCAGGCGATCGCCACGGCACGGCGTCTCGGCGCCATCGTGTCGGCAACCGACGTGCGCCTCGCAACCAAGGAACAGGTCCAATCACTCGGCGCCACCTTCGTGGCGGTGGAAGACGAGGAAACGAGGCAGGCCGAAACGGCCGGCGGCTACGCCAGGGAGATGAGCGAGGGCTACCGAAAGAAGCAGGCAGCCCTCATCGCCGAGACCATCAGGAAGCAGGACATCGTGATCACCACGGCCCTGATCCCCGGCAGGCCCGCTCCGGTCCTCGTGACCGAGGAGATGCTGCGCTCGATGAAACCTGGTTCGATCCTCATCGACCTCGCGGCAGAGCAGGGTGGC
>DAISVV010000113.1:0-6721 GCA_036840015.1 Micropepsaceae bacterium
GGCGTCATGACCCGCAACATGCTCGAGGCGGAGGCGCGCGAGGGGATCGGCGCCTTCCTCGAGAAGCGGCCGCCGCGCTGGGAGTGAGCGGGCTTTTTTACGCTTCTGCCTTTTCATGATCGCACCCACGATCCCCGGGTGGCCGGTTCGCCCTGCCGCGCGACGCGGCCATGACGGGCTTTTGACTTAGTGGAGGGGCGTGGGTGGCCTGGTCGTCTTGGTGGTTCAAAACCAAACCACCAAGACCACCAAGACGCTTCCGCTTATCCCACCCAAACCGTACCCCTCATTCACAATACACTCTCGTCATGCCGCGCGACGCGGCCATGACGGGCCCGTTTGTTGACAGGGGAGCGTCTCGCCGATCAGGTGCGGGCGATCATCGCGGACAGGATGGGGTAGATTTCGGTTTCCCAGCGGCGGCCGCTGAAGATGCCGTAGTGGCCGACGTGGCGCTGGAGATGGTGGTGCTTGCAGGCATCGCTGATGCCGGTGCACAGGTCGTGGGCGGCGGCTGTCTGGCCGAGGCCGCAGCCATCGTCGCGCTCGCCCTCGACGGTGAGCAATACCGTGTCCCTGATTTTTCCCGGGTCGACGGGGCGGCCGTCATGGACGAGCTCGCCCTTTGCCAGCAGCGCGCGCTGGAAGACGATGTCGACGGTCTCGAGGTAGAACTCGGCCGGGATGTCGAGCACGGCGAAGTACTCGTCGTAGAAGTCCTTGATGGCCATGGCAGCGTCGCGGTCGTTGCCGGCGATCAGGGAGAAGAACTCCCGATGGGCCCGCACGTGGCGCTCGAGGTTCATGCGCATGAAGGCGCCGATCTGGATGAAGCCCGGATAGACGCGCCGCCCGGCGCCGCGATAGCGCGAGGGTACCTTCGTGATGAGGTTGCGTTCAAACCATGCCAGCGGTCGCTCGAAGGCCAGCGTGTTGACCACGGTGGGCGAGCGGCGCGCGTCGATGGGCCCGCCCATGAGGGTCATGGTCTTCGGCGTGCAGGGATGACCCGTGTCGGCCATCACGGCGACGGCCGCGAGCACCTGGACGCAGGGCTGGCATACGGCCACCACATGGCCGCCCGGCCCCATGTATTCGAGGAATGAAATCACCGTATCGATATAGTCGGAAAAGCCGAAGCGGCCATCGGTGGGCGGGATCTCGCGGGCATTGTGCCAGTCGGTGACGTAGACGTCGTGATGCTGCAGCATCGTCTGGATGGTGTTGCGCAGCAGGGTCGAGAAGTGGCCTGAGAGCGGAGCGACGACCAGGACCTTCGGCAGGTCGGCCCCGTCGTGGCGGCGGAAGCGCAGCATCGTGCCGAAGGCTGTCGCGGTGACCGGTTCCTCGCTCACGTCGACGGCCTTGCCGTCAACGATCACGTGGTCGATGCCGTAGTCGGGCCTGTCGTGGCTGAGGGTGAGATGGTCGATGAGTTCGAGCGTTGCCGAGACGCGGCGCCAGGTGCGCGTGGCGGGCTGGCGGTGCGGCCAGCCCATGGTGGCCTGCATCGCGTGCACCATGGTGCGCATCGGCAGCATCATGTCCATCTGGCGCTGGTAGAATTCGTAAAGCACGCTCTCAGCCCCTCCCTGGCGGCTTCGACCCTGTGGAGAATCGAAGCGACCACCCATTGCTGCGCATGCTAACAAAGATTGTTGCGCGCACTTGCAGCTTCTGCGCAACAGTGTTTCTTCATGCGTAATCGTTAACTTTTGTTACGCTGCGGAAATCTGCGGTTTCGGCCTCAGAGGCCGTGACGGTCCTGCTGCTGCCAGGCATCAAGCTGCTGCGCGGACACGACGGTTGAGACCATGCCCAGCACGCCCAGCCCCAGCGTCATCACCCACATGATCAACTGCTTTGCCATCGGGATCCCCCTTGCTTTGACGTTCGGGCGATGTTGCGCCAAACCTGCTGCGGTAACGTAAACCCGCCGGAGCGCTGCCCCCGGTTTTCTGCCGTTTTCGAGGGTGTGACGGTCATGAACTGGCCTTTACCTTGAGGAGACGTGAAGGCGTCGCGCGGGATTTTCAGGACCTTTGGGGCCACGAGGGAGGCATTCATGCAAGACGGCGAAGAGCGGGTGATCGTCGAGACACTCAAGGACGCGCGCGTGATCGCGCTGGTGGGCGCGTCGGCGAACCCGGCACGGGATTCCCACGAGGTCATGGCCTTCCTCCAGCGCAAGGGGCACAGGGTGATCCCGGTCAACCCCGGGCTGGCGGGGCAGATGCTGCTGGGCGAGCGGGTGCATGCCAGCCTTGCCGAGATCCCCGTGCGCGTGGACATGGTCGATGTGTTCCGCAATTCGCAGGCCGCAGGCCCCGTCGTGGACGAGGCGATCGCGATCGGCGCCAAAAGCGTGTGGATGCAGCTCGGCGTCGTCAACGAGGCTGCTGCCGCGCGCGGCCGCGCCGCCGGCCTGGTCGTCATCATGGATCGCTGCCCGAAAATTGAGTACTCGCGCTTTCGTGCGGAATTGGGTTGAGTTGGCGGCGTGGCGCGAATCATGCGCCGCGCTTCACCGCTCGCGAGGACCCGACATGAACATCCAGTCGAAGATGGCCGAGTACGGCTTCAACACGCTGTCCGTGCACGCCGGCGCGGCCCCTGATGCCGTGACGGGCGCGCGGGTGACGCCCATCTACCAGACGACCTCGTTCGTGTTCGACGATGCCGACCATGCGGCGGCGCTGTTCGGGCTGAAGGATGTGGGGAACATCTACACGCGCCTCGGCAACCCGACGCAGGCCGTGCTCGAGGAACGCATCGCGACACTTGAAGGCGGGACGGCGGCGCTTGCCACGGCCTCGGGGCATGCGGCGCAGTTCCTCGTGTTCCATGCCCTGCTGCAGCCGGGCGACGAGTTCGTGGCGGCGCGCCAACTCTATGGCGGGTCGATCAACCAGTTCTCGCATGCCTTCCGCAGCTTCGGCTGGAACGTGCGCTGGGCCGATGCGCGCAATCCGGACAGCTTCCGCCAGCAATGCACGCCCAAGACCAAAGCCTTCTTCTGCGAGAGCATTGCCAACCCGGGAGGCACGATCACCGACATCGAGGCCGTCAGCGCGATTGCGCGCGAATGCGGCGTGCCCCTGATCGTCGACAACACGCTGGCTACGCCCTACCTGACGCGACCGATCGAGTGGGGTGCGGACATCGTCGTGCACTCGATGACCAAGTTCCTGGGCGGACATGGCAACTCGATGGGTGGCATCATCGTCGACGGCGGCAGCTTCGACTGGTCGCGCACGAAGCGCTATCCGGTGCTGTCGGAGCCCTGCCCGTCCTATAACGGGATCCGGCTGCACGAGACTTTCGGGGACATGGCGTTTGCCACGGCCTGCCGGGTGCTGGGCATGCGGGACTTCGGGCCCGCCATCTCGCCCTTCAACGCCTTCATGATCCTGACCGGCATCGAGACCCTTCCCCTGCGGATGCAGCGGCACTGCGAGAACGCGCGGGCGGTGGCGCAGTTCCTGAAGCGCCATCCGATGGTCGAGTGGGTGTCCTACGCCAATCTCGCCGATGATCCCTGCCATGGCCTGGCGCAGACCTATTGCCCGAAGGGTGCGGGGGCCGTGTTCACCTTCGGCCTTGCGGGTGGCTATGACGCCGGTGTCTCGCTGGTCAACAACGTGAAGCTCGCTTCGCATCTGGCAAACGTGGGTGATACCCGCACGCTGATCATCCACCCGGCGTCGACCACGCATCGCCAGCTGTCGGATGAGCAGAAGCTGATGGCGGGTGCGGGCCCGGAAGTGGTGCGCATCTCGGTCGGCATCGAGGACGTGAGCGACATCATCGCCGACCTCGAGCAGGCCCTGGCGGCCTGAGGGGCAACGGGCTTGGAGCCAAGCGAACAGGCCTGGGTCTACAAGATCCTGCGGGCGCGCGAGTGGCAGGCCTTCCGCGAGACCGGCGTGTTTGCCGGGTCGGCGGATGACCTGCGCGACGGGTTCATCCACCTGTCGGCGCGCGACCAGGTGGAGGGCACGCGCGCCAAGTACTTTGCCGCCGAGCCCGACATCGTGATCCTGCGCGCGTCAGCGACGCAGTTGGGCTCGGAGCTGCGCTGGGAACCCTCTCGTGGCGGCGCCCTGTTCCCGCACCTCTACCGCCCGCTGCGGCTGGATGAGGTTGAGGTTTGTGCGGCGGTGTGAGGGTGAGCGGCAGTGGCGGTGGCGTATGCGATCCCCGGGTGGCCGGTTCGCGCTGCCGCGCGACGCGGCCATGACGAAGGGATTTTTTGGAGAGAGGGTGCGGTTGGTTCGTGCGCTGTCACCGAACCTGCGGTGCCCTCAACGCGTCGACATGCAGGAGCGCGGCGGCGATGAGGATGACGGCGCCGAACTGGTGGAGAGCGGCGAGGTGGATGGGCATGACCTCGACGAGGGTCCAGATTCCGATGACCACCTGCTGAACCACGGCGGCAAGAAGGATCAGGCTGGTGGTACGCTGCCAGCCGGCAAGGCGCTGGCGCCAGCCGGCGACGCATAGCGCGATGACAGCGAGGAACACGGCGTAGCCCATCATGCGATGGTTGAACTGCACGGTGGTCACGTCTTCAAACGGGGCCAGCCAGACTGGCGTCGAGGCATAGGCGCCGGGCGGGATGATCGCCTCGTCCATCAGCGGCCACGTGTTGTAGGTCAGGCCCGCGTCAGTTCCGGCCACGAAGCCGCCGAGCAGGATCTGGACGAAGATCAACGCGGCGACAATGTGGGACCATTTGTAGAGCGGATGCGGATCGCGACGGGCCGGCCACTCGCCCCGCCAGAGCGGCAGGGCGGTGATGAAGATGGCTGCGAAGATGACAAACGCGAGGCCGAGATGCGCGACCAAACGGTACTGGCTGACATCGACGCGCTCGGTCAGGCCGCTGGCCACCATGTACCAGCCCATGAAGCCCTGCAGGCCGCCGAGGATGAAGAGCACCACCAGCCGGGGCACAAGCGGCCTTTCGACCTGTCCCCGGAACAGGAAGAACAGGAATGGCACCAGGAAGGCGATGCCGATCAGGCGCCCGAGGTTGCGGTGGCCCCACTCCCACCAGAATATGTACTTGAACTCGTCAAGCGACATGCCCTTGTTCAGGATCTTGTATTGCGGGATCTGGCGGTAGGCGTCGAATTCCTCCATCCACTCGGCGTGGGAAAGCGGTGGCAGCGCGCCGTGGATCGGTTTCCATTCGGTGATCGACAGGCCCGATCCCGTGAGCCTCGTGAGGCCGCCGACAACCACCATCAGCGCGATGAGCGCGCAGACGGAAAAGAGCCAGATCGCCAGCGTGCGTCGTGATTGCTCGGCCTTCATGTGCTACTCGACCTTCAGATTCATCGCGCGCCACCGCAGCATGCCGCCACTGACATTGGCAACCCTGTCGAACCCGTTCTGCCTGAGGAATAATGTCGCGCGCGCCGAGCGCGCACCCGAGCGTCAGATCAACGCCACGGGCTTGTCCTTTCTGATCTCGCCCAGACGCTGCGGAAGCGTGCCAAGCGGCATGAGGACTGCACCGGGCGCATGTCCGAGTTCGGCGTTGAACTCCTGTGGTTCACGCAAGTCGATGAGATGCACATTGTCGCCGTTTTCCTCAATCCACTCGGGGGCAATCTCGGGGACACCTGCGAATGTCAGCTGAACGGGGCCCCAGTCCTGCAGCGAGCCCGGTTCGAAATCGGGCTCGCCGCAGCGCAGGTTGGCGGGAACCGCAACGTCAATCATCCGCGGATGGGCAAGACCGAGATTCTGCATGTAGACGACGAAGTCTTCTTCCCTTACGTCGCCGCCCAGGCGCGGGTTGTGCCGCTTCTCCTCGCCTACCGATGATGACGTGTTGCCGGCGTAGTCATGGCCGGGCCAGATCGTGCAGCTGTCGGGAAGGCTGAAGATCTGCGTGCGCACCGAATGGAACAGCCGGGCGGCGCTTCCCTGCTGGAAGTCGGTGCGGCCGCAGCCCCGGATGAGCAGGGCGTCGCCGCTGAAGGCCATCGACTGGTCATCAAGCACATAGGTCATGCAGCCGTCCGTGTGGCCTGGCGTGGCGCGTGCCTCGAGGCTGCGCGCGCCGAAGGCCACCCGATCACCATGCCGCAGCGGCAGGTCGACGCCCGTGGCACCACCCGACGCTGCCAGCGCGATGCGGCTGCCCAGTTCCTCGCGCAGGAGCCAGGCGCCCGTGACATGGTCGGCGTGGACATGGGTGTCGAGCGAGGCGACGAGGGTCAGGCCCAGTTCGCGCAGGAGCGCGACGTCGCGATGCACCTGGTCGAAGACCGGATCGATGATCACGGCCTGGCGCGAGGCCTCGTCACCGAGGACGTAGGTGTAGGTTGAAGACACCGGATCGAACAGCTGCCGGAAAATCATGGGGTTTGCTCCGTCGGGGTGGCGGGCGCTTATAGCAGAAGCGCGCCGCCTGTTCTGCCGGAATGTCCACAGGCAGGATGCAGGGTCCGGCAGGGTTTGCCCTTGGGCCTGCGAGTTGGTAATCAGTCCACATGCGAATGCGGGTCAAGAAATTCCTCGGCGTGTTCATCCTGATCGGGTTCATCGCCATCTACTCACTTCTGGTCATGCGGGTAGCCGTGGACGTGCTGCCTCAGGCGCGCGGCTTCGCGGAGTTCGTCTTCTATGCCGTCGCCGGCATGGCGTGGGTGGTTCCGGTGCGCTACCTGATCCTCTGGATGAACAAACCCGGCCGCAAGGACATCGA
>DAISVV010000113.1:6821-10110 GCA_036840015.1 Micropepsaceae bacterium
GGCGCGCTGGTGTCGGGCCTCATCGTCATGGTGATGCTCAGTTCCTACGAGAATTTCGTGGGTCGCTTCGGCGACGAGGCGCTGGACGATTCCCCGGAGTGGCTGAGGCGGCTGGATCCCGGCTCGCTGAAGGTGAAGGTGGCCACGGCGCTGCTGACCATTTCGGCGGTGAAGCTGCTACAGGTCTTCATGGATCGCGAGAAGTACAGCGACAGCGACATCTACTGGAAGATCGTGATCCACGGCATGTTCATCGCCTCGGCGCTGGCGCTGGCCTTCCTCGACCGCATCACCGCGCAGGGCCACAAGGCGCTGCCACCCCGCGACGATACGGGCGCAAACCCACCCCCGAAACCGGAGGCCTAGCATGGCTGACGCCGGCATCTACCTTGGCAGGGGGACGGCCGACAGCCAGCTCCTGCTCTCGACGGCCAATCGCCATGGCATGATTGCCGGGGCGACAGGAACGGGAAAGACGGCAACGCTCAGGGTGCTTGCCGAAGGCTTCAGCCGCGCGGGCGTTCCCGTCTTCGCGCCGGACATCAAGGGCGACCTGGCCGGGCTGTGCATGCCGGCCGAGCAGAAGCCCTTCATCGCCGAGCGGCTTGGAAAGATCGGCAACCCGCCCTGGGCCCCCGAGGGGCATCCGGTGGTCTTCTGGGATCTCTATGGAGAGCTTGGCCATCCCTTGCGGGCAACGGTGAGCGAGATGGGGCCTACGCTGCTGGCGCGGATGCTGCAACTGAACGACACGCAGGAGGGCGTGCTCAACATCGTCTTTCGCATTGCCGACGAGCAGGGGCTGCTGCTGGTCGACCTGAAGGACCTGCGCGCAGTCCTGGTGAATGTCGGCGAAAACGCGAACCAGTACACGCTCTCCTATGGCAACATCACGGCAGCCAGCGTCGGGGCGATCCAGCGCGCGCTGCTGACGCTCGAGAACCAGGGCGGCGACATGTTCTTCGGCGAGCCGGCGCTGGACCTGAACGACCTTCTCTTCACCGACGAGCGCGGGCGCGGCGCGATCCATGTGCTGGCTGCCGAAAAGCTGTTCGGAAATCCCAAGCTCTACGCCACGTTCCTGCTGTGGATGCTGTCGGAGCTGTTCGAGCAGATGCCCGAGGTGGGCGATATCGACAAGCCGAAGCTCGTCTTCTTCTTCGACGAGGCGCATCTTCTGTTTGATGATGCGCCCAAGGCACTGGTCGACAAGGTCGAGCAGGTGGTGCGCCTGATCCGCTCGAAGGGCGTGGGTGTCTACTTCATCAGCCAGTCGCCGCTCGACGTGCCGGATGAAGTGCTGGGGCAGCTTGGCAACAAGGTGCAGCATGCGCTGCGTGCGTTCACGCCGAAGGACCGCAAGTCGGTGCGGGCGGTCGCCGACAATTTCCGCGAGAACCCGTCCTTCAGCGCGGCCGACGCCGTGCAGGAACTGGCGGTGGGAGAGGCGCTGGCGTCGACGCGCGATGCCAAGGGTAGCCCTTCCATCGTGGATCGCGTCCTTATCGTGCCGCCCACGGGACGCATGGGGGCCATCACGCCGGAGGAACGCGCAGGCGTGATGAAGCTGAGCCCGCTCAAGGGTGGCTATGACGAGACGGTCGATGCCGTGACGGCCTACGAAATCCTGCGCGAACGAGCGGCGGCCGAGCCCGAGGCGCCCTCGCGCCGGGGCGGTGGCCGCAAGGCGCAGCGGCGCACGTGGGGCGCGCCCCCTGCCCCGCGCCCGCGACCGGCACCGCGGGCTGCAAGCCGGCAGACCATTGCCGAGGCTGCCACGAAAAGTGCCGTGCGCTCGATCGCGTCGTCACTCGGCCGCGCGCTGGTGCGTGGCGTGCTGGGTTCACTCCTGAAGCGATGAGGTCTCCATGTCACCGAAACACCTGATTGCGACGTTGCTGGTTGCGCTGACTGCAAGTGCCTGTGGCGCGACGCCCCCGGCGGGTGATGTCGGCCAGTTGACCGGCGCGACGTGGGAAGCCACTGAGGTGGATGGAAAACCTGTTGCCACGCCTGCACCGGTGACGCTTGCCATCGCCGATGGCCAGGCTTCGGGTGGCAGCGGTTGCAACCGCTATTCGGCGACGGTGACACTTGCCCCCGACCGCATCAGCTTCGGGCCCCTCATGTCGACGAAGATGGCCTGCGCCGAGGAAGGCGCCATGCAGACCGAGATGGCGTATCTGCAGGCGCTGTCGGGGGCCGAGAGGTGGTCGATCTCGGCGACGGGGCAACTCACCCTCTCGGGCAGCAAGGGCAACGTCCTGTTCAAGCCCGCCGCCACAGGTTCGGGGTCCTAGGCGCGGCAAAGCTCACGCAGACGGCGCTGGTCGCCGTGACAGCGCGGTGCGAGCGTCGTGCGATCTTCTGCGGATAAACTGTTTGGCCTAGAGCCGGTAGCGTACCTGGTCGAGCCAGAAGCGCTCGAGGCGCTGCAGGGCGCTGTTGAGCGAGGCGAACTCGGAGACCTCGAGGCCGCCCGATGGCTCAACCAGCTTGACGTGGCGGTCGAAAAGACCTGCGACGATCCGGGCGATCGACTTGCCCTTGTCGGTCAGGCTCACGCGCACCGAGCGGCGATCGCTTTCCGAACGCACGTGATTGATGTAGCCCGCTTCGACAAGCTTCTTGAGATTGTACGAGACGTTCGAGCCAAGATAGTGGCCGCGCGTGCGCAGCTCGCCCGCGGTCAGCTCCTGGGAGCCGATGTTGAACAGCAGCAGGGCCTGCACGCTGTTCACGTCCCCCTGGCCAACGCGCTCGGGCTCGTCCTTGATGACATCGAGCAGCTGCCGGTGAAGGCGCTCGACGAGATTGAGGCATTCGAGATAGCGCTGCCTGACACTTTCCTGCGTCTGTTCGCCCTGTACGCGCGCATTTGCCGAGAAGGTCATGATCGCGCCCGTAACCGCATGCCAGGGCCTTTTGCCCTTTCGCAATCGGTCACGACTTTAGACAGGCCGCGCTAAGGATCTTTTAAGTGGCTTGGCAAAGATGAGGTTAAGTTCCGAGGCGGCCTCGGAGCATCTGGATGATGCCGGAAAAGTCCTTGGTTCCTGCACCCGCCGCCTCGAACATGGCGTAGAGCGCGGTTGCCTGGGCACCGAGTGGCGTCGCTGCGCCGGACGCCTGTGCCGCATTCTGGGACAGTTTGAGGTCCTTGAGCATCATGGCGGCCGTGAAGCCCGCCTGATAGTCGCGGTTGGCCGGCGAGGCATGAACAGGGCCTGGAACCGGGCAATAGCTTGTCAGGCTCCAGCACTGGCCGGAGGCGGTCGAGGAGATGCGG
>DAISVV010000114.1:0-10058 GCA_036840015.1 Micropepsaceae bacterium
GCACGGTCTGCGCCTTGATGGTGATGCCGCGCTCGCGCTCGATGTCCATCGAGTCCAGCACCTGCGACTTCATCTCGCGCGCCTCCAGCGCGCCGCAATGCTCGATTAGCCGGTCGGCAAGGGTCGACTTGCCGTGGTCGATATGGGCCACGATGGAAAAATTGCGGATGTGCGAGAGGTCTGTCATGGAGCGCGAGGAGATAGCCGCTCGCGCCCGCCCTGTCGAGCGGCAAAATGCCTTGTTTTCAGCGGTAAACCGCGCTTTGGCCGGGTTAACCGCGGCTGCCTCGTCGCACCCGCGATCGATTGTCGTTACGGGGCCGTCACTGTAGCCTCCGGTCTGCCTGTCCCGGACGCTGAGCCGAAAGAACCCCGACCCCATGACAAAGTCCCGGAAAGCCACTGAGGCCAAGGGGGAAATCGGCGACCTCTGGCCTGGCCAGTCGACCGATCTGCTCAAGGCGCTTCACATCCTGACGCGTGAGGGCAAGCTCAATGCGGATGCGCGCCGCAAGCTGAAGCAGGTCCAGCACCTCGTGCAGTTGCTGCGCCAGCCTCTTGACCGTCTGATCGCATCGCAGGACGCCGTCAGGCTTGCCGACCTCGGCGCCGGAAAATCCTATCTGGGTTTCATCCTCTACGACCTCGTCTTCCGTACGCTGCCAGCGGGCGCCATCCTGTCGATCGAGACGCGCGAGGAACTGACACAGACGGCTCGCAGCCTTGCCGTGACGGCAGGCTTCGAGCGGATGGAGTTCCTGACCGCCGACATTGCAACCGTCACCCTGCCGGGCCGGATCGACATGGTCACGGCCCTCCACGCCTGCGATACGGCGACCGACGATGCCATCGCCTTCGCGCTGCGCCACGAGGCCAGGGTGGTGGCGCTCGTGCCGTGCTGCCAGGCCGAGGTCGCCCGCCAGCTCGAGGGTCACTCGCGCCATGACCTGCACCAGGTCTGGCGCCACCCCACGCAGCGCCGCGAGTTTGCAAGCAACCTGACCAACGTCATCCGCGGTCTCTTCCTCGAGGCCCATGGCTACAAGGTCAGGGTGACCGAACTCGTGGGCTGGGAGCACTCGATGAAGAACGAGGTCATCCTCGCCGAGCGCCACCAGCGCTCCAACACGCAGGCCCGGGCCGAGCTGCGCGCCTTGCTCGAGCGGATCCCCGCCCGCCCGCGCCTCGTTGCCGGCCTCGCCGATTAACCCGCCGCTAACCGCGCGGATCCCGGAAGTGTGGGAATTTTTACCCCTCGGCCCGTAAGCTGCCGAGGGTTTCACTTTGCCGGAAGGCAAGGCCCCGCATAAGATGTGCCCCGCACGAGGAGCGATGACCGCAGAATCCAACAAGCCGAAGGCCGAACCGAAGGCCGCGCCGCGCAAGCGCCGGGCACCGCCGCAACGGCCCGTGCCTGCACGCCCGGGTTCGATCGAGGAGATCCTCCAGGGTCCCTCGGGCAAGTCGATTGCCGCCGTGTTCGACTTCGATGGCACGTTGATCGCCGGCTACTCCGCGCTCGACGTGGCGCGCACCCGCATCATGAAGGGCGAGGTCAGCTTCGCCGAACTCACCGGCATGGCAAGCCTCGCCTTGCAGGGCCTCGCCGGTCGCGCTGACTTCAAGGACCTGATCGCCTTCCTCGGACGCCAGTGGAAGGGCAGGCAGGAACACGACCTCATGAACGAGGGCGAGCGGCTGTACCACTCGCGCATCCACGACCGCCTCTTTCCGGAGATGAAGCGCCGCCTCGAGGCGCACCGCGCGAAGGGACACACGCTGGTCCTCGCATCCTCAGCCACGGCCTTCCAGGTCGAGCCCGCCGCGCGCCATCTTGGTTTCGACCATGTCCTCTGCACGCGCTTCGAGACAAGAGACGGCCGCCTGACGGGCAAACCCGCCGGCGCATCCATGTGGGGCGAAGGCAAGGCCAATGCCGTCAGGGCGCTTGCGCGCAAGCTGAGGCTCGACCTGCATCGCTCATGGGCCTACGCCGACGGCAACGAGGAAGTCCCGCTGATGAAGAGCGTGGGCAATCCGCGCCCGACAAATCCGCAAGCGGGTCTGGCCGCCGTGGCCAAGGCGCATAACTGGCCGACCTTGTCCTTCCAGAGCCGTGGCAACCCGAGCCCCCAGGTCATCATGCGTACCATGACGGCGCTGTCGGCACTGGGTCCGCTAAGCATGCTCGCCGCGGCGACCGGCGTGATCAACAATGACGTGCGCGCGGCCGTGAACTTCATGACGCCCGCCTGGATGGACCTGATCCATTCGATCGCGGGCGTGGACATCAGGGTGGACGGCGAGGAGAACCTCTGGTCCCACAGGCCCGCCGTCTTCATCTTCAACCACAAGACAAATTTTGACGCCCTGATCATCGGCAAGCTCCTGCGCACCGACTTCACGGGCATTGCCAAGAAGGAACTCGAGCGTCATCCCATCATGGGCCCGGCAGGCCGCCTGATGAAGGTGGCTTTCATCGATCGCGCCGATGGCAAGAGGGCTGTCGAGACAATGAAGCCCATCATGCAGCTGGCGAAAGAGGGCATATCGATCGCCATCGCGCCGGAAGGAACCCGCGCGAAGACCCGCGAGCTCCTGCCCTTCAAGAAGGGCGCTTTCCGCATCGCGATGGCGGCCGGCATTCCCGTCGTTCCCATCGTGATCCGCAATGCCGAGGACATCGGCGCGCGCGACGCCTTCTTCATGCGCCCGGGCACTGTCGAGGTGACGGTCCTGCCGCCCATTTCGGTGGCCGACTGGACGCTCGGCGATCTCGAGGAGCGTATCGACGCCGTCAGGGACCTCTTCGTCGCAACGCTTGCCGACTGGCCCGACGGCGGCCGCAAGCGCCTAGGATTGCGCCGGAAGCGGCGAGGCTGAACCCTGTCGCGAACGGTCGCGGCGGCGTGACCACGCCTGCAGTTCGATCGTATCGATGCGCCGCAGCACGTCGCGCAGCATGGCGGCAAAGGCGGCCCGCCGCTCGGCCTGCGTGTCGCCGGCCTCAAGCAGTTTCTGGTTCTTCGCCAGTTGAAGTCCTGTCTGGAACAGGTGCCTCGAGACGGACTCCGCGCTCTGGATCCGGCGCTGCAACATGTATTGCCGACCGACATCACCGCACGCCGAAAGGAACTTCTTCTCCTCGAGCGCCACCCCGGGGTCCGACGCGTTCAGCGTGTCGGCGACCACGACATAGGCCTCGAAGAACGACCGCAGCACGCCGGGCGAGGTGATGGGGCGCAGGGTCCGGATCAGTGCAAGGACCTGTTCCTCGCCACCGGCCAGCGCCTCGGTCCAGTGGGGCGCCTGCAATTTGAGTTCGCGCTCGATCGAGGCACGGAACTCGCTCTTTTCCTTGAAGAAGAACTCGAACTTCAAGAGGTCGCGCAGCCGCATCGCCTCCTGCATGAAGGCGGCCTCGCGGTCGCCGTCGCTTTCAACCGCCTTGAGCAGCGCCAGTTCGATGATGGCGTCATTGACGAAGAAGTGGATGATCGTGTTCCGGTAGAACGCCGCCGCAAGGTATTGGTCAGGACCGATGCTGTAGACGGTCTTCAGGCCGCCCCGGTGGATCGCCACGACATTGTGGCCCGCCAGCGCCTCGAGGATGCGCCGCACGGCCTCGGCATCGGCAAGCCGCGCGCTGGGCGCGATGGGCAGCCGCCGCGCGATGGCAAGCGTCAGGTACTCATCGAGCTCGCGATGGATCTCCTCCAGCGTCAGCGCCCGCCCGCGATGCGACAGCAGGACGAGGGCCGCAAGCGACGTGCCCGTGAGCGGCGTGACCTCGTTGATGCGCGTGGAAACCTCGAACGCCACCTTCTGGATGGGCAGCGTCTCCTCGTCGCCCTCCCACTGCCTGCCATCCGGCGGGCCCAGCATCTCGCGCAGGGACACAGGCTCGGCGACACGGAAATAGATGCGCCCGAACGGATCACGCTGCGCCCGGAAGAACCGGACGAACCAGGCAAGGTTCTCGGCCTTCTTGGTACCGCCCTTGGCCTCGGCGGCGAACTCGCTGACCTCGTGAAGCTGGTCATAGGCAATCGAGATCGGGATCAGCATCAGGTCCTCGACCCGGCCCTCGCGGTAGGCAGCAACGAGATAGTTCAGCAGGCCGAGTTTCGGCGGCAGCAGCTTGCCCGTGCGCGAACGGCCGCCCTCGATATACCACTCAAGGCTGAAGCGTTTCTCGGCCAGATAGCCCAGATACTCGCGCAGGACGAACTTGTAGACCGGGTTGCTCTTGATGTCCCGCCGGATGAAGACGCGCCCGGCCTTGCGGGCGAGAGATCCCATTGGCCAGAAGGCAAGGTTGATGCCGCCGAAGGGCGTTGGCACCGCAAGCCGGTTGTCTGCGAACGCAACCGAGGTAACGGCCGAGTCAAGGTTCGACTTGTGGCTCGGCAGGATGATGCCCGGCGCCCGCTCCAGCGCCTCACGCGTGCGTTCGATCTGCCCCTGGTCATAGTCGATCTGGGCACCATAGCCGCGCGAGAACAGGCCACGTGCCAGCTGCATCATCACGTCGATGGCAAACGGACTGTGCGCGGTGCGAAGCTCTTGCAGGTAGCCGAGCGCTTCCTTGTGCACCGACTCCTGGCTGCGCTTCAGCCGCTGCGCCTGCTCGGCCACGCCGTCGCGGAATCGCTTGGACGCGGCAATCTGCTCGCGCACCAGCTTGGGCATCTTGTAGCGCCGGCCGATGAGGCGGTACTCGGCCCGCTCCAGCGCAAGACGCGCCTGACGCTGCACGAAGCCCGCAAATCCCTCGGGATCGCTGAGGTCGGCATCGCCCGCTGCCTTTGCGCGGGCATTCAGGTTGGCGATCGTCGCAGGCTGCGCGGCCACGATCCGGCAGCGCTCGGGCTCGGTATTGATGATGCGTTGCTGCAGTTTCTCGCGCGGATGGCGCGGATCCCGCAGGAGCAGGAGGTCCGACAGCCGCGCAATGCGCTCGCCCTGCAATTCGCGCGGCAGCCATGCCACGCGCACCGGTGCAAGCACCGTGGTCTCGTCACCCAGAAGTGGGGTCAGTTGCGGCGACAGGCCCTTGAAGTCTTCGCCACGCGGCAGGGCAAGGACCGACACATGCTCGCCGCTCGTGGCAGCCGGCCGGGACTGGGCGATCCAGCGATCGATGAATTGTCCCTCGGTTGCGGTCCGCGCATCGACCAGGAAAACAACGCGCGTGCCGGCATCGGCGGGCCATGCAGGCCAGGGTGCGCCGGCCACGTTGGATGAAACAGCCTCGTTCATCCGGGATCTGCTTCCGAACCGGCGGCGCGCTTCAGCAAGCCCCGGAAGGCTTCCTGCGCCGTGCGTCCCTCGTTGATCACGCCATTGACCTCCGATGCGATCGGCATCTCCACGCCATGTTCCTCGCCCAGTTGCAGCACCGTCTTTGCCGACTTCACGCCCTCGGCCACCTGGCGCATGCCGGCGAGGATGTCCGCGATCTTGCGGCCACGCCCCAGTTCGAACCCGACCGTGCGGTTGCGGCTCTGCGGGCTGGTGCAGGTCGCAATCAGGTCACCGATACCCGCAAGGCCGGCAAAGGTCTCCGGTCGGCCACCCATCGCAACGCCCAGCCGCGTGATCTCGTTCAGGGCCCGTGAGATAACGGCCGAGCGGGTGTTCTCGCCCGCACCGGCGCCATCGCCCATGCCCGCGGCAATCGCCATGACATTCTTGAGCGCGCCACCAAGCTCGCACCCGGCAACATCGGTATTGGTGTAGACCCTGAACAGGCCTGTCTTGAAGATCGACTGGAGCTCCTGGACGATCACCTCGTCCCCCATCGCGATCACGCTCGCAGCCGCGTATCCCGACATCACCTCGCGCGCCAGGTTCGGGCCCGAGAGCACACCCGCCGGATGCCCGGGCAGCTCCTGCTCGATGACCTGCGTCATGCGCAGCTTCGTCCCCAGCTCCAGCCCCTTCGACAGGCTGATCAGGGGAACCCACGCGCGGATGTGCCGCCCGACCTCGCGCGCCGTCTCGCGCATCGCCTGCGAGGGCACGCCCATGATGACGACGTCCGCGTCGCGGACCGCTTCTTCGATCGACGTCGTGGCCCTGAGGTCCAGCGTCAGCCGCGCGCCGGGAAGGTAGCGCTCGTTGGTATGTTTCGTGTTGACTTCATCGACCGTTTCGGCCGAGCGGGCCCAGATGATCGCCGGCACGTTGCGCGCGACAAGCGAGGCCACCGTCGTGCCCCATGAACCCCCGCCCAGAATTGCCGCCCTGATCCTCATGGCCTGCAGTATGGGCGCGGAAGGCTTGCAACCGCAAGGGAGGCTGGTGGTTTTCCCGCACCTGCAGCAAGCCGGCTCAGCCGAGGGCCCGCGCCAGCAAGGGCAGGCTCACATCCATGCGATAGTCGATCGACGAGTGGTTATCTTGAAATTCCTCGTAGACATGCGCAATTCCCTGCCGGTCAAGCAACCGGTGCAAGCGGCGGGCCCCGTGGACAAGGTTGTACTGGTCGACATCGCCGCAATCGATATAAAGCGCCTTCAGCCGCGACAGGCCCGGGCCAAGCCGCTCGGCCATGACGACCGGATCCCACGCCATGAAATTGGCCCACCGCTCGGGGATGACCTCGCAGCTCCAGGGATCGACCGGCAGCCTCAGTCCCATGAAGGCCGAAGGATAAGGATCATAGGTCGCGCACATGGCCAGCATCATCAGGATATGCATGTCCGCATCGGCTGTCTTCTTCTTGGCGCGGAACGCCTCGAGCCAGCCCCGGATGTCGTTCTTGAAAGGCGCCAGGGCCCGCAGCACGGCCGGAAACTCGGGCAGATAGACAAGCTCGAAACCCATGTCACCGGAATGGCAGGCAGCCGCGCTCCAGAAGTCAGGGTACAGCATCGCATGGGCGATGGCGCCGTATCCGCCGGAGCTCTTGCCGAAGACGCCCCGCCGCCCGGGGCCTCCGCAGCCGAAATGCTGCTCGACTAGCGGCACGGCCTCCTGCAGCAGGAAGTCAGCCCAACGGCCCATCGCGGCAGAATTGATGTACTGGTTCCCCCCGAGGCTTGTGAAGCAGTCCGGGAAAGCCACGACCGCCGGCGCCATGGCACCCGTCGCCACCAGCCGGTCGAGCCGTTCGGGCACGTTCTCGCCGAAATTCTTCCAGTTGGTGTGGGCAGGCCCCCCGGCCGTGAAGCCGACAAGGTCAACGAGCAAGGGCAAGCCTCGCCCGTCATGTCCATGGGGCACATGGATGTCGATGATCCGCCGGGCGGGATCGCCAAGCAGGTTGTCCTTGAGCACCGCGCTGTCAAGGAAAAGCCGGTGTGTCGTGCCGGCCGGATGGCTCAAGTCCTTCTTCATGGAAGCCTTGCCTTGCTTTCTGCCGTTGGCGGCGTCTCTTCGCCGGGGCGGTATTCGCGTGAAAGGTTCTGCCGCAGGTCCGCCTCGTCCATCCAGACCGGTTTCATCTTTTCCTCAAGGAAAAGCAGGGCCTGGTCGGCATGGTGCGGTGAGGTCTCGTCAATCGTGGCGGAGCCGAACTGATGGATCCCTTCAGCGCGCATCTTGCCCGATGGATCCCACGACACGAAATAGTAGAGCGTGTCACCTTTGGCGGCAGTAAACGTGCCGTCGGTTCCCGGCTCGATCGACGCCTCGAAGTCGCGCAGCACATCCGGTCCGCCATTGGCCGGCCGGTCGAGGCTGCCGCGCCGGAAGCGGTTGACCTCGCCCCATGGCGGATCAAGGCGCCCATGCGCTGCCATCAGCCGCTTCACTGAACGCCTCAGCGCCTCCACCGCATCGCCTCGCGGCTTGCCCTGGTATGTCGGCACCACGACAGGCAGCGCCGTCATGACGGCAAGCGCCGCCCCACGGTTGTCGGCATCGGTCGACAGGTCATAGGCGCGCAGGATCTCCTGTGCCTGCATCAGCAGCCGTGCGTCCGGATCCTTCGAGAAATCCTTCGCCAGCAGTTCCTGAACGACACCGGCCAGTTCCGATCGACGCGAGTACATCTTGTCGAACTTGATCCGGCGGAAATCCTCGGCCGAGATGGAATCGTCTGCAGCAAGCAGTTCCTCGAACCTCAGCGCCCGGTTCGTAACCAGGCTCTCGATCCCGAGCGTGGCCGGATAGACACCCTGCTTGGGGTTGTCGCCCTCGCCACTGGCCAGGAAGGGATGGTTGTTTGCATTGAATACATAACCCGACTTCGGCGATACGACACGCGGGACGACGTCGAAGGGCAGGTAGGATGTCCACAGCGCGCGCGACGTGTCTCCGGGAAGATACTTGCGCCAGTCATACGCAGGATCCCGATCCGGAGAAACTGTGTTGTAGATGTAGGCAATGCGGCCGGTGGCGTCCGCATAGGTGAAGTTGAAACTCGGGATGGCCTGGAGTTTCAGCGCGCCGACGAATTCATCCCACGTCCTCGCGCGGTTCAGCGCGCGGTACCCCTCGACCTGGTTGATCCGGTCGATGCCGGAGAAGCGCAGCGCATAGGTTCCATGCGGCTGCTTCACCACAGGCCCGTGTCGCGACCACAGCACCTCGCGCGTAACGGTGATCGCCAGCGGCCCTGCAAGACGGATGACGATCTGGGCCTCGCTCCTCTCGAAGTCGACCCACTTCTCGTCAAACCGGTACTGGTCCGGGTTTTCGGGATTGACGGTCAGCACATAGACATCGACCAGATCTGGCGTGTTGACGGTGTTGGCCCAGCCCAGCGTCGGTCCGAACCCGTGGTTGATGAAGGGCGAAGCCGGAAAGAGCCCGCCCGCGATGTCGAGGCCCTCGTCGGACTTCAGCCGCGCCTCATACCACGCAAGTGGTCCCGTGTAGGGCTGGTGCGAATTGATGAGCAGCCGCGTATGGCGATCGGCCGAGCGAGATGGCGCAATCGCCATCGCATTCGAGCCCGACCCTTGAGGAAAGCTGGTCTCGTGCCTGCGTTCCGGCTCGAACAGTTCGCGCAGTTGCCGGTCAAGGCCGAAGAAAAGTGGAAGGAAGAAGGCGAACCCGGCGGCAATGTCCTTGTGGGTGACGGGTTCGAACCCGGGCAAGACCTTGTCGGGGTGGTGCGCCGCAAAGAGATTGAGGCCCTCAGCATAGCCGACGAGCACGTCATGAGTACCCCGACTGATCAGTCCACGCGCAAGATTGTCATCATATCCTGCCTCCACGCGCGCCCGCACCTTGAGCAGTTGCACGAGATAGTCGGTCACCATCGGATCTCCACCCGCGACGGTGAACATGTCCGCTAGTCCCAGCGCGCGCGAGGCTGAGTTCGCAAGGCGCGGCAGTTGGTCTTCTGACAGCGACAGCCGGCCGCGGCTCGTCATGATCGACTGCTTGATCGTGCGGAAATCGTCCTCGGCGTGCGCATAGGCGAGGCCAAAGGCGACATCGGCGTCTGTCCGGCCCCGCACATGCGGCACGCCGAACCGGTCTCTCAGGATGCGGACCTCGCGCTGGGACCCGGCGGTGGAATGGGTCGACCAGTCGGCTTCATTCACCAGGTGGAGCCCCATGACGCCCGACAGCAGGAGCCCGGACAGAACGATCGCGCCAGCCAGCCCCAGAAAGAAACGACCCATCATGTCCCTCTTGACGTCGCCAGCCAGTTTCAGGATTGCCGATGCCATACCACTGAAGCGGCGCTGGCGACAGGGCCGGTCGGGTCCGTGATGGCCACGCGCGTGCACGAATCGAGGGCGCGGCGGGGACGGATGGCAGCGCGATCAGGAAGAGGCGCGAACCGCCTGCGGCACCAGTTTGCGCGAAAAACCGGCTGCCTTCGGGAGGCAGAATTTATTCCCGAAGGGAAAAATCTTTTTCTCCAATAGGCTGGGAATAATAGCCGAAACGCAGCGACACGCGCCGGGCGACGATGGAAATCATGGCTGGAACCCATGCGATGATTCTCGGCGACACGGTGAAACACGAATGAAATCAAACGGAAGCAGGGCATCGACATCGGTCATCCATGCCCCCGCCATGGCAGGCGCCACAAGAGCGGCCACGCCCCGGACCCGGAAATGAGGCGCAGCGTAAGCATATCCGCGGGCGTT
>DAISVV010000115.1:0-9997 GCA_036840015.1 Micropepsaceae bacterium
CCATGGCCACCGAGGCCTGGAAGAAGACCGCCGTACCCAGCGCCAATAGCAATCCCAGCAATCTATTCATTCGTTCACGCCCCGCGGCAGAAGACACCGATACAACCAAGCACTTCGGGAAAGACAGCCCATCAACCGGATACCAATTTTGTCAGGTCGATCCATGTTGCGCACAAGAACAGACAACCGACGAAAACCAGCCCAATCCGAAAGCCAAGCTCCTTGGCCCGCTCCCCCAACGGACGCCCACGCAATGCTTCTATTGCATAGTACAGGATATGTCCCCCGTCGAGCATCGGGATCGGAAAAAGATTGAGTAAACCGATGCTCACAGACAACACCGCCGCCAGGTTGATTAACGGGATGAGCCCGTACTCCACGGCGACTTTCCCGGAAACCGTGGCGATTCCGATCGGACCGGACAACTGTTGGTAGTCCGCACTGCCCGTCAAGAGTTGGCCAATAAAATAAATCGTCTTCACCACGATGAATTTGACTTCATTCGTGCCGGCCGAAAGGGCTTCAAGGACGCCGTAGGTTACACGCACGTAAGGTTCCGGGGCACCTTTCGCGTAAACGGCGAATCCGGCGGCCTCCCATACCTGCTGATCTGCAGAGCCCGCGGCCACGACAGCCCGCGGCACGAGGGTCAGGTCAAGCCGCTCGTACTCGCGACCGGACTTCTGCGCCCCCTTCTGGCGGGCGATCCGGACTGCGACAGGCTTTCCCTGGGCGGCGGCCAGTTCGCGCGCGACATCCCGGAAATTCATCACGGGCAGCTGGTTTATCTCCACGACGATGTCATCAGGGCGCAGGCCGGCAGCCGCGGCCGGCGAGCCTGGCTCCACCGATTCGACAAGGCCCGGGATCACAGGGCTGACACCGATGCCGGGATCGCGGATGGTCGCGCCAAAGCTGTCGGGCTTTGCGATCATTGTCGGCGTGACCGCGAGCTCCTGGCGTTCGCCATTGCGCTCGATGAGGAAATTCAAGGTGTGCCCGTCGGACACGGACACGATCTTGATGAGGTCGCTGAAGCTCTTGATGGCGTCGCCATCGATGCTCACGATCCGGTCGCCAGGCTTCAAGCCGGCCATGTCGGCCGGATAACCCTTCTTGACGCTGCCGATGATGGCGGCCGGGGCCGTCGAGCCATAGCTTAGGAACAGGATGGCCAGAATGGCGATAGCGAGGATGAAATTGGCCACCGGTCCGGCGGCCGAAATGATCATCTTTTGCCACCAGACCTTGTGGTGGAACGATCCCGCGCGGTCGGCCGCGGAGACGTTGTTCAGCTTCTCGTGGCTCGGTGCGCTGGCCTCGTTCTCGTCACCCCAGAATTTCACATAGCCGCCCAGCGGCAGCATAGCCACCTTCCAGCGTGTTCCGTGGCGGTCGTTGAAACCGAAGAGCTCGCGGCCGAAGCCGATCGAGAACACGTCGACCTTCACGCCGAAGTACCTTCCCGCGAGGAAATGGCCCAGCTCGTGGACGAAGACCACGAGCGAGATGACGAAGAGAAAGCCAAGACCGCCCAATGCAAAGCTGGTTACGAGGTCAAGCATCCGAGTCCGTTTCCGTTAATCAAAGGGTTGTCGCCAACCCTGACGCATTTTTCAATGCGCGTTTGGCGTGTTCCCTGGCTTGCGAATCCAGCGCCAGCACGGAAGGCAGGGTCAGCGGCTCCGCCGCACCCGTGGCGCACGCCTCCAACGTGGTTTCTACAACTTCCGGTATGGTTTCGAAAGCAAGGTTTCCCGCCAAAAAAGCGGCTACGGCGATCTCATTGGCGGCATTCAGCACCGTCGTGGCACCATTTCCGGCCGCCATGGCCTGCTGTGCCAGCCTGAGGCAGGGGAAGCGCTCGAGGTCAGGGGCCTCGAAGGTCAGCTGGCCCAATTCGGCAAGGTTCAGGCGCCGGGTCATGGCCTCGATCCGGTCCGGATAGCCCAGCGCATAGGCGATCGGGGTGCGCATGTCGGGGGCCGCCAGCTGCGCCAGGACCGATCCGTCGACATAGGTCACGAGGCAATGCACGGCCTGCTGGGGGTGCACGACCACGTCGAGGCGCTCGGGCGGCGTATCGAACATGAAATGGGCCTCGATCAGCTCGAGGCCCTTGTTCATGAGCGTTGCCGAATCGACCGAAATCTTTGCGCCCATGGCGTAATTGGGGTGGCGGCACGCCTCGCGGGGGGTGACCCCCTTCATCTGGCTGCGGGTCCAGGTCCTGAAGGGGCCGCCGGAGGCTGTGAGCGTGATGCGCTCAATCGTGTTGGCCTGTGCCGCGTCGAACACCTGAAACACGGCATTGTGCTCGGAATCGACGGGGAGCAATCTCGTCCCGTGGCGGCGGACTTCTCCCATGAACAGGCTGCCGGCGGACACGAGGCATTCCTTGTTGGCCAGCGCGACCGTCTTGCCGCGCCTGACTGCGGCCAGCGTGGGCTCGAGGCCGGCAGTGCCCACGATGCTGGCCATGACCCAGTCCGCATCACGGCGGGCGGCTTCGATCACGGCCTCGGGTCCGGCGGCGACCTCGACCGGGGTTCCGGCAAGCGCTTGCTTCAGTTCGGCGTAGCGGGCGGCATTGCCGATGGCGACGAAGGATGGCCGCAGGCGCAGGGCCTGCGCCGCCAGAAGGTCGGCCCTCTCGTTTGCGGCGAGGGCCACGACACGGAAGCGCCCCGGCGCGAGGCCGTTGTGGTGCTCGATGAGTTCGACCGTGCTGGAACCGACCGAACCGGTTGAGCCCAGAATGCTGACGGTCCTGCCTGTTCCAGCGCTCACGACACCGCCAGCGAAACGGGCGAAATGCCAGAAATCTGAACGAAAATCGCGACACCGCTGGTGGCGAAAACCAACCCGTCGAGGCGGTCGAGCGCGCCGCCATGACCGGGGATGAGGTCGGAGGCGTCCTTCACGCCGAAGGTGCGCTTGAGGAACGACTCGGCGAGGTCACCGCACTGCGTGAGCACCGAAACGCCGGCGCAGGCGAGGACATAATCGGCATCGGGCGACAGGCCGGCGGCGCTCGCCAGCGCCATGCCCGCGACCATGCCGGCGGCGCGACCTGAAACGGAGCCAACCAATGTATTGTAGGGGGTAATGAGCGGGGCGAGCTTGGGGCCGCCGAGCGCCGAGCCTGCGAGGTAGGCCGCGCTGTCTGTTGCCCAGACGATGCAGAGGATCCAGACCACGGTCTCGAGCCCGAAGGGGTCGAGCATCCGCAAGTGCGCGAAAGCGAGGCAGGGAATGGCGATGAAGAGGATCCCCATGACAGTCCAGACCGAGCGTTCGCCCAGGCGCTGTGCGTAGACGTTGCCGATCAGCGCCATGAGGAGGACACAGACCATCGCCATGTCGTGCATGCCGGCGAGCAGGAGTGCCTGCGAGCCGAGGATCGCGGCCGCGTGCAGGGCAAGGCGCCAGCCCGGCGCTTCTTCCCGGTGGACGATCTTTACCCATTCCCGCGCCATGGCAAGGCCTGCGGCGGCCGCCCAGAGCGCCAGGACCCAGCCTCCGGCATAGACGGCAAAAAGGGCTGAGGGGAGCAGGACAAGGGAAGTCAGGATGCGCGGCCAAAGAGACGAGTTTTTTGCGCTCAAGGTTGTCATTCGCCGCCCGACAGGTTCCTTCCGCCGAAGCGGCGGTCCCGCGCCTGATATTGCCGGATGGCCTCGGACAAATGCAACTCGCCGAAATCCGGCCAGAGCGTGTCGAGGAACACAAACTCTGCATAGGCCGTCTGCCAGAGGAGAAAATTGCTGAGCCGTTTCTCGCCACTGGTGCGGATCACGAGGTCGGGGTCCGGGATGCCGGCCGTTGCCAGGTGGGCGGCAAAGACATCCCGGTTAACCTGCTCGGGCTGGAGCCGGCCGGCCTTGACCTCCTCTGCGATGCGGCGCACCGCGTCGAGGATCTCGTCCTGGCCGCCATAGTTGAAGGCAATCGTGAGCTTCAGGTTCGGGTTGCCGGCCGTCTTGCGGTGGACCTCGTCGATCAGGTCGACGATGTCCGGGTCAAGACGCTGGCGGGCACCGATGATCCTGATCTCGACACCGTTGGCATGAAGTTCCTCAAGGTCGGAGCGGATGTAGAGCCGCAGGAGTCCCATGAGGTCGGAGACTTCGGCCGCAGGTCGCTTCCAGTTCTCCGAGGAAAAGCCGAACAGCGTGAGGTAGCGGATGCCGAGGCGGTTGGCGGCGCGCACCGTCTCGCGCACGGCCGCCACACCCGCGCGGTGGCCCATGAGGCGCGGAAGATGGCGGGCGGCCGCCCAGCGACCATTGCCATCCATGATGATGGCCACGTGGTTGGGCACCGCCTTGCTGCTGCCTTCCGTCGGGGCCTCGGCCATGCGTCTCGTCCTGCCGGTGCCGGCCTAGACCTGCATGATTTCCTTTTCCTTCGCGGTGAAGGCGTCGTCGATTTCCTTGATGTGGCTGTCAGTGGCCTTCTGCACCTTGTCGGACTGCGTCTTGTGCTCGTCCTCGCTGATCTGGTGCTCCTTCTCGAGCTTCTTCAGGTGCTCCATCCCGTCGCGGCGGATGTTGCGCACGGCGACGCGGGCAGCTTCGGAGTACTTCGAGGCGATCTTGGTCAGCTCGCGGCGGCGGTCTTCGGTCAGGGGCGGGATCGGGATGCGCAGCAACTGTCCGTCCACCTGCGGATTGAGGCCGAGGCCCGCCGCGCGGATGGCCTTGTCGACGGCAATCACGAGGCCGCGGTCCCAGACCTGGACGGTGAGCATCCGCGGCTCGGGCGCGTTCACGGTACCAACCTGGTTCAGCGGCATGGCGCTGCCATAGGCATCGACCTGGACGGGATCGAGCAGGCTGACGCTGGCGCGTCCGGTCCTCAGGCCGCTGAATTCGGCCTTCAGGGTCTGGACGGCGCCCTTCATGCGCTTTTGAAGGTCATCAAGGTCAAAGGGCTTGGACTGGGCCATGGCGTTCCTCCGTTCGGCGGGCGTGCCGTGTCAATCGGGCGCGTACGCCCGCTTTTTTTTCCTACGAACCGATCACCGTGCACAGGCCCTGGCCTTGCAGGACGCGCACGAAGTTCATCTTCTCGTGGATGTTGAAGACGATAATCCTGATGTTGCTGTCACGCGCCAGTGCGACAGCCGATGCATCCATGACCTTGAGCTCGCGGCTCAGGACCTCGGAGTGCGTCAGGCGATCGTAACGCTGGGCGTCGGGGTTCTTCTTGGGGTCTTCGGAATAGACACCGTTGACCTGCGTTCCCTTCATGATGGCGTCGACACCCATCTCGGCGGCGCGCAGGGCTGCGGCCGTATCGGTGGTGAAAAAGGGGTTGCCGGTGCCGGCCGCGAAGATCACGACCCTGCCCTTTTCCATGTGCCGGATCGCGCGACGGCGGATATAGGGTTCGCACACCGTGGTCATGGGAATGGCGGACTGCACGCGGGTGAATACGCCGATCTTCTCGAGCGCGTTCTGCATGGCCAGCGCATTCATGATGGTGCCGAGCATGCCCATGTAGTCGGCGGTCGCCCGTTCCATGCCGGCGTCGGCCGCCTTCATGCCGCGGAAGATGTTCCCGCCGCCGATGACGGCGCAGACCTGGGTGCCGATGTTGCGGGCTTCCTTGATCTCGCTGGCGATGCGGTCGACGGTGGCAAGATCGATGCCGTACTGGCCGGAACCCATCAACGCCTCGCCGGAGATCTTGAGGAGTATCCGGCGGTAGAGAGGCGCTGATGTCATGTGTCCCGGCCCTTGTTGTCGTGTAGCCCTTAGCCCTTGGCGGCGGCTGCGACTTCGGCAGCGAAGTCAGTTTCCTCTTTCTGGATGCCCTCGCCAAGGGCAAAGCGCACAAATCCCACGACGGAGATGGGTGCGCCGGCTTCCTTTTCAGCAGCCTTCACGAAGGCCTCGACGGTCTTGTCGGGGTCCATGATGAAGGCCTGCTGCAGCAGCACGACCTCTTCGTAGAACTTGCGAACCCGGCCTTCGACCATCTTCGCGATGATGTTCTCGGGCTTGCCGGTGGCACGGGCCTGGTCGGCGAAAATGGCCTTTTCACGCTCCAGCGTGGCCTGGTCAACCTCGGCGGCCGTCAGGGCCATCGGGTTGGCAGAGGCAACATGCATGGCGATCTTGCGGCCCAGGGCCGCCAGCGCCTCGGCGTTGCCGGCGGACTGCAACGCCACGAGAACGCCCATGCGGCCCAGGTTGGGGGCTGTCTGGTTGTGCACGTAGCTTGCGACCACGCCCGGCGAGACGTCGAAAACGGCGGTGCGGCGCAGGGTCATGTTCTCGCCGATCGTGGCGACCAGGTTCTTCAGCTGGCCTTCGACATCGGTGCTTGTGCCCGGATAGGGCGTGCGGCCCAGCCGGGCGACGTCGCCGCCGGCCTCGAGGGCGAGCTCAGCCGCCTTGGCGACGAACGCCTGGAACTGGTCGTTGCGGGCAACAAAGTCCGTCTCCGAGTTGATCTCGACGACGGCGCCCTTGCCTCCCTTGGCGGCGACGCCGACGAGGCCCTCGGCCGCCGTGCGGCCCGCCTTCTTGGCGGCCTTCGACAGGCCCTTCTTGCGCAGCCAGTCGACGGCGGCTTCCATGTCGCCCTTTGTTTCATTCAGCGCGGCCTTGCAATCCATCATGCCGGCGCCCGTCTTTTCGCGCAGGTCCTTGACCATCGCGGCTGTGATCTCAGCCATGGTGTGCTCCTAACCTCTTGAGTTGGCCGCGCCGCGAATGGCGGCGCGGGGTCATGTCCTTGATGCCTTAAGCCGGCAGTTCCTGCGTCGGACCCTCTTCCGAGGCGCCGATGTCGACACCCGAGGAACCCTGGAACGCCGACAGGCCGTCAATCACCGAGCGGGCGACGAGGTCGCAGTAAAGAGCGATGGCGCGCGAGGCGTCGTCGTTGCCCGGGATCGGGAACGCGATGCCCTGCGGGTTCGAGTTGGAATCGACGACCGCCACGACCGGAATGCCAAGCTTGTTGGCTTCCTGGATGGCAATGGATTCCTTGTTCGTATCGATCACGAACAGGAGGTCGGGAACGCCGCCCATTTCCTTGATGCCGCCGAGCGCGCGATCAAGCTTTTCCTTCTCGCGCTGCAGGTTCAGCACTTCGCGCTTGGTCAGGCCGACGCCGCCGGCATTGAGGATCTCCTCGATCGAGCGCAGGCGCTTGATCGAGTTCGAGATCGTCTGCCAGTTGGTCAGCGTGCCGCCGAGCCAGCGGTGGTTGACATAATACTGGGCGCAGCGCTTGGCGGCGTCCGCCACAGCGTCGGACGCCTGGCGCTTTGTTCCGACAAACAGGACGCGACCGCCCTGGCCCACAACATCACGCACCGTCTTGAGCGCCTGGTGCAGCAGCGGCACGGTCTGGGTGAGGGCGATGATGTGGATCTTGTTGCGGGACCCGTAAAGGAACGGGGCCATGCGGGGGTTCCAGCGATGGGTCTGGTGCCCGAAGTGCACGCCGGCTTCGAGAAGCTGGCGCATGGTGTATTCTGGCAGAGCCATTGGTCGTTATCTCCTTGACCGGTTTAGCCTCCGCGGACATCACCACCCCCTTGCGGGGGCGGCACCGGAGGGCGACCTGCCTTGTGACAGCGAGGCAACCCAAGTCCGCGTGTGGAATGGCTGAGGCTTTTAGGGGGTTGCGCCGGGGGGCGCAAGAGCGGCAGTTTGCGCCGCTCCTGACGAAAGCGCGACAAATATGCCCTCTTCCGCCCCCTCCCCGCTCCGGCCAGAGATCCTTGGGTTAAGACCCAACGGAATCGGGGCGGTTTCGTCCACGGCGCTCGGGGACCCGGACATCATCCCCCTCTGGTTCGGGGAGAGCGACCTGCCCACCCCTGCCTTCATCCGGGATGCCGCCAAGCGGGCCCTCGACGAGGGGCGGACATTCTACACCTTCGTGCGGGGTCTTCCCGCCTTGAGGGAGGGGATTGCCCGGTGGGCCAGCCGGCAGTGCGGCCGGACCATCAGCCCCGAGAGGGTCACCTCGCCGGGGTCGGCGATGCTTTCGATCAATATCGTCCTGCAATGCCTGCTGAGGCCCGGCGACAATGTCGTCATCGTCTCGCCGATGTGGCCCAACATCTTCCAGGCCGTCCTCGGCATGGGGGCCGAGCCGCGCTTTGTCAGGCTATCGGGTGGTGCCGGGGGCGAGCCATGGCGGCTCGACCTGCAGCGCCTGTTTGACAGTGTGGACGGCCGCACCAAGGCGCTGTTCATCGCCTCGCCGAGCAACCCGACCGGATGGATCATGAGCGTGGAGGAGCAGCGGGCCGTGCTGGCGTTTGCGCGTGCCCGCGGGATCGCGATCATCTCGGACGAGGTCTATACCCCCCTTGTCTACGAGACGCCCGCGCCGAGCTTTGCGGCGCTGGCCGAGGATGACGATGCGGTCTTCGTGGTGAACGGCTTCTCGAAGGCCTGGGCGATGACCGGTTGGCGGATCGGCTGGGTCCTCCATCCCATCCACCTCGGACCGCAGATGCACGAGCTTGCGGCCTACAACAATTCCGGCGCCACGACGTTCGCGCAGTACGGGGCGGTCGAGGCGATCACCAATGGCGATGGGTTCCTGAACTCAATGGTCGAGCGCTGCCGCCGGGGCCGCGAGATCGTGGGCGCGTTCCTTGCCGGGCAGAACCGGATGAGCTGGTCCAAGCCGCCGGGTGCCTTCTATGGTTTCATCGCGGTCGAGGGCATGAGCGACAGCATCGGCTTTGCCAAGCGCCTCGTTGCCGAGGCCAAGGTCGGCGTGGCGCCCGGAATTGCCTTCGGGCTGCCGGAGGACCGCGAGAACGACAGGTTCATAAGGCTCTGCTTTGCGCAGTCACCCGAGCGGCTCAGCGAGGCGATGGACCGCATCGCAGCGAGGATCCGTCTGCTCTGACGGACTTGGCGCGGCTCACAGACGGATGCCGGCTGATGTCAGGATTGCGTTCAGCCCGGCGTGCCCGGCAACGGATGCATGCTTGGCGCGCAGCGCCTCCAGCGACTTTGCGTGGTACTTCTGAGGTTTCTGCGTCCAGTTGAAATCCTCGAGCATGACCGAGAACCCGGTATCGGGCGCGGTTGCAATGGCCGCTGCGTTTGCGCGGCTCCACGGCAGGAACCAGTTGCCGACCCAGTCGCGCAGGATGGGCTGCATGGTCGGGGCGAGCGTGTCCCATGTCTCGAAACTGCCCTCCACACGTGGCCAGAGCATGCGCTGGATCCAGGCCAGCACATTCTGGGCGCGCGCCTCGATGATGGCGCAGGGCGTAGGATCGGTCCACATGTTGTAAATCTGGCCCCAGAGCGCAAAGTCGGCAAAGGACGGCCTGTCGCCAAACAGATAGCGCCGCGTTGCCAGATGCGCATCGAGCTGACCCAGCGCGGCATGGAACGTGCGCTCGATGAAGGGTGCGGTCTCGTCGCTCGAGCCCACGAACCACACGCGGCCGGTCATGCGCGCGCGTATCTGTTCGGCAAAGGCGGACTGCGTTGCTTCATCCATGGCGGGGTTCATCGCGAGGGCAAGGCGACCGGCCGAAGCCTGCTGGTCAATGGGTCGGCGCCAGCGATAATGAAACATCCACTTGTTGCCCCATTCGTCGGCCAGCTCCTCGAGCAACTCGGAGAGGAAGCGCAGGGCGGGGTCGGCGGGATGGATTGCGGGGTCGGGATGGATGGCCTCCAGCGCCTCGATGATTGGGGTTGAGTCCTGAAGGACGGCACCGGTCGGCGTCAGTACGAGCGGCACGATCTGGATCTTCGCGTGCCGTGCGTATTCGGCCGCGTTCTCGCCTCCGCGGTTCAGCCAGACATGCGGCACATCCTTGAAGCGCGCCCAGGCGCGCACCTTGACCGAATAGGGCGACATCTCGGCGCCGAAGATCCGATAACGGTTTTCCATTTTCATTATCCCTCTAGCGGGTGTGTGGGCCTTGTTGACTAGCGGCTGGCCGAGGCCGGCAGGAGACCTGCCACGAGCCGGTGGATCACCCGGGTGGCCT
>DAISVV010000116.1:0-9945 GCA_036840015.1 Micropepsaceae bacterium
TCCATGCCTATACGAACGACCAGCCGTCGCTCGACCAGATGCACAAGGATCTCTATCGTGCGCGCGCCGCGGCGCTGTCGATGATCCCGACCTCGACGGGTGCCGCGAAGGCCGTGGGCCTGGTGCTGCCGGAACTGAAGGGCAAGCTCGATGGCGTCGCCATCCGCGTGCCGACGCCCAATGTTTCGGTCGTGGACCTCAAGTTCATCGCAAAGCGCGCGACGACGGTCGAGGAGATCAACGGCGCGGTGAAGCGTGCGGCGGAAGGCGAACTGAAGGGCGTGCTGGCTGTCGTGGACGCGCCGCTGGTATCGATGGACTTCAACCATCATCCGGCGTCGTCGTCGTTCGCGCTCGACCAGACCAAGGTCATGGATGGCACGCTGGTGCGCGTCATGAGCTGGTATGACAACGAGTGGGGCTTTGCCAACCGCATGAGCGACACGGCGGTCGCGATGGGGAAGCTTCTCTGATGGCCGGTTTCCGCACAATCGACCAACTGGATGCAAGGGGCAAGCGCGTGCTCGTGCGTGCCGACCTGAACGTTCCGATGAAGGACGGGCTGGTCACGGACACGGCGCGCATCGACCAGGCTGCGCGGACGATCCGCGACCTCGTTGCGAAAGGTGCGCGCGTCGTCGTGCTGTCCCACTTTGGACGGCCCGATGGCAAGCGCGTCGAGGCGATGTCGCTTCGACAGGTCATTCCCGCCCTTTCCAAGGCCGTGGGCAAGACGGTTGGGTTTGCCGACGACTGTATCGGCAGCGTTGCCGAGGCTGCCGTCGCGTCGCTGAAGGATGGCGAGGTGCTGTGTCTCGAGAACACGCGCTTTCATGCCGGCGAGGAGAAGAACGATCCGGCGCTGGTCAGCGCGCTGGCCCTGCTGGGCGATGCCTATGTGAATGATGCGTTCTCGGCAGCGCATCGTGCACACGCGACCACCGAAGGACTTGCCCACAAGCTGCCAGCCTATGCGGGGCGCGGGATGCAGGCCGAGCTTGAGGCCCTGGGCCGCGTGCTCGAGCATCCGCAGCATCCGGTCGTGGCGATCGTGGGTGGGGCGAAGGTCTCGTCAAAGCTGGCCGTGCTCGAAAACCTGGTCGCCAAGGTTGATGCGCTGGTGATCGGCGGTGGCATGGCGAACACGTTCCTGAAGGCGCAGGGTATTCCCATCGGCAAATCGCTGCATGAGCCTGCGCTCCTCGACAAGGCGCGGGAAATCATGGCGAAGGCCCAGGCGCGCGGTTGCGCCATCGTGCTGCCGAGCGACGGTGTGGTTGCGAAGGAATTCAAGCCGATGGCTGCGGCCAAGACGCTTCCGGTGAACCTGACGCCGGCCGACGGCATGATCCTGGACATCGGATCGGACTCGCTGGCTGACATTGCAGCGCGCCTGGAGACGGCAAAGACGGTGGTCTGGAACGGACCGCTCGGTGCCTTCGAGACCCCACCGTTTGACACCGGCACAAGTTCGGTTGCACGGCACGTAGCCATGCTGACGCGCGTGGGCGCCATGGTGTCGGTTGCAGGCGGCGGCGACACGCTGGCGGCGCTGGCGCAGGCGGGTGCGGAGGACGGGTTCACCTATTGCTCGACGGCGGGTGGCGCGTTCCTGGAGTGGCTGGAAGGAAAGGAATTGCCGGGCGTGAAAGCGCTGTCGGCCTGAGGATTGAGGGAGAGAGACATGTCTATCGCTGACCTTGAAAAGATCGCGCAGAAGATGGTGGCCCCGGGCAAGGGGATCCTTGCGGCTGACGAGAGCTCGGGCACGATCAAGAAGCGCTTTGACGCCATCGGCGTGGAGTCGACCGAGACGAGCCGGCGCGACTATCGCGAGCTGATGTTCCGGACGCCGGCCATGAAGGAGTTCGTATCGGGCGTCATCCTCTATGACGAGACGATCTGGCAGGATGCCGCCGACGGCACGCCGCTGGTCAAGATCATTGCCGATACCGGGGCCGTGCCGGGCATCAAGGTCGACGAGGGCACTGAGGCGCTTCCGGGTTCGCCGAAGGAACTGATCACGAAGGGGCTCGACGGGCTGTCGAAGCGCCTGCCGAAGTATTTCGAGCGCGGCGCGCGCTTTGCGAAGTGGCGTGCGGTGATTGACATCGGTGCCGGCATCCCGACCCACAACTGCGTTCATGCCAATGCGCATGCGCTTGCCCGCTATGCGGCGCTCTGCCAGCAGGCGAGCATCGTGCCGATCGTCGAGCCGGAAGTGCTGATGGACGGCGAGCATGACATCGATACCTGCTACGACGTGACGGAATGGGTGCTGAAGGAGACGTTCAGCGAGCTCTACAAGGCCGAGGTTGCGCTCGAGGGCATCGTGCTCAAGCCCAACATGGCGATCGCCGGCAAGAAGTCGGCGAAGAAGGCGTCCGTGCAGGAAGTTGCCGAGAAGACCGTGAAGATGCTCAAGAACTGCGTGCCGCCGGCGGTACCGGGGATCGCGTTCCTCTCGGGCGGACAGTCCGACGAGGAAGCGACGGCGCACCTTGATGCGATGAACAAGCTTGGCCCCCTGCCCTGGAAGCTGACGTTCAGCTATGGCCGTGCCCTGCAGGCTGCACCGCAGAAGGCGTGGTCGGGCAAGCGCGAGAACGTTGCTGCCGCGCAGAAGGCCTTTGCACACCGCGCGCGGATGAACGGGCTTGCGTCGCTGGGCAAGTGGACGGCCGCGCTCGAGAAGGATGCCGCGTAATTCGCTGCCGGCTTTACCTCATCACCCCGCCCCGGATCGACGGGCGCTTCGGCGAGACACTCCGCCGGGCGCGTGGTGCGGGTGATGTTGCGTGCGTGCAGTTGCGGCTCAAGGATGTACCGGGTGGCGAGATCCTGAAGGCCGGCGAAACGCTGATGCCGATCGTGCAGCAGGCGGGCGCGGCCTTCATCATCAATGACCGGCCTGACCTTGCGCGCACGCTCGGGGCGGACGGGGTTCATGTCGGACAGGAGGACGCCTCTTATGCCGAGGCGCGGGCGCTGCTTGGCCCGAAGGCGATCGTAGGTGTGACCTGCCATGACTCGCGACACCTGGCCATGGAGGCGGCTGAGGCCGGGGCCGATTATGTCGCGTTCGGCGCCTTCTTTCCGACGGCGACGAAGGACGCCAAGACACGCGCCGAGCCCGAACTTCTGACATGGTGGCAGGAAATGATGACGGTTCCCTGCGTGGCGATCGGGGGCATCACGACGGAAAATGCCCCTGTGCTGGTTGAAGCGGGCGCCGATTTCCTTGCGGTCGCGAGCGGGGTCTGGGACCATCCGGATGGCCCAGCCGAGGCCGTTCGGCGCCTTAACGATATCTTCGACACGCTTGCAAAGACCGGCCGTGGGGCGCGTTGAACCCCGGATGCGGGCCTGATAGGGTCCGCGCCTCTTTGGACGGGCGGGCGACCGCCCCTTTTTGTTTTCGCTGAGAACCCATGAAGATCGCAGGCAACGAAATCAAGCCCGGCGCCGTGATTGAACACGACGGCTCGCTCTGGGTCGCCGTCAAGACGCAGGCCGTGAAGCCCGGCAAAGGCGGCGCCTACAACCAGGTGGAACTGAAGAACCTGTTCGACGGGCGCAAGCTGAACGAGCGGTTCCGGTCGGCCGAAAGCGTCGAGGCGATCGAGCTTGAGTTCAAGCCCTATACGTTCCTGTTCGAAGCAGGCGATGTGCTGACCTTCATGGACAAGGAAACCTTTGACCAGATCGAGATCGCCAAGGACTTCATGGGCGAGCGCGCGGCCTTCCTGTCGGAGGGCATGGAGGTCAAGGTCGAGAGCTATGAGGGGCGTCCCATCGCGGTGAAACTGCCGCTGCAGGTGACGCTGTCGGTCACGGAAACCGATCCCGTGGTGAAGGGCCAGACGGCTGCACCATCGTACAAGCCTGCCATGCTCGAGAACGGACTGCGCGTCATGGTGCCACCATTCATCGATGTCGGGTCCAAGATCATCGTTTCGACAGACGAAGTCGAATACATCAAGCGCGCGGAGTAGACAGAACCCAATGGCCATCAATACGCCGCTGATGAACATCATGACAGGCGCGGTCCGCAAGGCCGCCCGCGCGATCCTGCGTGACTTCGGAGAACTCGAGAACCTGCAGGTCATGCGCAAGGGACTTGCAGACTTTGTGACCAAGGCTGACCTGAAGGCCGAGAAAGTGCTCCGCGAGGAACTCGTGCGGACCCGTCCGCATTACGGGTTCGTGATGGAGGAAGGCGGCGTGATCGAGGGACCTGACAAGTCCCATCGCTGGTTCATCGATCCGCTCGACGGGACAATCAACTTCATGCACGGCGTGCCGCATTTTGCGGTATCGGTCGGCCTTGAGCGCGAGGGCCACCTTGTGGCCGGCGTCGTCTATAATCCGGTGACGGATGACATGTTCACCGCCGAGAAGGGCCAAGGGGCCTGGCACAACGAGCGGAGGCTCAGGGTGTCCGGGCGGCGCGAGCTGGCTGATGCGCTGGTCGCCACAGGCATCCCGCATCGCGGGCGTCCCGGTCACGAGGGGTTCCTCGGCGAGGTCAATGCCGTCATGCGCGAGGTTTCAGGTGTCCGCCGGTTCGGATCGGCAGCGCTGGATCTCGCCTGGGTGGCAGCCGGGCGCTACGACGCGTTCTGGGAGAGATCGCTGTCATCGTGGGACGTGGCCGCAGGGATTGTGCTTGTCCGGGAAGCGGGCGGAATCGTGAGCGACCTTGCCAGCGGGCAGGACATGCTGACCAACGGCCATATCCTGGCCTCCAACGGGAACCTGCACGGGCCCATGCTGAAAACGCTGAAGGGCGCGAGCGCGTGAAATCGCCGGCGTGCTGCGCTATAATGCTGGCATGCGTTGCCTGATCCTGGTCCTCGTGAGTGTCTCTGCCTTTGCCGGTCCGGCGATGGGGCAGCGCGCGCCTTCGCGCGAGGGCGAGGAGGAAGATGTCACCGTCAACATGGATGCGCTTGGGCTGCCTGAACCAGCGCCCATTCCCGAGATCCCCCCGGAGGAACCGGGAGCGCGGAAGCCTGCCCTCGCCGCTGACCTGCGCCGCAGCGTGCCGCTGCCTCGCCCGAAGCCTGACAGCGGGCTCGTCGCCGCGGCCAACCCGCAAGCGCCGGTGGAGCCGGGCCCCGCTCCCTCCGATGCCGAGGTCGTTGTCAGAACCAAGCCGAAGGCGGACCTGCCTGTGGCGATGATGGAGAATTTTCCTGTCGAGTTGCGCGGCACAGCACGGGATCCGTTTCCCGACGCCCGTGTCGCCGATCCGGCAGCCGGCCTGCAGTTGCTGGGACGCATCCGGTTTTCAGGGGGCGGGAATGGCCTGCCCGCCGATGCGACGGCGCCGCTCGATGCGCTGGCTGAGCGGATTGCGGCATCGAAGGGTCGCATCCGGATCGTGGCCTATAGCGGGCGCACGGGTGACATGTCCTCGCAGGCGCGCCGGCTGTCGCTGGAGCGTGCGCGGGCGGTGCGCGATCACTTCGTTGCGCGTGGCATCTCGTTCGAGCGGATCGACATCATGCCTTTTGGCGGGCCTGCGACCGGCGAGACGGACCGGGTGGACGTGCTGTCGCCGCCGGGCTGACGTCTATTCGGCCGCGAGGCCCGAGAACTGCAGGCGCGCGAGGCGGGCATAGAGACCTCCGCCTTCCACGAGTTCGGCGTGCGTGCCTTCGGCCACGATGGTACCCTGCTCCATCACGACGATGCGGTCGGCGCGCTGGACGGTTGCGAGGCGGTGGGCGATGACGATCGTGGTCTTCTGGCTCATCAGGCCCTCGAGCGCGAGCTGCACGAGGCGCTCACTCTCGGCATCAAGGGCGCTTGTTGCCTCGTCAAGCAGGAGGATCGGCGCGTCGCGCAGGATTGCACGGGCGATCGCGATGCGCTGGCGCTGGCCGCCCGAGAGGGTGATGCCGCGCTCGCCGAGATGGGTGTCATAGCCCTGCGGCAGGCGGGAGATGAATTCGTCTGCCTGCGCCGCCTTTGCCGCCGCGCGAATTTCATCCGCTGTGGCCGATGGCCGGCCATAGCGGATGTTTTCCAGCGCCGTATCGCCAAAGATCACCGTTTCCTGCGGCACCAGCGCGAGGCGTGCGCGCAGATCGCGAGGATCGACGCTGCGCACGTCGACGCCCTCGACAAGGATGCGGCCCGACTGGACATCGAAGAAGCGCTGCAGGAGCTGGAACACCGTCGTCTTGCCTGCTCCGGAGGGACCCACGAGGGCGACGGTCTCGCCAGGTTTCAGGCGAAGCGTGAAGCCCTTGAGGGCGGCCACGCCCGGTCGCTGCGGGTATTCGAAGGTCACGTTCTCGAAGGCGACTTCGCCACGCGGTGCGGGCAGGCTTGCAGGGTTGGCCGGAGCGCTTACGAGTGGCGTGGTCTCGAGGATCTCGACGATGCGTTCGAGCGCGCCGGCTGCCTGCTGCACCTCTCCCCATACTTCGGACAGGGCGCCGAGGCCCGAGGCCACGATCACGGCATAGAGAATGAAGGCGCCGAGCTGTCCGCCGGTCATGTCGCCGGCGATGACGGCCTGCGCCCCCACCCAGAGGACGCCGACGATGCTTGCAAAGACGAGGACGATGACCAGGGCCGTCATGGTGGCTCGAGCCCGCACGCGCTTGAGGGCGGTGGCAAAGGTCTGCTCCACCGCGTCCGTGAAGCGGGCCCGGTCGACGGCCTCGTGCGTGAAGGACTGGACGGTCTGGATCGCGTTGATGGTCTCGGCGGCGTAGGCGCTGGTGTCGGCGACGCGGTCCTGGCTCTGGCGCGACAGCGTGCGCACGGCCCGCCCGAAGAAGATCAGAGGCAGCACGACGAAGACGACGGTGCCCAGGACGAGGCCCGTCAGCTTCGCGCTGGTGACGAGCAGCATCGCGAGGCCACCAACCATCATCAGGAGGTTGCGCAGGGCGATCGATGCACTGGAGCCGACGGCCGTCTGGATCAGGGTGGTGTCGGTGGTGATGCGCGAGAGCACCTCGCCCGTGCGGGTGACCTCGAAGAAGGCGGGGCTCTGGGACAGGATATGGCTGTAGATCGCCCGCCTGAGGTCGGCCACGATGCGCTCACCCAGCCAGGTCACACAATAGAACCGAGCTGCGGTCGCGAGCCCCAGCACGATGGCGACGCCCAGAACGAGCAGGAAGTACTGGTCGATGAGGCCGGCATTTTCCTGGCTGAAGCCATGGTCGATCATCTCGCGCACGGCGGCCGGGATGGCCAGCGAGGCGCCGGCGGCTGCCAGCAGGAACACGGTCGCCAGGGCCACCATGCCCTTGTAGGGGACCATGAAGGGCACGAGGCGGCGCAGGATCTTAAGGTTGCGGGAGCGGCTGCGACCTTGCGCCTCGCGCTGGATGCTGGCCTCGAATTCCGCGCCTCGATTATCGCTCAATTTGGGGATCCCGGCTGGTTTCGTGCCCTATATGACACCGCTTTGCCCCTACAGGAAGGTGCCGGGGGAAATCCGCGGTCTTGCGCCGCAGAGGGGATTTGGCTATATGCCCGCGCTCCGAAATGTGTGGCCGTCCCTTGCGGGGCAGGCCGCCTGACAAAGTCCAAGGCAAGCCATGAAGAAAGAAGGCCATCCCAACTATCACTTCATCACGGTCGTGCTGAACGACGGATCGAAGTACCTGACCCGGTCGACCTGGGGCGCCGACGGCGATGTCATGACGCTGGACATCGACCCGACCACGCATCCGGCGTGGACCGGCGGCAACCAGCAGATCATGGACCGCGCCGGCCGCGTGTCGAAGTTTGCCAAGAAGTTCGAAGGCATCGGCGCCGCCACGAAGAAGTAGGCCGGCTGCGAGGACCCGCGTGGCGGGGCCCGCCGACAAGATGCGATCGCATGCAAGAGGGTGCGCGTTCTGCGCACCTTCTTTTTTGCGTTGACGGGACGGGCGGGTGCTGCATGTTTTTGTCGTGCCGCCCGATGGAGATCCCTGCCCTTGTCCGGACACGCTTTCTTCTTCTACGGCTCGCTCATGGACCTCGAGCTGCTCGAGGCCGTCATCGACCGTTCGAGTGACCATCTGCGGCACCAGCTGGGCCGGCTTGACGGCTATGCCGCGGAAACGGCCCATGGCTACTCGTTTCCCACGCTTGTGGCCCGCCGCGGGGCGGTGGTTAAAGGCGTCGTCACGCATGGCCTCAGCGATGCGGACATCGAGCGCATATCGTATTTCGAGGATACCGAATACGCGCATCACCCGGTCGAGGTGGTGACGGCCGCAGCCACGATCACCGCCCGGACCTACATGTCGACAAGCACGCTGCGCTCGTCAGGCGAAGCGTGGGATTTCGAGCAGTGGCAGGTCCAGCACAAGCCCGTACTGGTGGCCGTGACCCGCAAGGTCATGGGGGAGCATTACGGCATCACGCCCTTCGAGGAGATCGACGCGCACTGGCACCGGATCAAGTCCGAGATCGAGGCAGAGATGGCCCTCGGGAGGCGGCGCGGCTGAACAGAAGAAAGGCCGGCGCCCCATCGGGTACCGGCCCTGGTTCATGCGAGGCTGGACTGGCCTATTCGGCGGCGCGTCCGAAGGCGGCTTGCAGGCGGTCGAGCTGGGCGGTGACGCCAGCGGGGGCCACTTCGGGGCGGCCGTAGATCATCTGGTCGAGGCGCTCCACCCGCTCGTAAAGGTTCATGCTGCGTGTCAGGAGCTCCAGCAGCTTTGCGGGCAGCAGGTCGGTGCCTTCCGGGCGCGAACCGCGGCAGATTTCGCGCGCGCCGAGGCGATATTTCTCGTTCTGGGCTTCGGTCGGGGTCATTTCGCCCTCGGAGACGGCCCGCTGGACGAGGAGCCAGGAGGCCACCTGCATCAAACGGGTCGTCAGGCGCATGCTCTCGCCCGCATAGGTCAGTGCCGCCTTGGACGGCAGAAGTTTCGATTCAGCGCGTCCCTTGCCATCGAGGTAGGTGGCGGTCTCCTCGACCATGCCCATGCCCTCCTCAAAGGTGCGCCTGAACAGTTCCGAACCGGCAAACGTCATTGCGTTTGCAGCCTGCGCTTCCATCCCGCCGGGCTTGTAAGCCATGAATTCCCCTTTGAACCAACCCTTCATGCGATCGCTCTCTCCCGATGCCGGTAACTGCGGTTTTCGAAAGTCATGGTCGCATTGAAGCCCGAGGCGAATCGAAAACTTCAAAGCGGCACACTGCAAGCTTAAGATGTGCCTGCTTGCATTCTTTGCGCCAAGCTTGGCACGAAAACCACAATCCGTCATCCTAAAGAGAGTTAACCCGGGCATGGTTCAGCGGATGACGCGCATCGCAGGTGTGGATGGTTGCCCTGGCGGTTGGATCGTCGTCGAAGCGACGCTTAACCTGAATGCGGCGACCTGGAAAATTGCACCGAACTGGAACGCGATAGGCTGCGTTGCTGAGATCATGGCTGTAGACATGCCGATCGGCATTTCGAGCAATGGCGTGCGGCAATGCGAGGTTGAGGCGCGCGCTTCGCTCTCACCCTGCGGGAGCCGCGTTTTCAAGACGCTGCCGCGCGGTGCGCTCCGTTTCGCGCAATCCGAGTGGGTGGCTGCGAATCAATGGAGCAAGGCGCAGGGCTTTGGCGGCATCTCCAAGCAGACATGGAACATCCGCCCACGGATCCTCGAAATCGATGGCGTTCTTACCGCGGCAGACCAGGACCGCGTGTTCGAGGCACACCCCGAGCTCGCGTTTGCACGCCTGAACGAGGGCAAGCCGCTGGCCAGCAAGCACCTGCCAGAGGGACGATTGCTGCGCACGCGGCTGCTCAAGGCTGCCGGGTTCGGCATGATTGACACGTGGCTCGGGAGCCTCAGGGGCTCGGGGGCGAAGGCCGATGACCTGCTCGATGCCTGTGCCCTTGTGCTGACGGCGCGGCATATCGCCCGCGGTACCGCCCGGCGCCTGCCTGCCGGGATCGAGCGAGATGCCCGCGGCCTTGGCATGTC
>DAISVV010000117.1:0-9918 GCA_036840015.1 Micropepsaceae bacterium
GCGGAACCGGTCGACGAGGGACTTCTTCTCGAAGGGCAGAATGATCTTGCGCCGGAGCTGCGCCTTGACGTCGGCGAGGCCGCCGATATCGGCAAAGCTGACGGGGGGACGGCCTGCGGGTTCTGCCCTGCGTTCGGGTGCCGGCGCGGACGGGTGGCGTGCGTGCGGGCTGAAGGGGATCACGGTGCCGCCGGCGCTGGTGCCCAGCGCACCGAGCAGGGCGGCATCGAGTTCTGCAGAACGGCACGAGGGGTCAGCCGCGAGTGCGGCTTCGTAGTTTGTGCGGGCGCGTTCGTGGTCGTCGAGGGCCAGATAGATCCGCCCGCGCAGCAAACGGGTCGCTGCGGCTTCGCCCTGGCACCAGAGCAGCGCGGCCTCGGGTTCGCCTTGCTGTAGAAGGAACGAGGACACCATGGCCTTTGTTGGTTCGTCGAGGCCTGTCGGGTCGGCTTTTGCAAGGAAGCCTGTTGCCGCGCCGGGATCGATGGCTTGAGCGGCCGCGCGCAGCAGGGCCCGCGTGATCGCCGCGGATCCGGGTGCCGCCCTTGCTGCTTCAATCAGGTCCAGCAGTTCGCTCATCGGGGCAATAGACCAGAAGTCAACGCGGTGAGGCAATCGGAGCGTGACATTTACTTTGTCGGGTTGACCCGTACGCAGCTTTCCACCGCGGTGCGATGCCCGGGCTCGCCTTGCCATGGATCAAGGCCAATCCTGGACCTGCCTGCGATTGTTTACCGGCAAGGTATCGAGGTCCATCATGAATGCAGGTCAGATTGCGCGAGCTCATTTTGCGGCTGCGATGGCGCAGGCCGAAGCCGAGGGGCAGGACAGGGATGCCGTGGGACGGACGCTGCTCGCCGAGATCGTCAAGTCCATGCTGCTGCGCCGCAGCATCCGTGACGTGCGCGCCGAGATCCTTGCGGCGGCGGACAACGTGGATCCGGAGACCGACTACATGTTCATGCGTCCCTGACTTGGCCTCGCGCGCGAATCCGGCTTAAGTCTTTCCGTTGAACAGGGAAGGGGCTTCCATGCCCGGCAGCCAGGATTTCGCCGCTGACCCACGCAATGCCGATGTCCTCATCTACCTCAACGGGGCGATGGTGCCGCGGGCAGAGGCCCGTGTCTCGGTGTTTGATGCAGGTTTCGTCCTGGGGGATGGCGTGTGGGAGGGGATCCGCCTGCACAAGGGCCGCCTTGTGTTCCTCGATGCGCATCTCGACAGGCTGCTCGATGGGGCCCGGCAGATCCGGCTGGACCTTGGCCTGACGCGGGATGGGCTCGTCGATGCCATCCGGCAGACCCTCAATGCCAATGGCATGCATGACGGTGTCCATATCAGGCTGATGGCCACGCGCGGGGTCAAGGCTGCGGTCAACCAGGATCCCCGCAATGCGCTGGGAAGGGCCACGATCGTGATCGTGGCTGAACACAAGATTCCCTCGCCCGAGATCATGGGCAAGGGGTTGTCGCTTTGGACTTCATCAGTGCGCTGTACGCCCGCCCACATGTTCGACATGCGGCTGAATTCCCACAGCCGGCTCAACCTGATCCGGGCGCTGATCGACGTGCTCGACCGGGGGGCCGACGAGGCGCTGATGCTTGATCCGGACGGACATGTGTCGAGCTGCAATGCGACGAACTTCTTCTTCGTGCGCGATGGTGTCGTGTGCACGTCCAGCGGGGCCTACTGCTTCAATGGCGTGACGCGCGCCAATGTGATTGCGCTGGCGCGCGAGAACGGGATTGGGCTGCACGTGGGTGATTTCATGCTGTCGGATGTTGCGGCTGCGGATGAGGCCTTCGTGACGGGGACCTTCGGAGGGCTTACCCCGGTGCGCGCGATCGACGGGCGTGTGCTGCCACTCGCCTTGCCCGGTCCGGTGACACGGCGCCTGACGACGCTTTACGAGGCTGCGAAAGACGCGGAGGCACCCCTTGCCAGGTGAAGCAATCCGCATTGCCATGTGGTCGGGGCCGCGCAACATTTCGACCGCGATGATGCGCTCGTTCGAAAACCGGCCGGATACTTCGGTGATCGACGAACCGTTCTATGCCTGCTACCTGGCCCTGACGGGTGCCGATCATCCGATGCGGGCGGAGGTTCTGGCCTCGCAACCAACCACATCAGGCCCGGTGGTGGAGGCGCTGCTCGGGCCTGTGCCGGAAGGGCGCCCGGTCTTCTACCAGAAGCACATGACCCATCATATGGTCGACGGCGTCGACCGCGACTGGATGGACCATGTCTGCAATGCCTTCCTCATCCGTTCGCCGCACGATGTGCTTGTTTCCTATGCGAAGGTGAGGGGGACGCCGACGCCAGAGGAAATCGGCATTCCGCAGCAGCGGGCGATGTTCGAGCGGGTGTCGGACCGGCTGGGGCATGCGCCGCCTGTCATCGATGGTGGAGATGTGCTCAAGGATCCCCGTCGGGTGCTTGCGCTGCTTTGCCATGCGCTCGGGATCGCGTTTCGGCCGGAGATGCTGAAGTGGCCGGCGGGATCGCGCCCCACAGACGGGGTCTGGGCACCGGCGTGGTATGCCAGCGTGGAGGCGTCTACCGGATTTGCCGCCCCGCGGGACGGGCGCGAGAGGCTGCCGGGTGACCTGCAGCGCGTCGCGGATGCAGTTCGCGCCGACTATGAACGGCTTGCAGCGTTCCGGCTGGGTCAGGCGTAGTTGAAGCTGATGCTGATCCGGTCCTCGCGGGCGCGGTTGGGCTCGACCTCGTGCCGCAGCCAGCTTTCGAAGAGGATGATGCCGCCGGGTTCCGGATCGAGATAGATGAAGGGCTGCATCTCGCGGGGCGCCGACGGGCGCCTTGCAGGTGCTGCCATCATGAGGCCGAGGCGGGGGTCTTCCAGCTTCAGCGCGCCTGCGCCCTTTGGTACGGTCACGTAGCAGGTTCCCGACACGATGCTGTGGGGATGAATGTGCCCCGTGTGCACACCACCGGGCTTGAGGATGTTGATCCAGAGCGAGTTACAGGCCAATTGGCGGCGGCCGAGGTCGAAGTGAAGGGCCCTGGCGAAGGTGTTGACGTGGGGTTGCAGGGCCTCGCTCAGGTCGTTGAAGGCCGGGATGCGGGCGGGCAGGTCGTTCAGCGATGCGTAAGATGTGTAACCCTGGTAGCCGTGATCCCTGCTCCAGGACTGTCCTGCCTCGTCATCGCGCGCGACCGAGCGGCAGGCGGTCTCCAGGTCCTTCAGAAGCCCGGCATTGCGGCGCGCGAGGAGCCTGGCGCGGTAGACTTGCGTGGGAAAGAGTTGTTCGACCGGCATCCGGGTTCGTTTCCTCAGTGGCGTGACCCGGGCTGAAGGATCTCATGCCTGCACGCAGTCCGGGTAACGATCCTGTCTTGAGACACCATTCGCCGGTTCAAATCAAGAAGGTGAATGCTTGCGGCAGGCGAGCGGCTGCAAGGTTGACCTTCGGGCCTTGTTCATTGTTCACTGCACGCCTGACACAGGAGCTGATCGCCATGAACCTTTCCCGGCTTTGCCTGACCGCCTCCTGCCTGTTCCTGCTTTCCGGCTGTGCGGTGATATCGGTTGTCGATACCGCGGTGGGTGTCACGACGACGGTTGTTTCTACGGCCGTGGACGTGACCGCTGGTGCCGTGAAGACCGTTGCCGGCAGTTCCGACAAGGACGATGACAGCGACGAGGATTGCAAGAAGGACGAAAAGGACAAGGACTCTTCGTCCGAGCGCAAGTGCAAGGAAGACTGAGCGGTTTGCAGGAGTTGCAGGTACATCGATGAGCCAGGCTGATGTCGCGCTCGTGCGACGCTATTTCGACAGTTTCAACGCGGGTCATTCGCAAGGGATGCTCGACTGCCTTGCAGATGATGTGCTCCATGACGTGAATGAGGGCGAGCGGCGGCGTGGACGCGCTCTGTTCGGCACCTTCCTGCAGCACATGGAGCGGTGCTACCGGGAGCAGCTCAAGGACATGGTGATCATGGCGGGTGATGTCCCTGGCCGGGTTGCTGCCGAGTATGTCGTGCACGGTACCTACGTTGCGACCGACGAAGGCCTGCCACCGGCGAAGGGGCAGACTTATGTGCTGCCCGCCGGGAGCTTCTTCGAGATCACTGACGGCCGGATCAGCCGCGTGACGACCTATTACAACTTGCGGAACTGGATCCGGCAGGTCGGGGGATGAGCCTTGTTGTCGAACCCCTGACGGGCGAGGCCCTGCAGGGCCGTCTCGACGACCTGTCGCGCCTGCGGATCGAGGTCTTCCGCGACTATCCCTATCTCTATGACGGCGAGCTTTCCTATGAGCGGCGGTACCTGGCCGGGCTGGCTGCATCACGCGATGGGGTGATCGTCGTGGCCAGTGAGGGCGGGGTGGTGGTCGGTGCCTCGACCGGGGCGCCGCTCGCAGACCAGCCCACCGAGATCACGGCGCCGTTCAGGGAACATGGCGATGACGTTGGCCGCATCTTCTATTTCGGCGAGTCGGTTCTGCGCCGCAGCCACCGTGGCCGTGGTATCGGCGTCAGGTTCTTCGACCTGCGCGAGGCGCATGCCCGGCGGCATGGTTTTTCCATGACCGTCTTTTGCGCTGTCGTCAGGCCGGAGGGGCATCCGCTCAGGCCTTCCGATCATGTGCCGCTTGATGCGTTCTGGCGCCATCGGGGCTATGCGCCGCTTGCCGGCTACCAGTGCGCGATCTCGTGGCGTGAACTTGGCGAGGCCGGGGAAAGTCCGAAGCCCATGCAGTTCTGGTACCGGAGGCTTGGTGCATGACCCTCAGGCTCGCTGCCGCGCAGTATCCGATCGATGCCATTGCCTCGTGGGAGGCTTTCGAAGGCAAGCTGCGGTCGTGGTTTGAAGCTGCTGCGGGGAATGGGGCACGGCTTCTCGTGTTCCCCGAGTATGGATCGATGGAGCTTGCACGGATTGCCGGCGAGGAGGTCTGGAGCGACCTGCAGCGGTCGATCGACTTCATCGGCAGCCTGCGTGCACGAATTGATGCGCTGCATGCCGACCTTGCCCGCAAGCACCAGGTTCATGTGGTGGCTGCGAGCCTGCCCGAGCGGGACACGAGGGATGGGCTGGCCTACAACGTCGCGCGCCTCATCACACCGGCGGGTGATCTCGGCGAGCAGCGCAAGCTTGTCATGACGCGTTTCGAGCGCGAGCAATGGGACATCCATGGCGGGCGCGACATTCATGTGTTCGATACGACGCTGGGCCTCGTCGGCATCGCCATCTGCTACGATGCGGAGTTTCCGCTGATCGCGCGGGCCATGTGCGAGGCCGGGGCCGAACTCATCCTCGTGCCAAGTTGCACGGAAGGGGCCTTCGGCTATCACCGGGTTCGCGTCGGGGCGCGGGCGCGGGCGCTCGAGAACCAGTGCCATGTCGTGCAGTCACCCACGGTCGGGAACGCATTGTGGTCGCCGGCTGTCGACCGGAACCATGGTGCAGCCGGTGTGTTCGGGCCACCCGACCTCGGGTTTCCCGTCGATGGCGTGATTGCCGGGGGCGTAATAAACGAGCCGCAGTGGGTCTTTGCCGATATCCATCCGGCGGCTGTCGAGCGTGTGCGGCGCGAGGGCGCCGTTCTGAACCATGCCCACTGGCCGGAGCAGCCAGGAGTTCCCCGGCTGACCGCGCGCGTCATCAGGCTGCGTCCTGCCGGCGCCTAGCGAAGTTCGAAGGTGACCGTCACGGTTGCCGACAGCGTGCTTTGTCCGGCCGCGATGGGGACCGCGGGGGCGGCGCTCATCTCGGCCATGCGGTAGCTGACGGGCACGATGGGCGAGACAGAGACTTCCGAGATCTGCATCACGGCGCCCACCGATGCGTCGGCAGCACCTGCGTAGAGGTCGGCCTTGGCGCGCGCGTCGGCAATCGCCTTCTTGCGTGCTTCGTTGGTGGCAGCGGCCGGATCCTTCACGTCGAACGAGACGCTGTTGATCTGGTTCGAACCTGCCTGCACCAGGGCGTCGAGCGTCGCGCCGAGCTTGCCGATGTTGCGAACCTTCGCCGTGACCTGGTTGCTGACCTGGTAGCTCACGATCTTGGGCGCGCTAACCTGGCCCGGCTGCATGGCGCCGTAGATCGGCTGGACGCTGAAGTTGGAGGTCTGGACATCGTCGCTGTCGACGCCTGCGTCCTTCAGGGCCTTGAGGACGGCTTCCATCGCCGTGTTGTTGCGTGCGAGGGCGGCGCGCGCCGTCGGGCCGTCGGTGGTCACGCCGGTCGAGACGCTGGCCATGTCGGGCCGCACCTTGACTTCGCCGAGGCCGGAGACCGTGACGAGGCGGGGGAGCTGCTCGGGCGAGGACGAGATGCCCTGACGGGGACCCATCAAAACAGCCGCTGCAAGAGCCGCTGCAATCACCATGCCGGAGCCAATGGCCACTTCACGAATGTTCATGATCTATCCCTGTTGTGCGGGTTTGAGGCTGCACTGGAGAGGATATCGGATCGGAAGGCGGCAAAACAAAGGCGCGGGCTGCGACAAAGATGGCTGGTGGATGAACGGGCGATCACAAGAAAAAGAGGGCTTCGTCGGGGATGGCCGTTTTGCTATAGGACCGACATGCCTAGGTGGGGCCTGTAGCTCAGTTGGTTAGAGCGGGCCGCTCATAACGGTCTGGTCGCAGGTTCAAGTCCTGCCGGGCCCACCAGGCCTCCTATTCACCCTTGCCCTTCAGGCTCTCGCGCGCGGACTGGATCTCGCGCCGCAGGCGTTCCGGGTCTGCAACCATCACGACCCTGATACGGCCAGCGCCTGTTCCATGGACGTGGATCGAGCCAAAGCCAAATATCCGGCCGAGGATGCTCTCGTCGACGTTGACCTCCTCGATCTTGTCGAGGCTGACCTCTTCGGTGGTCACAGCAATCAGTCCGGCTTTCCGCACAAAGCGATCGGAGGTCACGGCGACCTCGAGAGCGATGCCGTCGATGATGCGCAGGGCGCCAAACCAGCCGGGTATCGCGAGGAGTGCAAGGAGGATGAGATCCCATGCATTGTAGGGGATCCTCACAAGGAGCACTGCAAGGAAGGGCGCCACGAGAAGCGATGCGCCCAGCCAGTAGAGCCAGTGGAAGCCGGTCGAGAAACGGATGGTTTCCCTCGGGCTGAGCGTGCGGGAGACGTAACTCATGGCGCGCGATCTTCCTGTGGGGCGTGGGGAGCCTTGCTCATGTCGTCACAGGCTCATGAGGCCGGCGAGCGCCTTGAGACGCTCTTCGTCCTTGATTTCGACCTCCTGCGCCGACGGGAGGCCGATGGCGCCGACCGATTTCAAGCGGCTGAAGGCGCGGCTGACGGTCTCAAGCGTGAGGCCGAGGAAGTCGGCAATGTCGCTGCGCGTCATGGGCAGCTTCAGCGTCCGCGATGAGGTCTTTGGGCAACCTGAGAGCGACAATTCGTAGAGGAACGCAGCCACACGCTCCATCGCTGTCCTGCGGCCCAGCGCAAAGGCGTGCTCGTGGGCACTCTCGAGCTGTCGTGCCGTGCCCCGGCGGTATCCCTGGTCGACAGCCGGGTAGCGCAGGAGGATGTCTTCGAGCTTGCGGCGTTCAAAGCGGCACACTTCCGCGTCGGTCAGGGCCTCGACGCTATAGTGATGAACGTGATCCGACGGGATCCCGATGAACTGTCCAACGAACATGAAGTTCAGGATCTGCCGGCGGCCGTCGTCGTTCGCCTTCGATGTCCGCAGCGTGCCGCTTGTCACCACGTAGGCGTGCCTGGCCTCATCGCCGTCCCAGACCAGCGTGTCCCCGGCCTTCAGGCGGATCCGGCTCGAGCTCGTCGAGATGGTGCGAATGTCCTCGTCTGACATGCTCCCGCAGATGTCGCCCTTGCGGGCCGGACAGCTCATGCAGGCCAGGGTTTCGAGGATGGGGTGGGTCGTTGGCAGGCTGCGTGGCAGCGTTGCGACGGATGCCTTGCTGGACATGTGAAAGCCCCCTTGCGCGGCCACCCGCCGCTACCGTTGTCCGATGGAACTCCCTTTCGCCTTAAGTGCATGTGTTTGCCGCGCGCTGCAAGGGTTTTCGTGGGACGGGTCACGGCTTGCCGCGGGGGGATTCCTCGGCTAGAAGGCCCGATCATTTACTGAAATTCCTCAGGATTTCACTCAGGGACGCGCGGGTTACATGGCCTCGTATCAATATGTTTACGTGATGAAAAAGCTGGGCAAGACCTATCCCGGCGGCAAGCAGGTCCTGAAGGATATCTGGCTGTCCTTCTACCCGGGTGCCAAGATCGGCGTCATCGGTCTCAATGGCGCGGGCAAGTCGACCTTGCTCAAGATCATGGCAGGGATCGAAAAGGAGTTCACGGGCGAGGCGTGGGCTGCAGATGGCGCGCGGGTTGGTTATCTGCCGCAGGAACCCGAACTCGACGCGTCGAAGGACGTCCTGGGCAATGTCATGGTGGCGGTGCAGCAGAAGAAGGCACTGGTGGACCGCTACAACGAGATCGCGGCGAACTATTCCGATGAGACGGCCGACGAAATGGCCAAGCTCCAGGACCAGATCGATGCGCAGGGCCTATGGGACCTCGACAGCCAGATCGAGCAGGCGCTTGATGCGCTGCGCTGCCCGCCGTCGGATGCGGATGTGACCAAGCTGTCGGGTGGCGAGAAGCGGCGCGTGGCGCTCTGCAGGCTGCTGCTGGAGGCGCCGGACCTGCTGCTGCTGGACGAACCGACGAACCATCTCGATGCTGAATCGGTTGCGTGGCTCGAGCATCACCTGAAGGAGTACAAGGGCACTGTCGTGCTCGTGACCCACGACCGCTACTTCCTCGACAATGTCACGGGCTGGATCCTCGAACTCGACCGGGGGCAGGGCATTCCCTACGAGGGGAACTACTCGTCGTGGCTTGAACAGAAGGAAAAGCGGATGGCTGTCGAGGCCAAGGGCGAGGAGGCCCGGCTCAAGACGCTGGCTCGCGAGCGCGAGTGGATTGCTTCAAGCCCAAAGGCGCGCCAGGCCAAGTCAAAGGCGCGCGTGAAGGCCTACGAGGATTTGCTGGCGCAGGCCACCGCCGTGCGCAGTGGCGAGGCACAGATCGTCATTCCGCCAGGGCCACGCCTCGGCTCTGTGGTGGTGGAGGCCGAGGGCCTGTCGAAGTCCTACGGCGATCGGCTGCTCATCGATGACCTCAGCTTCAAGCTGCCGCCTGGCGGCATCGTGGGCGTCATCGGGCCCAATGGTGCGGGCAAGACGACGCTGTTCCGCATGCTGACGGGCCAGGAGAAGCCGGATGGCGGGGCGCTGAAGCTGGGTGACACGGTGGTGATGGGTTACGTCGACCAGTCGCGTGATGCGCTGGATGCGAAGAAGACCGTGTGGGAAGAGATTTCGGGCGGCCTCGACATCCTTGAGCTTGGCAAGCGGCAGGTGCAGAGCCGTGCCTATGTGTCGGCGTTCAATTTCAAGGGCCTCGACCAGCAGAAGAAGGTGGGGCAGCTGTCGGGCGGTGAGCGAAACCGCGTTCACCTCGCCAAGATGCTGAAGTCGCACTGCAATCTGCTGCTGCTTGACGAGCCGACCAACGACCTGGACGTTGAAACGCTGCGCGCGCTCGAGGACGCGCTGACCGAGTTTGCTGGCTGCGTGATGGTGATCAGCCACGATCGCTGGGTCCTCGACCGCATCGCGACCCACATGCTGGCATTTGAAGGTGACAGCCACGTGGAGTGGTTCGAGGGCAATTACCAGGACTATGAGGCTGACCGGAAGCGTCGCCTCGGCGACGATGCGATGATCCCGCACCGGATCAAGTACAAGAAGCTGGTCCGCTAAAGGCATGAAAAAGGGGCGTCCCGGGCCGCTTGGCTCCGGAACGCCCCTGTTGCGTGTTTCGGGTGCCGGCGCTGCTTACTTGCCGCCTGCGAGGATGCGCTGCGTGCGGGCCTTGAGATCGGCAGTAAGGGCCG
>DAISVV010000118.1:0-9892 GCA_036840015.1 Micropepsaceae bacterium
AGATAGTAGGGGAACGGCGAAACACAATGTGGCCCTACAAGATCCAATCAACGTAGAGTATCGAGGATGAGGAATGGAAGGTTCAAAACTGGCGATGGCTGCTTGATGTTCTCGGCGGCATGGAAGACCTCAAGCGCCAGCGATTCACTCAGCCTACGCCAGCATTTTTCCCCCCGACGGAAGCAACGGGGCACGACCGCGCTCTGCATGTGTTCCAGTCAGTGCGTAACCTGATGGGAATGGAACAGTGGCAATGCCAGGTCTTGGCGCAGCCCGAGGCCCCCGACCCAAAGGTAAGCGAGACCGCCTATTTACAGTGGGATAATACGTACAACCAGCCGGGTGGCACCTTCGGTATCGAAGGCAATGAGGTCCTCATCACGTACGATCCAAAACTCATTGACGATCCAGTTGCACTCGTCGCGACATTCGCGCACGAGCTTTCCCACTATCTGCTTGCGTCGAAATCCGAGCCGCCCGGCGGCTGGGACAATCACGAATTTTGCACCGACCTTTGTGTTGTCTACACTGGTTTTGGCCTCTTTGGCGCAGCGACGGCTTTCCGCTACTACAGCGGGGCGCAAGGTTGGGGTTACGTGAGAAGCGGCTATCTGACCCAGGCAGAGTGGACATTTGCCTTGGCAGTCTTCTTTGCCTTGCGCGGTCAATCCGTGGATGATGCTGCGCCGTTCTTGCCGTCGCACCTCATGAACAGCGTTCGCCGTTCGGCGAAATACTTGTCGTCAAGGCCACAGGTTCTCGAGGCGATAGGGGCGTGAATGCCGAAGCAGATGAAACGGCCAGGAGTTCAAAGTCACCATGCAGAAATTCACGACCCTCACAGCCGTCGCTGCGCCCCTGCCGATGATCAATGTCGACACCGACATGATCATCCCGAAGCAGTTTTTGAAGACGATTCAACGGACGGGTCTCGGCCGGCACCTCTTCGACGAGATGCGCTATACCTCTGACGGAAAAGAGGTTCCGGACTTCGTGCTGAACAAGCCCGCCTATCGCAAGGCCGAGATTTTGGTCGCTGGTCAAAACTTCGGCTGCGGTTCAAGCCGCGAGCACGCCCCTTGGGCGCTTCTTGATTTCGGCATCCGCTGTGTCATCGCACCAAGCTTCGCCGACATCTTTTACAACAACTGCTTCAAGAACGGCATTCTGCCGATCGTTCTGCCCCAGTCCGAGGTGGACAAGCTGCTCGACGATGCCGCGCGCGGCGCCAACGCCGTGATCTCGGTCGATCTCGAGAAGCAGGAGATCCGCGGACCCGACGGCGGCATGATCCGCTTCGAGGTGGATCCTTTCCGCAAGCAGTGCCTGTTGAACGGCTGGGACGATATCGGCCTTACCCTGCGCCATGAAAAATCGATCGACGCCTTCGAAGCGCGCCGCAAGACCCAGTCCCCTTGGATGTAAGTGGCCCGAAAGGGCAGGGGGCTCTCGCGCCTTCGCGTGAAACCGGCCTTTCCCGGCCGCGACAATTTGTTCTATTTTTGTTTTCGGCGATTTCGGCGATGTTCGACGCTGTAACCCCTCACTGTGAAGAAATCCGGGATCAGCCCGCCACTGCGACCAAACCCGCAATGACGGCCCCTTGTCTGATGCTGTAAAAGCGCCGGATCTTCACGGGCCATATCCAGATGACAACACGAAACATCCTCATCATGCCGGGCGACGGCATCGGCCCTGAAGTCATGGCCGAGGTCGAACGCCTGATCGCCTGGTTCAACACCCACGGCCAGACCCGCTTCGAGACCGCGCGCGAACTCGTCGGCGGCACTTCCTACGACGTGCACGGGACACCGGTAACCGAGGCCGCCATGGAAAAGGCGCTCGCCGCCGACGCCGTCCTCTTCGGCGCGGTCGGTGGTCCGAAATGGGCATCCGTACCCTATGACAAGCGCCCCGAGGCAGCGCTTCTGCGCCTGCGCAAGGACCTGGGACTGTTTGCCAACCTGCGCCCCGCAATCTGCTTCGACGCGCTGAAGGCCTCCTCGACGCTGAAGCCCGAGATCGTGGCCGGCCTCGACATCATGATCGTGCGCGAGCTCACGGGCGGCGTCTATTTCGGCGAGCCGCGCGGGATCACCAGCCTTCCAAATGGCGAGCGTCGCGCCGTCGACACGCAGGTCTACACCACCCACGAGATCCACCGCATCGCGCGCGTCGCCTTCGAACTGGCCCGCCTGCGCGGCAACAAGGTTGCCTCGGCCGAAAAGCACAATGTGATGACCTCCGGCCTCCTCTGGAAAGAAGAGGTGACGAAGCTGCATGCCGCCGAATTCAGGGATGTCGAGCTCACCCACATCCTCGCCGACAACTGCGCGATGCAGCTCGTGCGCAACCCCAGGCAGTTCGACGTGATCGTCACCGACAACCTTTTCGGCGACATCCTTTCGGACGAAGCCGCCCAGCTGACGGGCTCCATCGGTATGCTGCCCTCAGCCTCGCTGGGCGCGCGCGATGCCGCGACCGGCCGCCAGCGCGCGCTCTACGAGCCCATCCACGGCTCGGCGCCCGACATTGCAGGGCAGGGCAAGGCCAATCCGATCGCGGCCATCCTCTCATTCGCCATGTGTCTGCGCTATTCCTTCGCGATGAAGGCCGAAGCCGATGCCATCGATCGTGCGGTCGCGGCCGTCCTTGACCTGGGACTGCGCACAGGCGACATCATGCAGCCCGGCATGAGGCTGGTGGGTACAAACGAAATGGGCAGCGCGATCCTCGCCTGCCTCTCAAAAACCGTCTGACGGAGCTCGAATATGTCCTGGAAAGTCGCAGTCGTGGGCGCCACCGGCAATGTCGGGCGCGAAATGCTGAATATCCTCGCCGAGCGCGAGTTCCCTGTGAGCGAAGTCGTGGCGCTCGCCTCGCGCAAGAGCGTCGGCAAGGAAGTCTCCTACGGCGATGCCACGCTGCGCTGCAAGGCCCTCGAGAACTACGACTTCCGCGGCACCGACATCGTGCTGATGTCGGCCGGCGGCACGGTCTCGGCCGAGTGGTCGCCGAAGATCGGTGCCATGGGCCCGGTCGTGATCGACAATTCCTCGAAATGGCGGATGGATCCCGATGTTCCCCTCATCGTGCCCGAGGTCAACGCCGGCGCCATCGCGAAATATGCGAAGAAGAACATCATCGCCAACCCGAACTGCTCGACCGCGCAGATGGTCGTGGCGCTCAAGCCCCTGCACGACGTTGCCCGCATCAAGCGCGTGGTCGTCTCGACCCACCAGTCGGTCTCGGGCGCCGGCAAGGACGCGATGGACGAACTCTTCAACCAGACCCGCGCCATTTTCGTGACCGACTCGATCGAGCCGAAGAAATTCACCAAGCAGATCGCCTTCAACATCATTCCCCACATCGACGTCTTCATGGACGACGGCTACACCAAGGAAGAATGGAAGATGGCGGCCGAGACAAGGAAGATCCTCGATCCCGACATCAAGGTGACCGCCACCTGCGTGCGCGTTCCGGTCTTCGTTGGCCATTCCGAGGCCATCAATATCGAGTTCGAGCGACCCATCACGCCAGATCAGGCGCGCGACATCCTGCGCGAAGCACCCGGCTGCATGGTTGTCGACAAGCGCGAGGATGGCGGCTACGTGACCCCCGTCGAATGCGTGGGCGACTACGCCACCTACATCAGCCGCATCCGCAAGGATCCGACCGTCGAGAACGGCCTCGCGCTCTGGTGCGTTTCAGACAACCTGCGCAAGGGTGCCGCGTTGAACGCCATCCAGATCGCCGAAATCCTGATCGCACGCCATTTGAAGAAGGCAGCCTAAGAAAGCCGCGTTGCAGACATGACGGCCGGAGGCGACACGAGCTGGTCCTGCGCAGCGATGAGCAGCAACTCCTCGTGCCCGAGGCTGGCGCTGACAATCGCCTGCACGCGCGCGACACTGCCCGAAAGCGCGTCGCCCGCGGGTAAGCCGTTGACGCGAAGCGCGAGGTAGAGCGCCGAGAGCAGGTCGCCCGTGCCATGAGGCACATCTTTCTCCCGCAGCACGCTGCAGCACCACGCATCTGAGGCCGTAACACAGACATTGGCGATCCGTTCGCCATCGGGGACCGACGTGACGACCACCTCGCGCACGCCGAGAAGGCGCGCGGCGCGAACAGCGTCAGCCGGCCCGTCAATGCGCTGCGAAGTCAGGCTCGACAGTTCGAAGCGGTTGGGCGCAGCAATGTCGGCAAGCGGCAGCAGGTCGCGCGCGATGGCTTCCGCCACGCCGGGCTTGGCATAGGCGCCACCGTCATCGCCAAAGACCGGATCACAGAGGTACAGCGCAGCCGGGTTGAGTGCCTTCACGCGAGAAACGATACTGGCTGCAGCGCTCGCCTGCCCAGCCGCGCCGAGATATCCCGTGATGACGCCTCTCACGCCTTGCGCCCAGCCGCGCTGCTGCAGGCTCTGGAACAGGCTGATCAGTTCCTCATGCGGCGTCGTGCGACCCTCCGGGCGACCATGGCCCGGATGATGTGAAAGCAACACGGTTGGCAGCGACCAGGCATTGACCCCCAGCCGCTGCAGCGCAAAGCGTGCACAACTGTTGCCGACGTACCCGCGGATGACTTCGGACTGGATCGAGATGATGGGTGCTTCAGGCATCGGCAGCGAGGTGCAACTTGGCGGCGATGAGTTTTCGTTCCTGCTCAGACATCGCAAGTCCGAGAGCATCTGTAAAGGCGGCACGGGCTCGCGCGTGCAAGCCGCTTTTCAGGCTGAGTTCGCCCACCGCAAGGTGATAGGGGAGGTAGCGCTGCACGTCGACGCGGTCCTGAAGCAGCTCCAGCAATTGCAATCCTTCCCCAGGCCCCCGGAGCATGGAGACGGCAATGGCGCGGTTGACCTCGACGACTGACGAAGGAGCGACTTCAACGAGCGAGTCATAGTAACGCCCCAGTTGAGCCCAGTCCGTATCATCAAAGCGGGGAGCTGCAGCGTGAACGGACGCAATGCCCGCTTCAAGGTGAAGGGGTGTGAGCCGATCGCCTGCCATGGCGAGCGTGAGTTGCCTGAACCCTTCGACGATCATGGCTCGGTCCCACAGCCGCCGGTCCTGGAGCTCCAGCGGAATGGCTTCTCCGTCATCGGATACGCGGGCGCGATGCCGCGCATGCTGGAAAAGCATCAGCGCGCAAAGCGCATGGGCCTCAGGGGTTGCCGTCGACGGGTGAACCAGGAGAACGCGGCAGAGCCTCAGGGCTTCAGCGCAGATCTCGACGCGAATGAGCTGCGTGCCACCCGATGTGGCATAGCCTTCGTTGAAGAGAAGGTAGATTGTGCGCAGGATGGATGGCAGGCGGTCCTGGATGCCCACGCTCCCGGGAGCCTCGAGAGCGATGCCGTCCCTGAGGCGGGACTTCGCCCGCACGAGGCGCTGTGCGATTGCCGACGGCGTTGCAAGGTAGGCGCGCGCAATCGCCTCGACACTGAAACCGCAAACGCACTTCAGGGCCAGCATCTGGCGCGCGTCGTCTTCAAGCCGCGGATCGCAGCACATCGCGATCAGCAGAAGTTCCTCATCACCCATGGGTGCGTCCACCGGCGGCTGGCGAAGCGCTTTCATCCACGCCACCACGCGAGGCTCCAGCGCGCTCTGCATGGCGTGCCGCCTCAGCCTGTCGATCCCCTTGTTCTGCGCCGTCATGAGCAGCCAGGCAAATGGATGCTCGGGTACGCCGGCAACAGGCCACGCCTTGAGTGCCGCAATCAAAGCCTCCTGTACGCAGTCTTCGGCAAAGGAGAGGGAGCCGGACCCCAGTTTGCGCAACAGGGTGCCGGTGAGTTTGCCGCTCTCGCGGCGGGCGAGGCGCGCGATTAACGCTGGAATGTCAGCGCCGCTCTCCATGTCAGAGGTCGTGGACCTTGCGCACTTCGATCCGCCCGCCATACTTCAGGTGGGGGCATTCGCCTGCGAGCTTGCAGGCTTCGTCGTAGTCGGAAGCAACCACAATGAAGTAGCCGCCGACGATTTCCTTGCCTTCGGCGTAAGGGCCGTCAGTCACGCTGACTGATTTTCCGGAGGGTCGCAGCACGCGCCCAGCATCTTCGCTCAGTTTCTCGCCACCGGCCAGACGCCCCGCGTTCCTGAGCTTTTCGGCCCAATCGCTGTACTCCTCGATGATGCGCATCATTTCGTCCTGGCTGCGTTGGTCGAACTGACCCAGGCCCTCATGGAGGAACAGCATGTAGCGTGGCATGAAAGTCTCCCTTGTTTCAGCATGGTCCGCTTCAGGGACGATCCAAACACCTCGAAATCGACAGTCGACCCCGTTATAGTTCAGAAAAGTTTTCAGGCAGAGAGCAGACCATGGCCATCAGACCCCGACGAAGCGTGCTGTACATGCCGGGCTCCAACGCGCGTGCCTTGGAAAAGGCGGCAAGCCTGCCCGCCGACGCCCTGATCCTCGACCTCGAGGACGCCGTCGCGCCGGAGGCCAAGGACGCCGCACGCAAGCTTGTCTGCGACGCCGTTCGTGACCGCCGCTTCGGCAAGCGTGAAGTCGTCATCAGGGTCAATGGCATCGAAACGCCCTGGGGCCGGCAGGACATGGACGAGGCCTGCGCAGCCGGTCCCGACGCGATCCTTGTGCCCAAGGTCGACGACACCGCGCAGGGCCGCGCGGCCGAGGCGTCCATGGCCCGCGCCCCCGCCGGTTGCGCGCTCTGGCTCATGATCGAAACCCCGCGCGCGATCTTCAACGCGCTCCACATTGCAGGTGCAGGCGGCCGCCTTGCCTGCCTCGTGATGGGGACAAACGACCTCGTGAAGGAAATGCGGGCCCGACACACGCCGGGCAGGGAGGCCCTCCTTGCCGCCCTGAACATGACTGTCATGGCGGCCCGCGCCCACGCCCTCGCCGTCATCGATGGGGTCTATAATGACATTGCAGACAGTGCGGGTTTCGCCGCCGCCTGCAGCCAGGGCAGGTCCATGGGGTTCGATGGCAAGACCCTGATCCACCCCTCCCAGGTGGAGCCCTGCAACGCCGCCTTTTCCCCGGACGCGGCCGAAATGGAGCAGGCACGCTTGATCCTCGCCGCCGTTGCTTTGCCGGAAAATCAGGGTAAAGGCGCCAGCTCCCTCAACGGCCGGATGGGGGAACTCCTGCACGCCGAAATTGCCCGCCAGACCGTGGCCCTGTCCGATGCCATTGAGGCACTTACCACGCATTGAGCGGCATTTTGCCCTCGTTGCGCCAGAATGCTAAAATAGTTATCGCAAAAAGGGGCTGGGTTCCTGTCCGGGACCCGGCCCAGCTTTTTGAATGTTTCAAACCGTTTCTTGGCCGCCCGACATGAGGTACCCGCAATGAAAAAGAGGCTCGTGGCTGCGTTCCTGGCTGCTGCACTTGTCGGCACGATTGCCCAACCCCTTGTTGCGTCTGCCGACATGACCGAGCGCCGCGAGCGCCAGATGCGCGAGGCACGCGACCTGCCCAGCAAGGCCCTCGAGGCCCTGAACGCGCAGGATGCCGACCGCGCAATCGCGCTCTACACGCGCGCGATCGAATCCGGGGTGTTCCGCTCCGAGCCCGAGACCCTGGGCCAGCTCTATCTCGAGCGCGCGACGGCCCACCGCCTGAAGAATGACTGCACATCGGCCATTGCCGACTTCACGAAGGCTGCCGAGTACATTCGCAAGGGCGACATCTTCTTCGGCCGGGCCGCCTGCTACCTGGAGATGAACCAGGAAGACAAGGCGCTTGCTGATTTCGGTCTGGCGATCGAGGCCGACCCCGAGGCGCCGGCCTATCGCAAGTCGCGCTGCATCATGCTCTTCAACAAGATGGACTACGCCGCCGCCCTCCCGGACTGCGAAAAGGCGCTGGCCGCCGCACCCAATGACAAGAACCTGCTGCTCGCAACTTCCCAGGCCGCCGAGCAGACCGGCAACCGTGCCCGTGCCGCAGAGCTCTACCGCAGGCTCCTCGCAGCTGAGCCTGGCAACCCCGTCGCAACCGAGGGCCAGAAGCGCGTCGGCATCTAGGCCAACGCCGGAACCCCATAACGTAAGCAAGGCCAGTAAGAAGGAAAATGATCGTGTCCAGACTGTCAGTGATCATCGCGTGTGTGGCCTTCGCCGTCACCGCAAGCGTCGCGAATGCCCAGACGACACCGGCGCCAGCGCCCGCGGCACCGGCGGCTGCCCCCGCACCAGGCGGTGGCGTCAACGCAGCAGGCACGCGCTATGACTGGCAGGGCAATCACAAGAAGGCGCAGGACGCGCTCGCCGCGCGCGACTACAAGACCGCCATCCAGCTCTTTACCGAAATCCTGCGCTCCGGACGCCTGCCCAAGCCCTGGCTTGCCACGACGCTCTACCTGCGCGGCAAGGCCTACCGTTCCTCGCGCCAGTTCCGCGAGGCCGTGGTCGACTACGAAGCGGCTGTCCAGGCCGACCCCAAGCTGCACCCGGCCTTCTTCGAACTCGGCGCGACCTACCACTCCCAGCAGCAATACGCCAAGGCGGTCGCGGCGTTCGGCCAGGCGATCTCTCTGAAGTCCGACCAGTGGAACTACTATGACGGGCGCTGCACGTCGCTGGCCTCGATGAGCCGCTGGAACGATGCGATCCGCGACTGCGAGGCTGCCGTGCGCCTGAAGCCTGGCAACGCCAACCTGATCGCCTTCCTCGGCCGCCTGTATGAAGAAAGCGGCCAGAAGCAGCGCGCAATCGAGATGTACAAGCTGGCCCTTTCCATCAACCCGGGTCAGGCGGATGCGAAGGAAGGCCTGGCGCAGCTTCAGAAGTAACCCCGCGCCTTGGCCACGCAACAAGCATCGGGTAACGGAAATTTCTTCGAGGATTTCCGTCCCGGACAGGTCATCCGGCATGACCCGGCCCGCACCCTAACCGAGGCGGACCAGACGCTCTACACGGCGCTTTTCGGCGCGCGCTTCGCGCCGCAGAACGCCCTGCCATTTGCCCGCGGCCTCGGCTTCAGCGCCCGGCCGCTCGATGACATGCTCGTCTTCCACATCGTCTTCGGCAAGACCGTCCAGGACATCTCGCTGAACGCGATTGCAAACCTCGGCTACGCCGACTGCCGCTTCCTCGCCCCCGTCTATACCGGCGACACGATCAGCGCGGTCAGCGAGGTCCTCGGCATGCGCGAGAACCAGAACCGCGAGTCCGGCATCGTCTACGTCCGCTCCCGCGGCTTCAACCAGGAGGGCAGGGAGATCCTCACCTATGCCCGCTGGGTTATGGTCCGCAAGCGCGACGCTTCGGCAGACGTGCCCGCAGCCAGCATCCCCGACCTGCCAAAGGTCGTGGCGCCTGCAAGCCTCGTGGTGCCCGCCACCCGCCCGCCCGACGACGATCTCAGGAAGCTGTCCGGCGGCCGGCGCTGGTTCGCCGACTATCGCAAGGGCGAGCGCCTGAACCACGCCGATGGCGTAACGGTGGAAGAGGCCGAGCACATGATGGCCACGCGCCTTTACCAGAACAACGCGCGGGTGCACTTCAACGCCCATGCCGAGCGCGCCGGCCGCTTCGGCAAACGCATCGTCTATGGCGGCCACGTGATATCGATCGCCCGCGCCATGAGTTTCAACGGCCTCGAGAACGCATGGTTCGTGGCTGCGATCAACGCAGGTCGCCACGTGTCGCCCTGTTTCGGTGGTGACACGGTCTATGCCTGGAGCGAGATCCTCGATACGGCCGATCTGCCCTCAAGCCCGGGCTGGGGCGCGCTGCGCCTGCGCACTGTCGCAACCAAGGACCGGGAGTGCAGCACGTTCCCTGAAAAGGCGCCGGATGGTAGCTTTGACCCGTCCGTGATCCTCGAACTCGATTACTGGGCGCTGGTTCCCAAGGCCTGACCTCGCGTGAAGGTCAAGGCCTGCAGGATCGCCCGGCAAGGCAGGCCA
>DAISVV010000119.1:0-9810 GCA_036840015.1 Micropepsaceae bacterium
GGGAACTCGAGCGTCTTGCCACCAATGGTCAGGCTGGCCTTGCCGGCGGCTTTCGGGGCGGATGTTGATTTCGACATGGACGGTCTCCTTTGGCCACGACGCTGGACCAGACGGCTGGTCACATTTGTGCATCGCAATATATTAAATCCGATTTACGCGGTAGGTGTCATTCAGCATTCCATCACTGGGGATTCAGGCCATCACCGGTTACCTGGTCCTTAATGCGCCCGAGGGATTCATCGCGTCCGAGCACGAAAAGCACATCGAAGATTCCCGGAGAAGTAGACTTTCCCGTCAGCGCTGCGCGCAATGGTTGTGCCGCCAGCCCAAGCTTAAGCCCCGCCTTCTCGGCATAGGCCTTGGTCGCAGCTTCCAGGGCCTCCACCGTCCACGCCGTCGACGACAGGGCGTCATGCAGCCCGCCCAGCACCTTGCGGGCCTCTGGCGTGAGGATCTTGGCTGCCGCCGGATCGATCGCCAGCGGCCGGCGCGCAAACAGGTAGGACGCGCTCGCCGCGAGCTCGACCAGCGTCTTGGCCCGTTCCTTCAACCCCGGCATGGCAAGCAGCAGCCGCGCGCGCTCCGGCGCCGATACCGTGACACCGCTGCGTGCCAGCTGCGCCACGACGCCGTCGGCCAGCACCTCGTCGCGCTCGAGCCGCATGTAGTGGCCATTCAGGTTCTCGAGCTTCTTGAAGTCGACGCGCGACGGACTGCGCCCGATGTTCTCGAGGTTGAACCACGAGATTGCCTGGGCTGTCGGGATGATCTCGTCATCGCCATGGCTCCAGCCCAGCCGCAGCAGATAGTTGCGCATGGCCTCCGGCAGGTAGCCCAGGTGCTGGTACTCATGGATGCCCAAGGCCCCGTGGCGCTTGGAAAGCTTCTGCCCGTCCTCGCCATGCAGCAGCGGCAGGTGTGCATAGACCGGCTCGGGCCAGCCCATGGCATCGATGATCTGCCGCTGGCGCGCGGCATTGGTCAGGTGGTCATCGCCCCGGATGATATGTGTAACACCCATGTCAAAGTCATCGACGACGACAGAGAGCATGTAGGTCGGTGTCCCGTCGGACCGCAGCAGCACGAAGTCGTCGAGCACGTCATTGCCGAACCGGACGTCGCCCTGGACCTTGTCGCGGATGATGGTCTCGCCGCTGCGCGGTGCCTTGATGCGCACGACAGGTGGAACGTTCGGGCGCCGGTCCGTCGCTGACGCATCGCGCCAACGGCCATCATAGCGGATGGGCAGGTTGGCCGCGCGCTGCTTCTCGCGCATTTCCTCAAGCTCTTCCGGCGTCGCATAGCAGTGATAGGCATGCCCCTTGGCAAGCAGCTGGTGCGCGACCTCGGCATGCCGCTGGGCACGCGAGAACTGGTAGACGACCTCGTCGTCCCAATCGAGGCCGAGCCACTTGAGCCCGTCGAGAATGGCCTCGATCGCCTCGTTTGTTGAACGCTGCCGATCGGTGTCTTCGATGCGCAGCCGGAACACGCCCTCGTGCCGGCGCGAATAGAGCCAGTTGAACAGCGCCGTGCGCGCACCGCCGATATGCAGGAAACCAGTCGGCGACGGTGCAAATCTCGTTACAATTTTCATGTTTTGCCGGGCGTGTTTGTAGCCTAGAGGGCGCGTCTCGGCCTGCCCGTGGCGGGCAGGCGGGAAGGCGTGACGCACGGCCCCGAGGTTCATGATCCAGCCCCCTGTCTACCAATCCATGGGCCAATTGCCAAAGTGGCACGCCGCCTGCCGCAGCGCCTTCTGGTCGCATATGGCATCCCTGACACGCTGGCTGCGGGACTGCAGCGCGGCAGACCGCGAAAACCGCAGCCTGGCGCTGCCGGTCCTCCTGGGCGTGGGCATCGGTGGCTATTTCTACCTGGCGACAGAGCCACCCCTGATTCCCGCGGCAGGATGTGCCGCGCTGGCGATCGTTCTGTGGCGCGTCGCCCGCGCGGCCCGATGGCAGGCCGAGGTCCTGTTCTGGGTGACGGCCTGCGTTGCGTCGGGTTTTGCCCTCGCCAGCATGCGGACGACCGTCGCAGACAGCCCCCAGGTGACCCGCCTGCAGGCTAATGTCGACCTCGTCGGCCGTGTCATCACAATGGAGGCCGGACGGCGGGGCGGTCAGCGCCTGCTCCTGGAAGCCGCATCGCCCGATGGCCGGGGGACCTTCCGCCTGCGCCTGTCGACGCCACGTCTCCAGCACGCGATCCGGGTTGGTGACTGGGTGCGTACGCGCGCCGATCTCAAGCCCCTGCCTGGGCCGGTCATTCCCGGAGGCTTCGACTTCGGTCGCAAGCTCTGGTTTGAAGGCGTGCGCGGGCTGGCCTTCACGCTGCAGGACCTCGAACGGATCGAACCGCCTCGGCCGCCCTCCCGCGTGGAGCACATTGCCGACGTGCTGCGCATGGCGCGCGACAGGATCACGGGACGGATCCTCGCGGCCACATCGGAAAGGGCAGGGCCCATCGCTGCGGCCTTCCTGACCGGCGAGCGCAGTGGCATCGCCGAGGAAGACAACGAGGCCATGCAGGCCTCAAGCCTTTCGCATCTCCTGTCCATCTCGGGCCTGCACATGATGCTGGCGGGCTTTGGCGTGTTCGCGGCCATCCGCTATGCCGCCTGCCTCTGGCCCGTCACGGCGCATGCGCCCGACCTCAAGAAGCACGCAGCCGCTGCCGCGCTGCTGGCCTCCTTTGCTTACCTTTTGCTGAGCGGCGCCTCGATCCCGACCCAGCGCGCCTTCATCACGGTCGCCGTCGCCTTCCTCGCGGTGATGGTCGACCGGAATGCGATAAGCCTCAGGACGGTGGCCCTTGGCGCGACAGCAATCCTTGTGCTGGCACCCGAAGCCTGGGTCGATCCCAGCTTCCAGATGTCGTTCTGTGCCGTGATGATGCTGGTGGCAGCCTATGAATGGTGGAGCCGCATGCGCCTGAACTACTGGCGAGAGGACACCTGGCTGCGCCGTGCGGGTGCGGCCGTGCTGGGTACCGCCGCCACCAGCGTGGTCGCAGGGCTCGCAACTGCGCCCTTTGCCGCCTTCCACTTCAATCGCCTTTCGCTGTTCGGCGTTGTCGCGAATGTCCTCGTGATGCCGCTGGTCAGCCTTGTCATCATGCCGTCGGGCGTTCTGGCCCTGCTGCTGATGCCCCTCGGCCTCGAGGGCCTGCCCCTGTGGGCGATGGATGCGGGCCTCATCGCCATGCTCGACGTGGCGCATTGGGTTGCCTCCTGGCCGCTCGCGTCCATAGGTGTCCCCTCATTTCCGATCGAGGCGCTGCTCGCCATGTCGCTCGGTCTCTGCTGGCTGGCCGGCAGTCGGGCATCGTGGCGGTGGCTGGGGCTCGTGCCCGTTCTGGCAGGCCTTGCCGCGGGTGCGATCTCGCCCCGGCCGGACATCCTTGTTGCGGCCAGCGCCGGGAACATGGCCGTACGCGACGCTTCGGGAAGCCTGAGCTTCGCCTCGGCGCGCAAGGCCCGATTCGACGCGGAGATGTGGCTTCGGGCAGATGGCGATACGCGTGACCTTTCCAGCGCCCTTGCATCGCGCAACTCAGCCTTCGCATGCGGAAACGGGCTGTGCCTTGCGCGTTTGGGTGACGCCGGACCCTGGGTCGCACTCGCCGCACCCGACGCCACACGCGTCGCCTGCAGGAAGGCAAGCCTCGTGGTCGTCACGGGAGAGGCCGCAGATCGCTGCAACAGCAACGTGACGCAGATCGATCAGACCACGCTGTCAAGGGCGGGCGCCATCGCGATCCACCTCAATGGCAACGCCATGAAGATCACGTCAGCCTCTGACGTAAGGGGAAAAAGGCCGTGGGTCCCCGAGGCGCGTTGATCGCGTCGCGGCTTTAGTAGCGCCGGAACAGCCCGACCAGTCGGCCCTGAACCTTTACGCGATCCGAATTGAAGATCCGCGTTTCGAAGGCCGGGTTCGCCGCTTCAAGCGCAATCTGCGAGCCGCGCTTGCGCAGCCGCTTCAGTGTCGCCTCATGATTGTCAACCAGCGCAACCACGATATCGCCGGAGTGCGCATCCTCGGTCCTCTGGATCACAACGGTGTCGCCATTCAGGATCCCGGCGTTGATCATCGAGTCGCCGCTGACCTCCAGCGCGTAATGTTCCCCCGACGCGATCAGCGCCTGCGCTACGGGCAGGCTGTCGGTGACATTCTGCAATGCTTCGATCGGCGTACCCGCCGCGATGCGGCCCATCACGGGAACTTCGACCAGCGGACGAAGCCCACCGCTGCCCCGGCTGGCGGTCGAACGGATGCTGCCGCCCGCCTCAACCAGGCCAAGTTGCGGACGCTTGGCGACCACGGTCTTCGACCGCTGGGTCGGTGCATTGGAATTTTCCGGCAACTTGATGATCTCCAGGGCCCGCGCCCTGTGGGCGAGGCGACGCAGAAACCCGCGCTCCTCAAGGGCAGTGATCAGCCGGTGGATGCCCGACTTCGACCGAAGGTCCAGCGCTTCCTTCATCTCATCGAACGACGGCGCGACGCCCGTTTCACGAAGCTTGTCGTGAATGAACATCAGCAGCTCGTACTGTTTCCGGGTGAGCATGGGATTTACCTCAAATCATGAACATTGTCAGAACAGACGCAGTTTGTTCTACTCACGTTCCGTAAATTGTCAATGAACATTTTGGCAGAGAGCCGGGATTTTTACTTTGTCGCGGATTTCGGCGCGAAAACCGGATCGCCGAGCGGCAGGACGTTCACGGCCTCGCCTCGCGCGCGCGCCTGATCGTGCGGCGGGCGCACGATCAGGCCCTGCGAGGCGGCAAGGAACCTCAGCATGCCCGAATCCTGCACGGGCAGGGGCGTGGCGCGCAGCCGTCCGTCCTCAAACATGTCGACCCGCGCCCGGCAATAGTCCTGCCGCTGGTCATTCGGCCCCATGTCGGCGCCAAGTTCAGCCACGACGAGGCGCAGCGGATCATCGGTGGCCCCGGTAAACCGATGGATCACGGGCTTGATGAAGAGCAGCGCACAGACAAAGGCCGACACCGGGTTACCCGGAAGCCCGAGCAGCGGAACGCCCCGATAGGTCCCGCTGATGAGCGGCTTGCCCGGACGCATCGCGATCTTCCAGAAGTCCACCTTCAGCTCCGGCGCGAGCGCCGCCTGCACAAGGTCACGGTCGCCAACCGACGCCCCGCCGATCGTGACGAAGAGGTCTGGCGCCTCGGCGCGCTCCAGGCGCCCGCGGATGTCCTCGGGTCGGTCGGCCGCGATGCCAAGCTGGACCGCCATTCCACCCCAGGCAGCGATCTCGGCGCCAAGCCCTGCCGGCGACGAACTCACGATCTGGTCCGCGCCTGGCACCTGACCCGGAGACACGAGTTCGTCACCCGTCGCAAGGATGGCGATCCGCGGCCGGCGCACGCAGGGCAACACGGCATGATTCATCGCCGCCGCCAGCGCGACCTCGCGCGCCGTCAGCCGCGTGCCGGAAGGCAGCAGCACCTCGCCGGCATTAAAATCATTGCCCGCGCGCCGGATATGCTTGCCCGGAACGCAGGCAACACCGGCATTGAGCAGGATCTCGTTGCCTTTGCGGGTCACGTTCTCCTGGAGGATGATGCTGTCCGCCGCTGGCGGCACCGGTGCTCCGGTGAAGATGCGGACGGCCTCGCCCTCGCCACAGGGCGAATGGAAACCTGCGCCCGCCGCCGATTCCCCGATCACGCGGAAACGCTGCAGATCGGACTGGCGAACGGCATAGCCGTCCATCGCGCTGACATCAGCGGGCGGGTGGGTCACGCGTGCGGCAAGGGGTTCGGCAAGCACCCTGCCATGGCAGGACTCGAGCGCCACGCTCTCGGTTTCCAGCCGCAAGATCCCCTGCAACACACGCGCCTGGGCTTCAGCGACGGGAATCATGGCGGTCCTCAGCCCCTGTAGAGGTCTTCAGGATCGACCCCCGCAGCCAACGCAAGCTTCTGTTCTTCGGCTTTCGAAAGCGCATGAGAGCGGCCATGCAGGAATGAATAGAGCACGCCGACGGCCATGCCGGCGTCCCGCGCCCACGCATGGGCCGTCAGGCCGCGCGCCTGCATGAAGCGGCGCATCGCATCCCGCTTGCCAGCCGCATCGGCGACATTCTTGCGCTGCGGGGCTTCCGGCATGATTTCCTTCACGGTGACGCTTGCCCGCGCGCGGCGCGCCTTGACCTGTACGGCGCTTGCCCGCCGCAGCGCTGCATGGCGCGCCGGCGCCTGTGCAGGCTCCTCGGCCCGGTAGCTGCCCGACTTGCCACCGTCCTTGGCCATGAGCCGCACGGCGTCGATCGAAATGCCACGCTCGACCGCCTTGAGCATGTCATAGATGGTCAGCGCCGCGATGCTCGCCGCCGTCAGCGCCTCCATCTCGACACCAGTGCTGCCGGTAACGCGCACCGTCGCCAGCACGCGGATGATGCTTTCGGCCTCGTCCGGTTCGCACAGCACGGTGACGCCGGAAATCGGCAGCGGGTGGCACAGCGGGATCAATTCCGCGGTCTTCTTTGCCGCCATGATTCCAGCAACCCGCGCGACCGCAAGAACGTCGCCCTTCGCAACCGAGCCCTCGAGCACCATCGCCAGCGTCTCCGGGCGCATGCGCACGATCGCCTCGGCCATGGCAGTGCGTTCGGTCGGCGCCTTGCCCGAGACGTCCACCATGTGGGCCTGGCCCTTGTCGTTGATATGCGTGAGCTTGCTCATGATCCCCCCTGGAGAAGCCGTCGCGTCGCCGCCGCGACATCGGCCTGCCGCATCAGGCTTTCGCCGACCAGGAAAGCCTTCACGCCCACGCCGGCCAGCCGCAACAGGTCCGCATGGGTATTGATGCCGCTCTCCGACACGACAAGCTTGCCGGCAGGAACCCGCGGCGCCAGGCGTTCTGTTGTGCCGAGGTCGGTGACGAACTTCATGAGGTCACGGTTGTTGATGCCCACCATTTGAGGATCAAGCGCCAGCGCGCGCGACATCTCCTCGTCATTGTGAACCTCGAAAAGGGCATCCATGCCCCAGTCGCGCGCCGCCGCCTGCAGCGCGCGCGCCTGTTCATCGGTCACCGCAGCCATGATGATCAGGATGCAGTCAGCCCCCAGCGCGCGGGCCTCGACGACCTGATAGGGCTCGAACAGGAAATCCTTCCGCAGGACGGGCAACTGCGTCGCCGCCCGTGCCGCAATCAGATAGGCATCATCACCCTGGAACGAGGGCCGGTCCGTCAGCACCGAAAGGCAGGCGGCGCCACCCTGCTCATAGGCCTTTGCAAGCGCTGGAGGATCGAAATCCGGGCGGATGAGACCTTTCGAAGGGCTCGCCTTCTTGATCTCGGCGATGAGGGCAGGCGTGCCTGCAGCAATGGCCTTCAGCAGCGACGCCTTGAAGGGACGAACCGGCGGCGCCTTGCGTGCCCGTTCGGCGATCTCGGCATCGCCCACCCGCGCCCGCGCTGAGCGGATCTCGTCGGCCTTGTAGACCGCAATCGTGGCCAGCACATTCTCCGGCATGCTCGACTTCACCAGAGTGTCGAGAACGCCCCGCGCAGCCCCACTGGCAATAGCCTCTGCCGCGCGAACGACACCGGCGCGCAGGTCCGGAACGGCTTCAGCCACGACAAGCCCGGCTGCAGCGTTCAGGCAGACGATGTCGTGATAGGCTCCGGTCGCACCGTCAAGAAGGCGCCGCATGGCAGCAGCATTGGCCTGTGCGTCGCCACCCAGGATTTCGCCAAGCGCATGGCGCCTGAGACCTGCGTCTTCCGGCGTGACCACCATGCGCCTGATGCTGCCAGCGTTCAGCTCGGCCACCTGCGTGGGACCAGAAATGGAAATCTCGTCAAGCCCGTCCTCGCCGTGCACGACCCAGGCCCGCCTCGATCCCAGAAGGCGCAGGACCTCGGCATAAGGCACAAGCCAGCGCTCGGCAAAGACGCCCGCCAGCTGCCGGTCCACGCTGGCCGGATTGCACAAGGGCCCCAGCAGGTTGAACACGGTGCGGAACCCAAGTTGCCGCCGCACGGGTCCCACATGTGCCAGCGCCGCATGATGGTCCGGGGCAAACATGAACCCGATGCCGGCCTGCGCGATGCAGCGGCTGATCTGCCCCGGGGGCAGGGACAGGCGAACGCCCAGCGCTGCAAGCACATCGGCCGCGCCGCTTTTCGACGAAAGCGCGCGGTTACCGTGCTTGGCCACCTTTACGCCACAGGCCGCAACCACGATCGCAGCTGCCGTCGAGATATTCAGGGTCCCGACGCCATCGCCACCCGTTCCCACCATGTCGATCGCGCCAGCGGGGGCGTCCACGCGCACCATGTTGTCACGCAGCACCTGGGCCGCTGCTGCAATCTCCTCAGGCGTTTCCCCGCGCAGGTGAAGGAACGACACGAACGAGGCGACCTGCACTTCGCTGGCCTCGCCGCGCAGGATGATGCCAAAGGCAGTCGACGCCTCCGCACCCGTCAGTGCGGTGCCGGACGCAACCTTGGCAAGCAGGGGCCTGAACGCATCGCTGCTCATGCTGCGCGGGCAATCTCGAGGAAGTTGCGCAGCAGCGCATGACCGTTCTGGGTCGCGATGCTCTCGGGATGGAACTGCACCCCGTGGACCGGATAGGTACGGTGGCAAAGCCCCATGATGGTGCCGTCGTCGGTCTCAGCCGTGACGGTGAGGACGCTGGGCAACGTCGCGCGGTCAACCACGAGCGAGTGATAGCGCGTCGCCTCGAAGCGCTCGGGCAGTCCCTTGAACACGCTGGCACCGGTGTTGCGGATCACGCTGACCTTGCCATGCATCGGCGCCGACGCCCGCACGACGTGGCCGCCATAGACCTGGCCGATCGTCTGGTGGCCAAGGCATACGCCCAGGATCGGCAGCCGCGAACCGAGCCGGGTGACAAGCTCCAGGCAGATGCCCGCCTTGTCGGGATCGCAGGGGCCGGGCGACAGAACCACCGCCCGCGGTGCCCGCGTCTCGACCTCCTCGACGGTCAGTTCGTCATTGCGCACGACAACGACCTCCGCCCCCAACTGCCCGAGGTAATGCACGAGGTTCCAGGTAAAACTGTCGTAGTTATCGATAAGCAGGATCATGTCGTCAGTCGCGCAGGATTTTCAGGATGGCGGCAAGGATAAACGCTTCCCACCGCAGATGGTATGCGATTCCTGCATCAACTTCCGCGCGGGGTGCATTTCTGCTTAACCCGGCCTCGTGCCCTTGGGGAAGGGCAGGGCTGGCCGCCTTCCGGCCCTCCCCGGCAAGGGGCTTTGCGCCGTCGCATTTCGATGGTGAACCGCGTGCCCCGGCGTCTATATTGCGGCCCGTCAGGCCCCCCGGCGCAGGCCGGTCTGGCCACCGCAATCTTCAACCTCGACAAGGAACAAGCCATGAAGCAGCGCCTTCAGTTCTATATCGACGGCAAGTGGGTCGACCCGGTCACCCCGCGCACCCTTGACGTCATCAACCCGGCGAACGAGGAACCCGTCGGCCGCATCAGCCTGGGCTCGAAGGGCGACGTCGACAAGGCCGTCGCTGCCGCCCGCAGGGCCTTTGACACATTCTCGCTGACGACCCGCGACGAGCGCCTCGCCCTGTTGCAGAAGATCCTCGAGGTCTACCAGCGCCGCTACGCCGAGTTCGTCGAGACGATCTCGCTCGAGATGGGCGCCCCCCTGGGCCTTTCGAAGGCAGCACAGGCGGCGACCGGCGTTGCCCACCTCATGCAGACCATGAAGGTGCTGAAGGAGTTCGAGTTCGAGCACGTGCGGGGCCCGACCGGTATCGTCTACGCGCCTGTGGGCGTCG
>DAISVV010000120.1:0-9797 GCA_036840015.1 Micropepsaceae bacterium
GCGGTTGCTGTCATGACTCGTGACTTTCTCTGTTCCCCGTGGGGCCGGCGTACTCATCTCTGATTCGAATTCGTCGCTCGGCGCGGCTCGGCTGTTCGGCAAGGGGTTCGGGCAAGGCACGCAAAGCCGGCTGAACTTCCTGCCCGAGAAGCAGACCGACTTCATCTTCACGGTGCTTGGCGAGGAGTTCGGGCTTGTGGGGCTTCTCGTTCTCATGAGCCTCTATCTCGCGCTCCTGGCGCAGGGGGTGCGTATCGGGTTGCAGGCGCGCAGCCAGTTCGCACGCCTCGTTGCCATGGGGGTCTGCCTGAACTTCCTGCTCTACATCCTGATCAACACGTCGATGTCGATGGGGCTCATTCCGGTTGTCGGCATTCCGCTGCCTCTTGTTTCGTATGGTGGTACGGCGCTGATGACGGTTCTTGTCGGATTTGGCCTGCTGCTGTCGGTGCAGGTCCATCGCCACGTGGAGATACCCCGCGGCGCCTGAGCCCTATGGACAGCGCGGTTGCGTCCTGCAAGTGTCTCCCCCGCTTCTTTGGAGGGATGAGACCGATGTTCGAGAACAAGCATTGGTGGGTTACGGGTGCATCTTCGGGTATCGGTGCGGCTGTCGCGGTGGCGCTGTCGCAGCAGGGTGCCCGGGTCATCCTGTCAGGCCGCAATGTCGAGGCGCTCAACGCCGTGGCCGCGCAGTGCGGGCGTGAACCCGTGGTGGTACCGTTCGAGGCGACGGACTATGCCGCGATCCCGTCCATGGTTGAACGTGCGTGGGGCGCTGCTGCCGCGAAGGGCGGGCGCATCGACGGGCTCGTCAACAATGCCGGCATCTCGCAGCGCTCGCTTGCCGTGGAGACATTGTTCGATGTCTACCAGAAGATCATCGCCGTCGATCTCCTCGCGCCGATCGCGCTGACGCAGGCCTTGCTCCCGCGGATGGTGCAAGCCGGTGGCGGTGACATTGTCGCGATCTCGAGCGTGGCGGGGCTGATCGGTGTTCCCCTGCGAACGGCCTATTGCGCGGCCAAGCATGGCCTTGTCGGCTATCATGACAGCCTCAGGGCGGAGACCGCGCACCAGGGCATCCGGGTGATGGTGGTCGCGCCGGGATCGGTGCGGACGAATGTTTCCCGCAATGCGCTTGGCGCTACCGGCGAGGCCCGCGGCGCCAGCGACGAGGCCATCGACAACGGTCCGCCGCCCGAAGCGCTTGCCGCGCGTATCATCGATGGCCTTCGGGCCGGCACGCGCGAGCTCGTGTTTGCCGCGGGGATGGAGGAGGAGCTCGTGCGGTTGCGGCGGCAAAATCCGGAGGGGCTGTTCGACCTGATGGCCCAGCTGGTGGCCGGGGGCTATGCGCAGCGCATGGGGGCTGAGAAATCCAAGGGCGGCTGACCTTGCCCGCGCGGATTTGCGCCATTCTTTCCGCCGGATTCATGCGAGGCTTTTCTGGACAGGCGGGGGCGTGCTTGGTATACGCACGCCTCTTTCGCGCAAGGGATCCCTCCCTTGTCGCGGCGCGGCCCGGTTTTCCGGTCGGTGCGGCGGGTGATTAGCTCAGATGGTAGAGCAGCTGACTCTTAATCAGCGGGTCGCAGGTTCGATTCCTGCATCACCCACCAATCTTTTCAAATAGTTAGGCGATTGTCGCGGGCGTTGGTGCGCTCGTGCCCCCGCGGTTGCCCTGGCGGGGCTCACCACGCTTCGAGGCCGTCGGCAAACCAGGCCTTGAGGTAGTCCTCGAGGGACCTGTCGGCGATGAGGCTGAAGCTTGTGTTGTCGATGCGCTCGAGGATGACAGGTACCTGCGCAACCAGGGTGCAGGTCACGCTGCCTGGCGGGAAGGCCTGCGGATGAAGGTCAAGCGTGCAGTCGCGGGCGAGAATGTCGGCCGCGCGGGAACCTGACAGGATCCATCCGAGCTTGCCGGGGCGGATGTCGCTGGCGTGGTGCAGGATGCCGGCAAGCCTCGCGGCGACCTCGGGCATCGGGGGGCCTTGCGTCACGAGCCATTCGGCGGGTGCAAGCCTCGCTGTCCTGGCAGGGCCGGCGGTGAAGGTGTTGGGAGGCCCGGCCAGTTCAAAGCCGAGGGCGCGAGATGCCTGCCGGACGTGATCCGGGGATGGCTTGTACAGGCGCAGCGCCGTGAGGCTGGGCAAGTCAAGCGGGCGAATGATGGCGTCCTGGTCATGCATGGAGGCGTTCTCCTGCCGGGTCATAGGCTGTGCGCTCGACGATGCGCACGCGGCCGGCCGATTGGGAGAGCGTGAATGTCTCGCCCATTCGTTGTGATCCCGCCCTGACCATCCCCATCGCCACCGGACGGCCGAGGGCGTGGCTGAAGGCGGCGGAGGTGACATAGCCTTCGCTTGGTGCCACGGCGGACTTCAGGTGTGCGCCGACCGCCGGCATGGCGAGGCTGCCTTCGATGGCGAGGCCGACGAGCTGGTAGCGATCATTTGCCCTGTTTGCGGGCCGCAACAGGCTGCGCCGTCCGACGAAGTCGCCCTGCCGCCTGTGGATGTGGCTCCAGCCGATGTCATCGGGTGTCGTGGTGCCATCCGTGTCGGTGCCGATGTGCACGTAGCCCTTCTCTGTGCGCAGCACCATCCATGCATCCACGCCTACCGGCAGTCCGCCTGCGCCCGCGCCCGCGTCGGCGAGGGCCTGCCACAGCTCGGCGCCGCGGTCGGCCGGTGCGCAGAGCTCGTAGGAAATCTCGCCGGTGAAGCTCACGCGGAACACACGGACCGGAATGCCAGCTACCTTTCCCTCGCGGAAAGTCATGTGCGGAAATGCGGCTGCCGAGATGTCGAAATCGGGTTTCAGGGCGGCGAGCACGTCGCGCGCGCGCGGCCCCGTGATTGTCGGGACGGCCCAGTTGGCCGTGACCGGCGCCACGATCACGCGATGGTTCAGGAACTCGCATTGCAGCCATTCATCGAGCATGGCGGCGATACGGGAGGCGCCGGCGCTGGTCGTGCCGACCCAGAAATGATCGTCGGCGAGGCGTGCTGCCACGCCGTCGTCGATGATCACGCCCTGCTCGTTCAGCATCAGGCCATAACGGCAGTGGCCCGGCTTCAGCGAGGACATGGTGTTGGCGTAGATGAAGTCCAGGAAGCGGGCGGCATCGGGGCCGACGACTTCGATCTTGCCGAGTGGCGTGTTGTCAAACATGCCGAGGGCGTTTCGCACAGCCAGAGTCTCGCGCTGCAAGGCGGCCTCGCGGTCGGGTCCGTAGAATGCGGGCCGCAGCCATTCGCCGAATTCCTCGAATGTCGCGCCCATGGATGCGTGCCAGCCATGGATCGGCGTGCGTCGCTGCGGGCGATAGAGAAGGTTGCGCCGGTGGCCGGCGAAGGCGCCCACGCTCACGGGCGTGAAAGGGGGGCGGTGGCGCGTGGTGCCCACGGACCCGGGCGCGCGTGCAGTGGCGGCGGCAAGGAGCGCGACTGCGTTTGCGTTGCTGGTCCTGCCCTGGTCGGTCGACATGCCCTGCGTCGTGTAGCGCTTTGCGTGCTCGACCGACACGAAGTTCTCGCGGGCGGCCAGGTCGAGGTCGTCGATCGTCGCGTCGGCCTGGAAGTCGACAAAGGCCTTCTGGCGTCCTGGAAGGCGCGTGGCCTTTGGTGCTTCGGGCAGGCCTTCTCCGCTGGCGCTACCGACCACCCGGACGGATGTCATGGATGCGTCGGGCACAAAGGCGCTTGTCTCAGGATCAAAGCGGGACTTGCCGCCGGATTGCACGAAAAGCTGGATGGTGGGCGTCCAGCCGCCCGACATGGCAATCAGGTCGCAGGCGATATCGCGTTCCTCGCCGTCGCTCTTGCGGATCCGCGCTCCCGTCACGCCATGGGCGCCGCGGGTTTGCGTGATGCTGCCGCTGATCACCGGAGGGCTGTCGCGCGCGACAGTTGGTGCAGGCCTTGTATCGACAATCGCTTCTACGGTTATGCCCGCGCTGGCGAGGGTTTCAGCCACGGCGAGGGTACTGTCGTTGTTGGTCACGACGAGCGCGCGCGTGCCGGGCTTGATGGCATAGCGGTTGACATATTGCTCGACGGCCGAGGCCAGCATGATGCCCGGCCGGTCGTTTCCCGGAAAGACCAGCGGTCGCTCGAGGGCACCGGTTGCAAGGATGACCTCGCCCGCGCGGACGTGCCAGACGCGCTGGTGCATCGTGGCGGGATCGCGCTCGACCAGCATCAGCATGTTGTGATCGTGGAAGGCGGCCGCCACGGTGCGGGTGAGGATCGTCACATTTGAAGCGTTGCGCAGTTTCAAAAGACTGGCCTCGATGCTGGCGGCACCCGTGCGCCAGAGGGCCGAGCCACCCGGTTCATGGTCGCGTTCGACCAGCATGACGCGCCCGCCCTGAGCGGCGGCGGTGGTGGCGGCCGCGATGCCGGCGGGTCCGCCACCAACCACGAGCACATCGCAATGCGCATGACAGTGATCGACGCGCGGCGTTGCGTGGCCGGGAGAAAGCCGGCCCAGACCGGCTGCACGCCGGATGGCCCATTCATAGAAGTGCCAGTGCGGGAGGAAGAAAGTCTTGTAATAGAAGCCCGCCGGCAGGAACGATCCGAGCAGGTTGTTGATGCTGCCGATGTCGAATGACAGGGAGGGCCAGGCATTCACGGAGAAGGCTTCAAGGCCCTCGGTCAGCTCGATCTCGGTTGCCAGCAGGTTGGGCAGGCGGATGCCGCCCACGATCACATCGACGATCGCGTTGGGCTCGTCGAGTCCGGCGCCGACGATGCCCCGCGGGCGGTGATACTTGAATGAGCGCGCCACGAGGCCCACGCCGTTTGCGAGGAGGGCGGAGGCCAGCGTATCTCCAGCACAACCCTCGTAGAGCCTGCCATTGAAGGAAAAGGTGATCGGCCGCGTGCGGTCGATACGTCCGGGGGATGCAAGGCGCCTTGCCTGTGCCATCAGGCTTGCTCCGGCTTTGGCGCATCGATGGCGTAGACGGCCCTGATCTCGTGCGAAACCGTGCTGCGCGCCACGTTGAACCAGAGGCCACAGGTGACGTGCAGCCATCGCTCGTAATGGATGCCCTTCGGGTTCTGGCGCATGTAGAGGTAGTTCGCCCACTCGGCGTCGGTGCATGACAGGGGTGGGCGGGCGATGTGGCTTTCGCCTGCGCACCGGAATTCGGGCTCGGCGCGCGGACCGCAGAAGGGGCAGGGGATCAGCAGCATCGTGTCATGTCCCCGTCAGTGCTCGATGCCGGCGCCGGCGGCTTCATCGACCAGTGCGCCGGTTTCGAAGCGCCGGTAGCCGAAGGGTTGTGCGATGTCATGGGGCTTGCCGGTCGCTACGTGGTGCGCCAACAGCCAGCCACCGGCCGGTATCGCCTTGAAGCCGCCGGTGCCCCAGCCACAGTTGATATAGAGGCCTGGCATGGGCGTCTCACCGAGGATGGGGCTTGAGTCCTGCACAACATCGACTGTGCCCGCCCATTGGCGCAGGATGCGTGCGTTGGCAAACGAGGGCCAGAATTCGGCGAGCCCGCCGATGACCTTCATCGCTACCGGCGTGTTGCCGCGCTGGGCATATGAATTGTAGAGGTCGAGGCCGCCGCCGAAGACGAGGCCACCGCGGTCGGACTGGCTGACATAGACGCCGGAAACAAGCGACCACGAGACGACGTCGAGAACGGGCTTCAGCGGTTCGGTCACAAAGGCCTGGAGCGCGTAACTCGATACGGGGAGGCGGAAGCCTGCCTCGTGGCAGAGGGCGGTCGAGTTTCCGGCGACAGACAGGACCACGGCGTCGGCTGAAATGGCGCCCTGCGCGGTGTCGACACCGACGACCCGGCCAGAGCTGTTCCTGCGGAAGCCGGTGACCTCGCAGTTCTGGATGATGTCGACGCCCAGCCTGTCGGCGGCGCGCGCATAACCCCAGGCCACGGCATCGTGGCGCGCGGTGCCGGCGCGTTCCTGCTTGAAGCCGCCGAGCGTGGGGTAGCGGGGGTGGCGGGTGTGGAACGAGGGCACGCGCTGCTCGATCTCGGCGCGGTCGACCATCTCAGTGTCGACGCCCTGCGCCTGAAGGGCGCCTACCCAGCGCGTGATGGCTTCCATCTGGTGGCGGCTGTGGGCGCATACGAACATGCCGCGCTGGCTGAACATGACGTTGTAATTCAGGTCGCGCGACAGGTCTTCGTAGAGCCTTAGCGACAGTTCGAACAACGCGATGCTTTGCGGGTAGTAGTAGTTGGAGCGGATCACGGTTGTGTTGCGGCCGGTGTTGCCGCCCCCGATCCATCCGCGCTCGAGGACCGCGACGCGGGTTACGCCGTGGTTACGGGCCAGGTAATAGGCCGTGGCGAGGCCGTGTCCGCCGCCGCCGACGATGACCACGTCATATTTCGCCTTGGGTGCGGGTGAACGCCATGCGGGTTTCCACCCCGCGTGGCCGCGCAGTCCTTCCCGCAGCAAACGGAACGCTGAGTATTCTTTCATTCGTGGGCGCCGCGCTGCGCGGATTGCCTCGGGCGAGATGAAATCGGGGTCGCAACGGGGTGGCCCCGGCCCGGGGACGATGTGCGCGCGGCGATGCCTGCCATGTCCGCCCCCTCCGAAAGAACCGCCAATTTCAGGAACATTGTGGCACCGAAAGTACATATCGGCGTTCGAACCTGTCAATCCGCAGGGGCACGGCATCTCCGCATGGCACGGCCCCTTGCTTCAGGCCCTTGCGAGTGTCTTGAGGTATTCGAGGACCTGGATGCTCCACTGCGCCTCGCCGCGCGCGCGCTTGCGTGCGGCTTCGGCCATGCGCCGCTCGCCCCTGGCGTCGACGATGAGGCGCTCGAGTTTTTCGGCGACGTCATTCGCGTCGCGCGGCAGGCAGAGCAGTCCGGTGTCAGCCTCCCTTACCGCATCGACGGCGCCACCGTCGCGGGTGGCAAGCGCGGGGAGGCCGTACCAGCCCGCCTCAAGATAGACGATGCCAAAGCCCTCGACCGAGTTGCCTTCGCGCCTTGTGGGCATGGCGAACACATTGGCCACGCTGTAGAGCGCAGCCTTGCGGTCTGCATTCACGGCGCCGAGGAATGTGACGGCGGGGCTCACGCCCCGTTCGCGAGCCAATTCCTCGAGGCGTTGCCGGTCGTCGCCTCCGCCGGCGACGAGATAGACCAGCGAGGGATGTCGGGCGATGAGAGCTGGCAGCGCATCTATGACACTGTCGATGCCCTTCCGGGGTTCGAGGCGGGACAGGGAAGCAATGACGGGGCTGCGCCCGTTGATGATGGCCTCGAGTGCGTTGCGCTCATCGGCGGGTGGTTCGGGCTGTGGCCCGATGGGCGGGTTGATCACGACAAGTCTTGTCCGCGCCTGGTCGAGATAAGGCGCGACCAGCGAGGCGGTGTAAGACGAATTGGCAATGACACACCCCGCCCGTGCCAGTGCCGCCCTGATGCGCCTTGCCTTGGACGGTGTCGGGGATGCGGGGAATTCCATGCCGTGGGCGAGTACCGATACGGGGACCGGGACCTTGCCCAGGCGTTCGATGCTCTTCCATGAGTCGGCAAACAGTCCCTCCACGCCGTGGGACCTGCAGGCCCGCGTGACATCCCGAGCCTTCAGGAACCGGCGCAGCGGCTTGAAGCCGCCATAGCGCGTGACCGTGAAGGCCGGGAAGTGGCCGGGGTCGCGGCTTGCGTCAGCGAAGACCTTCACCTGCCTGCCTGCGGAAGCCAGGCTCTGTGCCAGGCCTCCCATCAGGTTTTCGATGCCGCCCAGCTTTGGCGGGAAACACTGGGTGGTGATGATGATCATTGATCTGACGCAGCGTGATTGCCACCCGGCAGATTCCGGGGAGGCGAGGCGATGCGCCTGTGTATCACCGTGATGCCGGCCTGTCTTCAGGCTTGCCGGGTGGTCACTTCACGCCCAGCCCGTGGTTGCGGTTTGCCGCGGCCGATGCCACGCCGTTTGTATGCGCCCAGATCGCGGCCTGCGTGCGGTTGGATACGCCGATCTTGCGCATCAGCGTCTTCACGTGCGCCTTGACGGTTGCCTCTGTGATGTCGAGGGCCTGGGCGATGATCTTGTTGGGCGTGCCGTCGGCCAGGTGGCGGGTGATTTCCATTTCCTGGGGAGAGAGCATCGACTCGCGCTCTGAGGTCCGCTGTGCGGCCTGCGCGCGTGTGGTCGGCAGCCGGATGAGCAGGTCAGACACCTCCGACGGGAAGACCTTCTCACCAGCCAGGAGGAGGCGCAACGACTCGACAAGTGCGTCGGGCGTGATGCGCTTGAGTACGTAGCCATGTGCGCCGACGGCGAAGGCCTCTGCCATCGTCGCGGGGTCGGCGGCGTCTCCGAGAATCATCACCCGCAGGTCAGGATGACTGGTTCGTGCGACGGTGATCGCGTGGGTTCCCTGTTCGCCGTCCATCACGAGAAGGCGGGGCGTGTCCCGCGGATCTGTTGCCTGCAACAATTCGGTCACCGAAGACCCTTCGGCAACGATCGTGAAGCCGGCAGTCGCGAGGTGCGCCTTCAGGCCGGCTCGCCGGAACGGCTGGTCGTCGACAAGCCAGACGGCTGCGCGACCTGAGGTGTCGGGTGGGTTTGTCATGGAGGCCTGGATCGGTAGGATTAAGGTTCAGTTAGGAACGAATTCTCCCTATTGCAAGGCCTGACCGTAGTTATCCCAAGACTTTGCCGTCCGGTAAGCACAGGCGACGCAGGGGTTTCATATGCGGTTTGTTCATCACTCCTGCCTGATAATTGGGCTTTGCTGAAAATGCTGGGGGCTCAGGTGGCACAACCGCTGCAAATCGAAGAACTGGACCGGAACCTGCGTGCGCGCGGACAAATCGATTCCCAGCATGCGCTGCGGTTGCGGCAGTTGATCTATGCCAAGGACAAGGTGGGGCAGGGGGATGCTGAAGTCCTCTTCCGGCTTGACCGGGCTTGCACCGAAAAGCATCCTGCTTTCGCTGCCCTCTATGTCGAGGTGCTGACCGACTATTTCGTCTGGCAGGTGGAGCCGCGCGGCCATGTCAGCGAGGCGCAGGCGCGTTATCTCATCGATAACGTGATGCAGGACGCCCATGTCTCGAGCCGCACCGAGCTCGAGCTGCTGCTGAACATCGTGCATTATGCGCACAGTGTTCCCGATGAATTGTCACTTCTCGTGCTTGAGGCCGTGCGCCAGCAGGTGCTGCTTTCGAATGACACGAGACCTGGTGCCAACCGGCCGTCGGCGAATGTCTCGGCGGCTGACGTGGTCATCCTGCGCAAGGCGCTGCATGCGCCTTCAGGCGAGCGCAGCTTGCTGGTGTCGCGACGCGAGGCCGAGGTGCTCTTCGACCTCAATGAGACGACGCGAACGAGCCAGAATGATCCCTCCTGGCAGGAATTCTTCTGCCTTTCCATCGCCAATCACCTTCTCAATCCCCTGAACGATCCTGTCATGCCCAGCATCGAGACTGCGACGGCGCGCGAGAAGTGGCTCGATGAGCGCGGCTCGATCGGGTCGCTGCTGGAGAGCACCGCAAAGGCGCTCCGGTCGGGCAATATCCCCTTCATGGAGGTCTGGAACGACCTGGACCCCACGGGCGCTGAACAGGCACGGGCGGAAGCCGAGGCCCTGAAGGCTGAGACGGAGCAACGGCTGCAGCGTGAGCAGGTCGATGCCGCCGAAGCCCAGTGGCTTGCCGAGCGCATCCTGCGCGATGGGGCGATCGACGAGAACGAGCGGGCCTTGCTGGCACTCCTGCGCCAGCAGGCCCATCACATTGACCCCGCGCTTGAGCCGGTGATGGTCCGCGC
>DAISVV010000121.1:0-9797 GCA_036840015.1 Micropepsaceae bacterium
GCGCTGCTCGTGACGTGATCGAGTGCTGTTTCTATCTGCCGCGTGTACCTGCTTTGCAGCGTGAGGGCGAGTTGTTCGAACTGCTGTGAAATTCAGGGCAGTCACGGGCCCTCCGCAGGCTGTTTTTTGCCGAGCGCAGGGGGGCAAGGGGGCCGTGGTCGGTGCTCGTTGGCTCCAAGGCGTCGGGGCCAATCAACATGCGCGACGGCCGTGATGGCAGCCTAGGAAGCGGTGAGGACGTTGCCTTTTTTCAGCCTGGCCTGATGGCCAGGAGCCGGGCGGTCGAAATTGTTCGGGCCGTGAATGCGCCTGATGAAACTGTCGCCGATGCCATTGCACGGGCAAAGTCGGCTGGCCTGACCAGCTTTGTTTCGTCCGGCCGCAGTTCGGCTGTTGCACTGCTCGATGCCGCGCGAACGGAAATCGTCGAGTTGGAGCGCAGGTATGGTGCTGCCGCGGTAGGGTTCAGTCTGCGATACTATGGCATCGACACTGAAATGCTGACGCCCGTGGCCGGTTCGATCACTGCCGGTGCTGACAGCTTTGACTACGACGGCAGCATCCCGGACTGTCTTCGAACGGCTTTACGAAAGACCGGCGATCAACTGATGCGACAACGCATCGTGGCGGATGGCGACATCCTAGATGCCTTGTGTGTTGCCGCGCTTGGCTGGCCGCGTTACCACGCGGACATCTTTGTCTAGCCCGTCTTTGGGGAGCCGCCTTTGTCGTCGCGAGGCTCGGGCGGCAGGTTCAGCACGCGCTCGGCTATGATGTTGCGAAGAATTTCATCTGTGCCGCCTGCGATCCGCATGGCCGCGCCCCAGGCCCACGCCCGCTCGACACCTTTCCACGTGTCGCCAAGTTCCGAGGACTTCAGCGCGCCTTTCTCCGCAGCGAGGTCAAGGCAAAGGTCGGCAATCTCCTGCGCCTGCCGGGCAGCGACGAGCTTCGACAGCGACTGCTCCGGTCCAGGCATCCGGCCTTGGCCCAGTGCTGTGAGCGTGCGATAGGTCAGCAACGTCAGGCCGCGACTGTTCAAGTACCACGCAGCAATGTTGTCCCGAACGCGAGCATCAGAGAGCTGTCCGGCGTTTCGTGCAATCTCGAGCGGCGCCTGCCAATCGATGAGGCCGATATCGGCGCCGACATTCAGCCGCTCGAACATCAGCGTGGTGATGGCCGACTTCCAGCCGCTTCCGGGGCTGCCCAACCTGTAACTGTCGGGTATTCGCACATCGCTGAAGAAGACCTCGTTGAAGTCGGTCTCACCGGTCATCTGCCTGATCGGCCGTACCTCGACGCCCGGCGCCTTCATGTCGACCATGAACATCGTCAGGCCGGCGTGTTTGGTGGCTTGTGTATCGGTGCGCGCCAGAAGCAGTCCAAAATCGGAAAACTGCGCGCCGGTTGTCCAAACCTTTTGGCCATTCACGACCCAGCTATCGCCGCAGGCGCGTGCATGCGTCCTGAGATTGGCGAGATCCGAGCCTGCATCGGGTTCGGAGAACAGCTGGCACCAGATCTCCTCACCTCTGATTGCAGGCGGTACATGGCGTGTCCTGACCGCCTCCGATCCGATCGCAACGAGTGTCGGAACGCACATGCCAAGTCCGATTTCGTAAACGCCAAACGGCACGCGGAACTTGCTCTCTTCCTGGCGGTAAATCACTTCCTCGATCGGTCCAAGGCCGCCGCCGCCGAGATCTCGCGGCAACGACAGTCCCGCAAAGCCAGCGCTGGCCTTCTTGCGTTGCCATGCCTTTGCCATCGCGACCAGTTCATGGTCATCACGTGACCGGAGCGTGCGATCGTCATGACCCGTATGCCGCATGGCGTTCTGTTCGAGCCAGGCGCGAACGCGTCCCCGAAATGCGGCATTGGAAGGGCTATCGTCAAAGTCCATGGACAACCTCACTTCATCGCGCGCTCGCCGCGCGAGATCCGCTCTGCGAGGCACTCGCGCCACTGCGCAGCCGATCCGAATACCGCCGCGAGCGCCCTCGCGCGGCGGTAGAAGAGATGGCAGTCGGCATCCCACGTGAAGCCGATGCCGCCATGAACGTGTAGCGATTCGCGGGCCGCGACCAGGAAAGCCTCCGTCGCTGAAGCGCGTGCGGCGGCCGACGCCAGGGGGAAATCCGGTGCTTCGGTCGCAAGCGCCCATGCCGCGTAATAGGCGTGTACGCGGGCCAGCTCGATGCGAACCCAGGCATCGGCAAGTTTGTGCTTCACCGCCTGGTACGAACCGATGGCGCGTCCGAACGTTCTTCGTTCAAGCGCGTAGTCGCGTGCGGTCATGAGTGCTGCGTGGGCACCGCCGATCTGCTCGAAGGCCAGCAACGTCACCGCGCGCTGGATCGCGCGTTGAGACGCTGCATCGCCAGCACCGTTTTGTCCCAAGGGCTCGGCATCCACCCCGTCAAACGTCAATTCGGCGAGCGGCTTGGACGGATCAAGGCCATCGAGAGCGCGGCGAGAGGCATGCCGAAGCTCGGTGAGGTAAAGCGACCGACCGCTCTCGTCGTCGCAAAGCACGATGGCAACGGTTGCGTCGGCGCCATCGGGTACAGGCGATGCGCGTCCGGAAATCTTGCGGGAGCGCGCGCGCAAACCCGTGCCAAAGTGAAATGTACCCACGATCTCGCCGCGCGTGATCGCCGGCAGCCAGGTGGCTGTCTGCCGGGCGCTCCCCTCGTGAAGCATCGTCAGCGCGAAGGCATAAATGCTGGCGTTCGCCGGCACGGGTGCCAATGCCGATCCGATCTGCTCGGCAGCAAGCGCAAGTTCCAGTGCGCCAAATCCATGACCACCGTAGTCTTCGGGAATGGCGCAACCCAGGGCGCCGAGATCGGCGAGCGCACGCCATGTTGGCTCGTGCCTGCCTGTGCCTTCGGCGATCGCGTCGCGAACCGCCGACCGGGGACAAACCTGCGCCAGCTTTCGCTCCAGCGACTGCGCAAAAGCCCGTTGCTCTGAGGAAAAGTCGAAATTCATCTGACCGCCAAGGGGAGCCTTGCATTTAACGACCGATCGGTCAATAGTTGGCGGGCTTTTGGACGAAGAAACGGCGCAATTGGAGGCGAAAATGGCAGGGAAGGCCTATGTGAAGGGCGTCGGAATGGTGCCGTTTTCGAAACCTGGCCGCGGCCGTTCCTACGACGAGATGGGTGAAGAGGCTGTACTTCTCGCTTTGCGGGACGCTGGTATCGGCTACGAGCAGGTTCAGCAAGCCTATGCGGGGTTCGTCTATGGCGATTCGACCAGTGGACAGCAAACGCTCTATCGCGTCGGGTTGACCGGCATACCAATCATCAACGTCAATAACGCTTGCGCTACAGGATCGACGGCGTTGTTCCTGGCGCGCCAGGCTGTGCAAAGCGGGGCCGTCGACGTGGCACTGGCTGTCGGATTCGAGCAGATGAACCCGGGGGCCCTCGGCGTCATGTACACCGATCGAAAGCCGATCATGGAAAAGAACCAAGCCGTCCTGGAGCACGAGGGGCTCGGCGAGAACACGGCGCCGCTTGCGGCCCGGTTCTTCGGCGGTGCGGGAGCGGAATATCAGAAGAAGTATGGCGCCAAGACGCATACATTTGCGAAGATAGCCGAGAAGGCGCGCCGGCATGCCGCGCTCAACCCCTTTGCGATCTTCCAGGAGCCCCTCACTGCCGACCAGGTCATGGCATCGCCACCGATCTTCGGGCCCCTGACACGGCTGCAATGCTGTCCGCCGACCTGCGGCGCGGCAGCGGCCGTGATCGTCTCGGAAAAATTTCTCGCCGGGGCGGGCAAGGGCGGTGCCGTCCAGATTGTTGGGCAGTCCATGCGTACCGACCCGAAAACCTCATTCGATAGCCTGACGCAAGCCGTTGGCTACGATATGGCACGCGCGGCGGCCAGGGATGTGTACGAGCAGGCAGGGATAGGCCCGGAAGAAGCAGATGTGGTGGAGTTGCATGACTGCTTCACGACTAACGAGTTGCTGACCTATGAAGCGATTGGTCTGACGGCTGAAGGCACAGCAGAGCGATTCATCGTTGATGGCGACAATACCTTCGGTGGCCGCGTGGTGACGAACCCCTCTGGTGGTCTGCTGTCGAAGGGCCACCCGCTGGGCGCAACGGGTCTTGCGCAATGTGCCGAGCTGGTTTGGCAGTTGCGAGGCAAGGCGGATCGCCGTCAGGTCGAGGGTGCGCGTGTCGCTCTCCAGCACAATCTTGGCCTTGGTGGCGCCTGCGTCATGACGATGTACCAGGCATCGTAACGGCGATGATTGACCGCTCGATCCTTGGTCATGTCTATCCGCCGCGCCCGATTGCTGTCGAGCGCGGTGCCATCGTCTTCTTTGCGCGCGCCACTGGTGAAACGAACCCGATCCATTTTGACACGGCGGCTGCGCAGGCTGCGGGCTACACCGATGTTGTTGCCCCGGCCACGTTCGTCTTTTCACTGAATTCGATGGCATGGGGCAATCAGCTCTGGGTCGAAGACCTTAAGGTTGACCTCTCCAGGATCCTTCACGCCGAACAGCACTTCGAGCCCCATCGGCCAGTGATTGCAGGCGATCGCTTGGCATTCACGTCAACGATTGCTGATCTCTATGCAAAGAAAGGCGGCGCACTCGAGTTCGTCGTCCAGGAGACTCTGGCGCGGGGTGCTGCTGGTGAATTGGTCGCGAAACTCAAGACCGTGCTGGCGGTGCGCCATGGGTGAGGGGGTTGCGTATTCGAAGAACGTGCAGCAGGGTGACGAACTTCCGGGCGTCACGTTCCCTGCCATCTCGCGTACTACGCTGGCGCTGTTCGCAGGCGCATCCGGCGACCACAATCCGATTCACATCGACATTGATTACGTCAGGAAAGCGGGTCTCGACGACGTGTTTGCCCACGGCATGCTGTCGATGGCTTATCTTGGTCAGGTCGTCACCCGATGGGCGCCAGCAGACCGCCTGCGTCACTGGGGCGTAAGGTTTCTGGCGATCACCCCGGTTCATGCGACAGTTTCCTGCGATGCCAAGGTGGTGGAAGTGTTCGAGGCTGAGGGCGAGCGGCGCGCACGAATCAGGATCTCGGCGCGCACAGACGCAGGCGTTGAGACGCTCGCCGGTGAAGCCGTGGTGGCGCTGCCGTGAGTGGCGTCATCATCTCGGGCGACCGCAGGATTTCGTTTGATCAGGTGATGGCGCGCGCCAGGCAGGCAGCTGCGGCGATGGCAAGTGCCGGCATTCGCGAGAATGACGCCGTCGCCTGCCTCCTGCGCAACGATTTTTGCTTCTTCGAGGCGGCAATCGGCGCAGGCTTGCTGGGGGCTTATTTCGTCCCGGTCAATTGGCATTCGAAGGTTGGTGAAGTCGAGTACGTTCTGAACGACTGTGGTGCGAAGCTCTTGATCGCGCACGCTGATCTGGCCCGAACGATGAATTTCGCCGATCCCAGCTGGCGCACAATCGAAGCTGGGACCCCACCGGAAATTGCTGCGGCCTACAGCGTGGCAGCAGGCGACGTCAGGCCACGAACAGAGCCCTCATGGGATGAGTGGATCGCTCCGTTTGCCCCTTGGGACCGGCCGCCACCATCGACACGGCTGAACATGATCTATACGTCGGGCACGACGGGGCGGCCGAAGGGCGTGCGGCGGATGCCGGCGGATCCCGATCAGGCGGCACGCATGTTTGGCCTCGTGGCGAAGGCATTTGGTCTGAACATGGGCGGCCAGATGCGGACCGTGGTCACGGGTCCCGTCTATCACTCGGCGCCGAACATGTATGCGCTGTCGGCCGTCCAGTCCGGTGGCCTCGTCGTGCTGCAAAGTCGCTTCGATGCGGAGGAACTTCTGGCATTGATCGAACAGCACCGGATTACGCACCTGCACATGGTGCCGACGATGTTTGTCCGGTTACTGAAAATGCCGGCTGAGGTGCGCGCGCGCTACGACGTCTCGTCGTTGCGTTTCGTGGTGCATGCGGCGGCTCCCTGCCCGGCAGGGATTAAGCGGCAGATGGTGGAGTGGTGGGGGCCGATCATCCACGAGTACTACGGCGGGACTGAAACCGGTGGTGTTGTGTTCCACGGCTCTGGCGAAGCGTTGGACAAGCCCGGGACTGTCGGCCGCGCGTTCGATGGCTGCTCGATCCGCATTCTCGATGCGCAGGGCCAGGAAGTGCCGACGGGCAAGCCAGGCGAGATATACCTGCGCAACAACAATTTTCCCGACTTCACCTACCACGGGATGCCAGAGGAGCGCCGAAAGATCGAGCGTGACGGCTACGTGACGCTCGGAGACATCGGCTATCTCGACGCCGACGGTTACTTGTTCCTGCTCGATCGGGCCAAGGACATGATCATCTCCGGCGGCGTGAACATCTATCCGGCAGAGATCGAGGCTGTGTTGGTCCAGATGCCGGGCGTCAAGGATTGCGCTGTCTTCGGGATCCCCGACGCAGAGTACGGTGAGCAGATTTGTGCAGTGGTGGAACCTCACGCGGGCACCCAGTTGAACGAACAGTCGGTCAAGGACTTCCTCCGGCAGCACCTTGCCGGCTTCAAGACCCCCAAGGTCGTAGAGTTTTCGAGCGCATTGCCGCGAGAAGACTCGGGCAAGATATTCAAACGTTTGTTGCGCGATGCTTACTGGGCGCGTGAAGGTCGTCTTATCTGACCCGGCTACGGGTTGTGACAATAATGCGACATCATGGTCGTCATTATGTTTGCATCAATTGACCGATCGGTCGATCGATGATTAGCTAATTCACTGGAGCGGTTGCAAGCTGGTTGGCTCGCAACTCGTGACTGTTGGGTGCAGATATTCACAGGGGATCAGGATGCGTAGGCAATTGAAGTCGGGGTGGATGCTTGGTGTTTCGGCAGGAGCGCTGCTGGCGTCAGGGTTTGTCGCCTCACAGAGCGTGGCCCCGCCTGCGGCGCCTGCCGCGGACGCTGGTCAACAGGTCGAGAAAGTAGTCGTGACCGCTCGCAAGCGGAGCGAGCGCCTCCAGGATATCCCCGCTTCGGTCAGCGTGGTTGGTGGCGAAGAGGCGAAGAACCGCAACGCCCAGCGTGTCCGCGACCTGCAGAACGCGTCGCCGAACGTGTTGTTTACCGGGGCTGAAAACAATTCGCTCCCGAGGGTCACGGTGCGCGGGATTGAATCGCAGCCGCGCCAGAATGTGGGCTCGGAAGCCGGTCTTGGTGTCTACGTGGACGGTGTGGTCCAGGGGCGCCTGACGACCTTCAACCAGGAGACACTCGGCATTGAGCGGGTGGAGTTTCTCCGTGGCCCGCAGGGCACGCTCTACGGCAAGAACACGATCAGTGGCGCCATCAACGTCGTAACCAAGAACCCAAGCCTCACCGAGTCCGAGCTCGAGGTGCGCGCGCGTATCGCCGAGCTCGATGAGAAGAGCTTCTTCGGCTACGCGTCAACGCCGGTGTCGGACAAGGCAGCGATTGGCGTTACCGGCTTCAAGCTACAGCGCGACGGCTATGTAACGAACCTGTTCAACGGGCGCTTGCTCGGTGATGACGATTCCTACGGCGGACGGCTGAAGATTTACGCGGAGCCGTCGGACAAGTGGAACCTGACGCTTTCGATCGACGCTGCAAAGGACGACAGCGTCAGCGTCGATAGTCAGCGCACGGTTGGCCCCGGCGCACTTGCTGGCAAGAACGTAACGAACATCAACACCGAGCCACTGTCACTCAGGGATTACGGCGGCGGCTCCGGAACGAGCAATGCGGACTGGGGTGCACACACGATTACCTCGATCACGGCGTGGCGCTGGGCGAACAACGAACGCTCCCTTGACACTGATGGGTCGCCTGTCAACTCCCAGATCACGACACAAATCAGCGATCAGACCCAGTTCAGCCAGGAGTTGCGCGTCGCGTCTCCCACTGGAGGTGCCTTCGATTACATCGTGGGCGCGTACTTCTACTCGCAGTCGATCTTTGGGCGCACAGCCGGCACTATCGTGGGCCTTGGCGATGCCAGCGTTTTTGGCGACATTGACACGGAACAGTTTGCACTGTTCGCGAATGCAAATTTGTACATTACCGATGACGTGACGCTTTTTGGCGGCCTGCGATACACGCACGAAACCAAGGACCTGGCGTACCAGCAGGGTGGTTCGCTCGCTGGCTTATTCGTGCCGGCGTTGCCGTTGGAGGCTGATACCCTCTCGGATGATGACCTCTCGCCGACCATTGGCTTGCAGTATGATGTCAGCGACGACGTCATGGTATACGTCAGCGCATCACGCGGCTTCCGCAGTGGTGGCTGGAACGTGGAGCCCATCACGAGCTTCCTGATCAATTCCTTCAAGCTCGTCAAATTCGACTCGGAATCGGTTTGGAGCTACGAGGCCGGCGTCAAGTCATCGTTGTGGAACGACACGGTGATCTTGAACGCCTCGGCGTTCCATATCAACTACAAGGATATCCAGGTTGCGACGCGGGTCGAGTTGCCGCCGCCGTTCGCGCCCGGAACCTTCGCCAGCCTCATTGACAATGCGGCCGAGGCAACATCGACGGGCATTGAGGTTGAGCTGCGTGCACGCCCGACCGACAACTTGTCGGTTGGCGGCTTGTTGGGCGTCGTGGATACGAAGTATGAGAACTACCTTGAGCCTGTAACGCTGCTGAACTTCGCCGGCAAGGAACTCAACGGGGCACCCGAGCTGACATTGGGTCTCTTTGGCGAACTCTTCATCCCGATGGGAGACGCAGGCTCTTTGACGGCACGTGCAGACTACCGGCACGTAGGGTCGTATTACATCGAGCGCACCAACGATCCGCGACAGGAAACTCCTGCGTCCGACATCGTGAATGGACGCATTCGGTATCTGACATCAGACGAGCGTTTCGAAGTCGCGCTGTTTGGTAACAATCTCACCGACGAAGACATTATTGCCACGCGCACGTCCAACGTTGCTGGGACGGTTCAGTCGGTCTTGCGGGACAAGCCGCGGGTCATTGGTCTGGAGATTGGCTACAAGTACTGATCTTGTCGGGCCTGCGCTTTAGTTTAAGCGGGTCAGTTTTGTCGGGGGCGTTGTGTCAGCGTCCCCGACATTGATTCATGTGGCTCAGTCAGGATCATGGCAGGCAAGGCGAAGCGCAAGCCGCGGATAGGCGTTACGCCCGATAATGAGATGCAGGAGGGCAATGTGCAGACGTTGAACGCAGCGTTCGGCGGCAGACTCGTTGTCAACCTTGCCGATGCCAACCCCGCATGGGCGGCGCATCGTTCGCCGCCGTATGACAGCGTTGGTCATCAAGTCAACATCATGTTCGGGACGCGTTTGCATGCCCTGACGGGATGCGACCGTTTCCCGGTAAACAGCCTTCATCGCCAAGGGATCGTCGATGTAGGGCCTGGTGTTCTGGCGTGCGCGATCGCAGATGACGGTGTCGTCGAAGCGATCGAGCACCCAAATCACCGGTTCTGCCTCGGCGTGCAGTGGCATCCAGAGTTCAACATCAGCGATGCTGACGGCAAAATCTTCCGCGGCTTCGTCGAAGAATGCGAGCGTATGATCGATGTCTAAAAGACTTTTTTTCGGCGGGATTGAAACGGAATCGAATTCCTTCTCGCCACTCCCTATCGGCTTTGGCGCTTTCGAGACCCACATGTTGCGACCAGGCGGTCCTCAGGATGCCGCGTTGAGGGCGGAGCCAATTCCCGCGCGTGCGCTGGCCCTGGGGCTTGACGTGGCCTACGGGCTGTATACGTCCGCGCCGCCCGGCGGCCCGGTGCGACGTGATGTCTACGAGGCGCTGCGGGACGAACTGCTTGCT
>DAISVV010000122.1:0-9795 GCA_036840015.1 Micropepsaceae bacterium
GCTCTCGAGGGTGGATGTGAAGCATGCCTGCCGCACGCTGCTGGTGCAGCGTGAGCGGGCGAGCGGCGAGCGTGTGGCCTGCACGTCGAAGGGTCCGGCGCCGCTTGCGCGGCTTCTCGACCTGCATCGGCAGGCGGCCGAACTCCTGTCCACTGGGGCGGTCCCGGGCGATGTTGCCGTGTGGCGTGGCGAGGCCGGTGAGACGGCGTTCAGGCTGTTCGAGGAGGCGATCGGGGCCTGTGAAGGCCTCGAGCTCGAGATGGGTGCCGGCGACTACGCCTCGTTCATCCGTGCGCTGATGGATGAGGTTGCGGTGCGGCCACGGGGCGGGCTGCACCCGCGGCTGTCGATCCTCGGACCGCTCGAGGCGCGGCTCCTGCAGTCGGACCTTGTGATCCTTGGCGGCCTGAACGAAGGGAAGTGGCCGCCGGTGACCGATCCGGGCCCGTGGCTGAACCGCCCGATGCGGCGCGACCTTGCGATCAGCCAGCCCGAGCGACGGATCGGGCTTTCGGCGCATGACTTCGCGCAGGCTGCCGCTTCGCCCATGGTCATCCTCTCGCGTGCTGCAAAGGAAGATGGCTCGCCCACGACGCCGTCGCGCTGGCTCACGCGGATCACGACGCTGGTCGAGGGTGCCGGCCTGAGGGCCCTGCTTGACGATACGCGTCTTGTCGAGATGGCGCGGCAACTCGACAGACCCATGACGGTTCCCAAGCCCGTCGATCCGCCGGCGCCGCGTCCGCCTGTCTCGGCCCGGCCGCGCAAGCTCTATGTCACCGATATCGAACGCTGGCTGCGTGATCCTTATGCGCTTTATGCCAAGCAGATCCTCGGGCTGCGGGCGCTTGATCCGGTGGACCAGGAGCCCGGGGCGGCAGAGCGGGGTACGGCGATCCATGCCGCGCTCGAGGCCTTCGTGAAGGCGTATCGCTAGGCGCTTCCCTCGTCGGACAAGGCGCGCGAGGCGTTGATGGTGCTGGGACACAAGGCTTTCGAGGACCTGATTGAAGAGCCGGCGGTTCGCTCGATCTGGATGCCGCGGTTCGAACGGGCTGCGCGGTGGTTCATCGCGTGGGAGGAGAAGCGCCGTCCTGGCCTGCTTGAGGTCCGCGTGGAGCAGCGGGGCGAGACTTCATTCGAGGCTCCCGGCGGCACCTTCACGCTTGCGGCGAAGGCTGACCGGATCGAGGTGCTGCCGGATGGCGGGGTCTCGATCTGCGACTACAAGACCGGCAACGTTCCCTCGGTTGGCGAGGTGCGTGCCGGATTTTCGCCGCAGCTGACGCTCGAGGCGGCGATCGCCCTGAAGCAGGGTTTTCCCGGGTTGCAGCCCTCACGTGTTGCAGAGCTTGTCTACCTGAAGCTCGCGGGGGCTGACGACGGCGGAGAGGAACGCAATCTGTCGTTCAAGGACGAGGCGGTTGAAGACGTCGTTCGGGAGGCCTATGCGCGGTTCAGGGCTTTCGTCGACAGCTTCGACAGGCAGGAGACGCCTTACCTGTCGAAGCCGCACGTGATGTTCCTCAACAAGCCTGGAGACTATGACCACCTGGCCCGCGTCAAGGAATGGAGTTCGGAGGGTGGCGAATGAATGAAGATGCCACGCAGCTCCAGCGGCGCGCGACGACGCCCTCGCTCTCGGCGTGGGTCACGGCCAATGCCGGGTCGGGCAAGACGCATGTTCTCGTCAATCGCATCGCGCGGCTGCTGCTCGGGGGGAGTGCGCCGAACCGGCTTTTGTGCCTGACCTTCACCAAGGCAGCGGCGGCCGAGATGTCGGTGCGCCTTTTCGATCAGCTGGGCCGCTGGGCGCTGATGCCGGATGACGACCTGCAGCAAGCCCTGTTCCAGCTGTCCGGCGAGGTGCCGGATGATGCGCTGGTGGCCCGCGCGCGGCGGCTTTTCGCCGAGGCGCTTGAGTCGCCCGGTGGCCTGCGCATCCAGACGATCCACTCGTTCTGCCAGGGATTGCTCAAGCGTTTTCCGCTTGAGTCGGGGGTTGCGCCTGCGTTCACGGTGCTGGACGAACCGGCGACGGACGAGTTGCTGCGCCAGGCGCGTGATGCCGTGCTGCGCGATGCGATCGCCGGCGATGCAGCGCTCCAGCGTGCTGTTCGGGCCCTCACCGAATTCGCTGGCGAAGAGCGGTTCGACACGCTCGTGCGCCAGGTGATCAACGAGCGGGCGATGGTGCAGCCGTTCCTGGACCAATGGGGACGCGACGGCATCGCCGCCGGGCTGCGGCGTGCGCTCGGGGTGGGGGCGCATGCGGATGTCGACGCGGTGCTGCGCCATGCCATGCTTTCCGTTCCCGCCGATCGCGCCCTGCGGATTGCGGCGACGCTTGCGAAGGGCTCTGCCAGCGAGACGAAGAAGGCTGACGCCTTCAGGGCCTACGCGCAAGCCCCGGATCCACGCCGGCTCGAGGCGCTGCTTGATGGGCTGCTGACCCAGGCCGGAGAGATCCTGAAGAAGTTTCCCACCCAGGCCACACGCAAGAGTGCGCCTGAGGTTGCGGGCTGGGTCGACGAACTGGCGCTGCTGGCGCAGTCGGTCCGGCGGGACTGCAATGCGCTGCGCATAGCCGAGAGCACGGGGCATCTGCTTCTGCTGGCGGGCGAGATCCTGCGGGTCTATCGCGACCTCAAGGTGTTTCATGCCGCGCTGGACTATGATGACCTGATTGCGCGTGCGGCGGCCCTGTTCGAGAGCCCTGGGGCGCAATGGGTGCTCTACAAGCTGGATGGTGGCATCGATCATGTGCTGATCGACGAGGCGCAGGATACCAGTCCGCGCCAGTGGACGGTCGTGCGCGCGATCGCTGCCGAGTTCTTTGCCGGCGCGGGTGCCGAGCGGTCGTGGCAGGCGCTGCAACGCACGGTCTTTGCCGTGGGTGATGTCAAGCAGTCGATCATGTCGTTCCAGGGCGCGCGACCGGTCGAGTTCATCGAGTCCGAGGTGCTGCTCAGCCGGCTTGCCAATGGGGCGGGATACGCGGCGCTCGAGCAGGTGAAACTGACGCATTCCTTCCGGTCGGCGCCGGCGATCCTTGAGCTTGTTGACGAGGTCTTTCGCGAGGCGGATGTCGCAGATGGCGTCCTGATCGGTGGTGTTGCCGAGCCGCACCTGGCGAACCGCAAGGACATGCAGGGGCTCGTTGAGCTGTGGCCCCTGCAGGAGCCCGCCGTGTCGGCCGAGCCGCTGGCGTGGGATGCGCCGCTTGATCGCGTCAGCGAGAGCGATCCTGCCGTGGTGCTCGCCCAGCGCATCGCCAGGCGGATCAAGTCGTGGCTCAGTGCAGGCGTGCAGGTGCACGACAAGGATGACAAGACCCTGCGTCCGATGACGCCGGGGGACGTCATGATCCTCGTGCGGCGGCGTGGCAAGCTTTCATCGGAGATCATCCGGCAGCTCAAGCGCCTGAGCATTCCCGTGGCCGGTGCGGACCGCCTGGTGCTTGCCGAGCACATTGCCGTCATGGACCTCGTGGCGCTGGGCCGGTTTGCGCTGATGCCGCATGACGACCTGACGCTGGCAACTGTGCTGCGCGGTCCCTGCTGCGGCGTGAGCGAGGAAGACCTGTTTTCGCTGGCCCATGGGCGGGGCGAGAAAGTCCGGTTGTGGCACGTGCTGAAGCAGCGGGCCGGAGAACCGCAATGGCGTGAGGTACATGCGTTCCTCGAGCGCCTGCATGCCATGGCCGACCACCTTCAGCCCTATGAATTCTATTCGGCGATCCTGGGCCCGATGGGGTGCTGGACGCGCATGATGGGCCGGCTCGGGCTTGATGCAGCCGATCCCATGGAGGAGTTCATGGCATCGGCGCTTGATTTTGGCCGCATGCATACGCCCTCGCTCGAGGCGTTCCTGCATACGGTCGAGAATGCGGACACCGAGATCAAGCGTGACCAGGATCGCAGCGACGGCGCGGTGCGGGTGCTCACCGTGCATGGATCGAAGGGGCTGGAGGCTCCCATCGTGATCCTGCCGGATTCGAACGGGACGCCGGAGCACGGGCGGCACGATGACGAATTGCTGAAAAGCGATGATGCCCCGCTATGGAAGATCAGGACAGAGTGGGACGAGGATGTCCGGGGTGCAGCGCGCGACCGGGGACGGCAGGAGCGCATGGCCGAGTACCGGCGCCTTCTCTATGTCGCGCTGACGCGCCCGCGCGACCAACTGCATGTCTGCGGCTACATGCAGAAGCGGCAGGGCGGGTCGGAGCGCAACTGGTACGACATCGTCGCTGCCGCGATGCTGCGGCTCAATGCGACACGGTTCGACGATGATGGCTGGGGCGAGGGGATGCGGTTCGGCGAACTTCCGGGTGTGGCCGACGGTTCGATCCGGACGGCGCAGGCGGCGCCGCTCTCGCTTGCGCCGGCACTGCCGTCGTGGCTGCGAACGCCCGCACCGGAGGAGCGCGAGGACAGCGAGATCCTTGCCTCGGAGCGGGTCGAACGGACGCTGAGCCTGCAGTATGCGTCGGGCGCGCGGGTCCCGGCGCTCGACTTCGGCTCGGCGGTGCACGCAGCGCTGGAGGCGATTGCCGATGCGCCCAGCGAAGCCTGGGGCCTTCGGGCGCGCGAGGTCGTGCGTGCGCATGCGGCCGCGGGCGATGTTGCTTCCATTGTCGAGGAAGTGCTCAGGGTCCGGGGCGACCCGGAACTGGCGCCGCTGTTCGGTCCGGGGTCCTTTGGTGAAGTCGGACTCAGGGGACGCGTCTCGTGGCAGGGCCAGCGCTTCCGTTTTCCCGGGCGGCTCGACCGGGTGGTGGTGTCGGCGGATCGTGTGCTGGTGGTTGAGTTCAAGACTGACCGGTTCGTGCCGTCGGCGGCGTCGGGGATCCGGCAGGGCTATCTGCGCCAGCTGGCGCTGTACCGGAAAGCGCTCGAGGGCCTGTTTCCCGGACGACCTGTTTCCTGCGGAATTCTCTGGACTGTGACACCGCGCCTGATGATCGTGCCGCCGGCCCTGATCGATGGCTGCGAGCGTGTCCTTGACCCCGCCGGAGCGGGTTCCTAGATTGACCTCAACGGGCCATTTTCCGAGAGGATTTCCTGATGTCTGCAAAAGTGACCGACTCGAGTTTCGACCGCGACGTGCTTGGTGCGTCGAAGCCCGTGCTTGTCGATTTCTGGGCCGAGTGGTGCGGTCCCTGCCGCCAGATCAGCCCCGCGATTGAAGAGCTTGCCAAGGAACTCGGCGGCAAGATCGAGATCGTGAAGCTGAACATCGACGAGAACCCCGGCGTTCCGGGCAAGTATGGCGTGCGCGGTATTCCGACCCTGATGATCTTCAAGAACGGGCAGGTCGCCGCGACCAAGATCGGCGCGATGCCCAAGCAGAAGATCAAGGAGTGGATCGAGCAGACGATCTGAACGTTTCTTATCGAGGCGATTGTGGCGGCGGCGCAGGTATGCCGAGCGCCGCATCTTTCTTCTGATCGTCTCTTCGCTCTGTTCAGTTCTCGCGGGTATCCAGATCGCTGCTGGCTCGATCGTACTCAAGAATTTCACCCGGTGTGCAGTCGAGAACGAAGCAGAGCTTCGAGAGCGTATCGAACCTCATTCCCTTGACCTTGCCTGTGCGCAGGAGGCTGAGCTGGGTTTCGGAAAGTCCGATCTGCTCTGCAACTTCGCGCGCACGCACCTTGCGGCGTGCGAGCATGACGTCAAGGGTCACACGGATCGGCATCAGACAAACTGGTCCAGCGTGGACCTGATCTTTCTGCCTTCCTTGGCGAGCATCACAAGTGCCAGTCCAACGATGGCTACAGTCAGGTTTTCGACTGTGTAATCGAGTTTCACGCCCCGCATTTCTCGGAAGTCATTTGCAATCAAATGCAACATGGCAGGTTCTAGAAGGCCGGTGCTCCATGCGCCGAGCATGAGGCCCGCACCCATCTGGTTCATCCCGCGCACGACCGACTGGCCAAAGGGCGCGCCATGGTTGATGCGGATGAAGACGTTGGAGGCAGCCCAGACCGACCACATGTAAAAGAACGGGGCAACAAGTCCCAGCAAGTTGGGCCTGGTAAGGAAATCTGCTGAGCCGGGAGCGGCCTGGGTCAGGGCTTGCTGCAAGCCCGTTTGCTCGAGAAAGAAGGCGAGGCCTAGTCCGACCGTGAGGGCCCGGATCACGAGCGCCGACAAGATTGAGCTATTGTTTCGCATCTGGAGCCCCTCTTCTAAATTCAATCTCCAGATATAAATAATTTAACTAAAACATAAATTCAACTGGGGTTCCATCAGCCGTTTTCGCGGAGGACTGCGCCGGCTAGGTGCAGGGAGCCGCAAATTACAATGCGAGGGGCTGCGGTTGCGCTCGAGCGCGCGTGGCGCCCCTCGATCTGCAGCAGGGCGTCCTCGAGCGAGCTTGCGGGATAGGCTTCAAGGCCCGACGCAACGGCGGCATCGTAGAGCTGTCCTGCGCCCTGGGGCAGGGCATCGCCGGGGATGGCCACTGTCGTCACGCAGCGTGCCAGGCCCCTGAAGGCCTGAAAGTAACCCACCGCGTCCTTTGTCTGCAGCATGCCGCAGACGAGATAGAGAGGGCGGGGCGTGCGTTCCTCGAGGTCGGCGATGGCATGCGCCAGCGCGCGCGCGCCGTGCGGGTTGTGGGCCCCGTCCAGCCAGACTTCAGCTCCCTTGGGCGCGACAGCAACAAGGGGGCCCCGTGTGAGGCGCTGCAGGCGCGCTGGCCACTCGACCGTCATCAGGCCGTCCTCGATGGCGCGGTCGGAGATGGGCCAGGCCTGCTGCCTGCGCAGGGCGGCTATCGCCACGGCGGCATTCACGATCTGGTGCGCGCCGGGCAGTCGTGGCAGCGGCAGGTCCATCAGGCCGTTCTCGTCCTGGAAGACCATACGGCGGTGTTCCTCGTGCGCCATGAAGTCCTGGCCCCAGAGCGCGAGCGGGGCGTCGCTCCGTGCGGCGCGCTCCTCGATTACCTCGCGGGCCTCCTCGGCCTGCGGGCCGACGATGCAGGTCACGCCACGCTTGATGATGCCGGCCTTCTCGCCGGCGATCTCGCCAATCGTCGAGCCCAGATAGGACTGGTGGTCGAGGTCGACCGGCGTGATCACGGTGGCGGCGGGCCTTGCGATCACGTTGGTCGCGTCGAAACGACCGCCGAGACCCACCTCGAGGATCAGCGCATCGGCCTTGTGGCGCGTGAAGGCCAGCATGGCGGCCGCGGTCGTGATCTCGAAGAAGGTGATGGGGGCGCCCGCGTTGCGGTCCTCGCATTCCTCGAGAAGGGCTGCGAGTTCGTCCTCGTCGATGAGCTTGCCGCCGAGGCGGATGCGCTCGTGGAAGCGCACCAGGTGGGGCGAGGAGTAGACGTGAACGCGCTTGCCTTCAGCCTCGAGCATGGCGCGCAGGAACGCGCAGGTCGATCCCTTGCCGTTCGTGCCGGCGACGTGGATCACGGGAGGAAGCCGCTTGTGCGGGCTGCCGAGTTTCTCGAGCAGCGCCTCGACGCGGCCGAGCGACAGGTCGATCAGCTTTGGATGGAGCGCCGTCAGGCGCGCGAGTATGGCATCGCTTGCCAGGTCGCTGCCGGCAGGCGTGCTCATGCCGTGGGCTGTTTGGGCGTCGTCAGGTCGTAGACCTGCGTGGCGCTTCCCTGCATCGTGGGCACCGCGTAGGGACCGACCTCGTAGGCCGAGCGGACGGTGACGGCGCGGCTTGCCTTGCGCGTGAGAAGCTTGAGGGTGCGGCCCAGCGTTTCGCGCATCTTGTGGCGGTGGACGACCATGTCGACCATGCCGTGCTCGTTCAGGTACTCTGAACGCTGGAAGCCCTCGGGCAGTTTCTGGCGGATCGTGTTCTCGATCACGCGCGGACCGGCGAAACCGATCAGGGCGCCCGGTTCTGCCATGTGGATGTCACCGAGCATGGCATAGGAGGCGGTCACGCCGCCCGTCGTCGGGTCGGTGTGGAAGACGATGTAGGGCAGGCCGGCCTCGCGCAGCATCTGGATGGCAATCGTCACGCGCGGCATCTGCATCAGGGACAGGATGCCCTCCTGCATGCGCGCGCCGCCCGAGGCCGTGAAGAGCACGAAGGGGGTGCGGTGTTCGATCGCCTGCTTCATGGCGGCGATGATGCCTTCACCGACGGCCATGCCGAGCGAGCCGCCCATGAATTCGAAGCTCTGGACCGCGACGGTCGTGCGTACGCCATTGACGTGGCCACGAGCGGCCTTGATCGCATCCATCTCGCCGGTCTTGGCGCGGGCTTCGCGCAGGCGGTCGGCGTAGCGCTTCTCGTCCTTGAACTTGAGCGGGTCGATCGGCACCTCGGGCAGGGCGATGTCGTCCCAGGCGCCGTCGTCGAAGAGCAGCTTCAAGCGGGCGTTGGTGCCGATCTTGAGGTGGTGGTCGCAGTGCATGCAGACGTATTGCGCGGCGTCGAGGTCGCGGTGGAAAATCATCCCCTGGCAGCCCGGGCACTTTCTCCACAGATTGTCAGGCGTCTCGGGCTTGGCGCTCCAGAGCGACTTGACCTTCGGGCGGACGAAGTTGGTGATCCAGTTCATTCCGAGACTTACCGACTGTTAACTAAACGCATCACTGCTTGACGACTTCATAAGCGAGCGTTGTGCGCTGCACCAGCGAGTCGAGAGGACAAGTCTAACACAGCTTTTACCGCCCCCGCGACATTTTTACCATTAGGGCCTGAAAAGCGGCTGATTTCTGCCACTAAAGCGGAGCCTACAACGGCTGCGTCGGCGATCCTGGCAACCTTTGCGGCGTCTGCTTCGGTCTTGATGCCGAAGCCCACGGCTACCGGCAGGTCGGTCGCCGCGCGTATGCGGGCGAGCGAGGCGGCCACTTCTTCCGGGGCGATTGTCTTGGTGCCGGTCACACCCATGATCGACACGTAATAGAGGAAGCCCGTTGCTCCCTCGAGGACGGTGGGAAGGCGCCTCGCGTCCGTCGTGGGCGTGGCAAGCCGGATGAGATCGAGGCCTGCACGTGCCGCCGGGTGCCTCAGTTCGCCGTCTTCCTCGGGCGGGAGGTCGACGATGATCAGGCCGTCAACGCCGGCGGAGGCTGCGTCCGTTGTGAAGCGATCGACACCGTAGGAATGGATGGGATTGTAGTAACCCATGAGCACGACGGGCGTGCGGCTATCCTGCTTGCGGAATTCGCGCACCATCTGGAGCGTGCGCTTCATGGTCTGGCCAGCCTTCAGCGCGCGCAGCGAGGATGCCTGGATGGCGGGGCCTTCGGCCATCGGATCGGTGAAGGGCATGCCGAGCTCGATGATGTCGGCGCCGGCGGCGGGAAGGCCGCGGAAGATCTTGAGCGAGGTTTCGTAGTCAGGGTCACCGGCCGAGATGAAGGCGATGAAACCGGCGCGGTTCTGCTGCTTGAGTTCAGCGAAGCGGGGGGCGATGCGGCTCACAGCTTTGTTCCCAGATGCTCGGCGATGGCGAAGATGTCCTTGTCGCCGCGGCCGCAGAGGTTCATCAGGATGGTCTGGTCCTTGCGCATCGTGGCGGCGAGCTTGCCGGTGAATGAGAGTGCGTGCGCGGGCTCGAGCGCGGGGAGTATGCCTTCCTGGCGTGCACAAAGCTGGAAGGCGTCAAGCGCCTCCTGGTCGGTGGCCGAGACATAGTTCACGCGCTTCATGTCATGCAGCCAGGCGTGCTCGGGGCCGATGCCGGGATAGTCGAGGCCTGCCGAGATCGAATGGGCCTCGATGATCTGGCCGTTGTCGTCCTGCAGCAGGTAGGTGCGGTTGCCATGCAGCACGCCGGGGCGTCCGACTGCCAGCG
>DAISVV010000123.1:0-9744 GCA_036840015.1 Micropepsaceae bacterium
CATCGGCATAGCTGCCAACGTCATCGCACATCTTGGCCGCGTCAAAGCAGAGACCCCTTCCTTCGCGCGACGCCGCCGCGCGGCTTTCGATCATGCGTTCGACTTCGGCGATCTCGGGGTCGGCCGGCTTGAACTTGCGGGCGGTGGACAGGCTCACATAGCCGCCGGCGGCTTCCGGGGCTGCCGCGATCAGTTCGCGCGAGGCCTGCTCGGCTTCGGCCGTGCGCCCGAGGCTGAGGAGCGCGCGGGCGCGCCCGGCCCTGGCGCCGAGGGAATCGGGCTTGAGGCGCTGCAGCTCGGCAAAGCAGCCGAGTGCGCGCTCTCCCTGCCCGGTCATGTTGAGCGTCCGGCCGAGGTTCAGCCACGAATCCGCCATCGCCGGATTGATCGCGAGCGCACGCTCGAGGTGCTCGATGGCTTCCTCGTGACGGCGCACGAGGGAGAGCGCATTGCCATAATTGTTCAGGATCACGGGATCCTTGGGACGCGCGGTGATGGCGCGGCCGAGAAGCTCGAAGGCGGCATCGTGGTTGCCGGCTTCCATGGCGATGACACCCAGAAGATTGAGCGCATCGGGCTGGCCGGGGACCTTGGCGAGGATTGCCGCGTAGATCCGCTCGGCTTCATCGAAGCGGCCGGCCCGGTGGTGCTCCATGCCCTGCTCGAGCTGGCGCTGCAGGTCGAAAGGATTGACGGGATAGGACCATGTGCCGGCGGTGCGCGCCTGCATCGGGGAGCCTAGCCCTGGAAGCCGTGGCGGTGTCGATTGGGGGGCCTGAGACATCTGTCAAAATCGCTCCGGTTCTAGGGGGCGGGGGCCTTTTGCATTGCGGCCCGAGAATCGCCTCGCGGGCAGGTTAACACAGGGTCCTGGGCCAGCTTCTGCCCCTTGACGGCAAGCGGGCCGATCCCCATGTCGAATTGGCTTGAGGGAAGCGCCTTGAAGGGCTTCCCAGGACAGGCAAATGGACCGGAAATCCTGCCATCCCGGAGGGTTTCCACACTCATCGCTTGAAAGGATGAAACACCATGCGTGGATTTGATTTTTCGCCGCTTTATCGTTCGACCGTCGGCTTTGACCGCCTTGCAAACCTGCTTGAGAGCGTTGCGCAGGTCGACACGGGAACGAACAGCTACCCGCCCTACAATATCGAGCAGCTTGCCGACAATGACTACCGGATCACGATGGCTGTGGCCGGCTTCGGCGAGAGCGACCTGTCGATCGAGGTCAAGGAAGGCGTGCTGACCGTCACGGGCCGTCGCGTGGCCGAAGAGCAGAAGGGCCAGTTCCTCTATCAGGGGATCGCGGGCCGGGCGTTCGAGCGCCGCTTCCAGCTTGCCGACCACATGGAGGTACGCGGTGCGCGGCTTGAGCACGGCCTCCTGCACATCGAGATCGTCCGCGTGGTTCCCGAAGAGAAGCGCGCCCGCAAGATCTCGATCTCGGCGGCCTCGCCCTCGCAGGCCAGGGTTGTCGAAGCCAAGGTTGCCAGCGCTGCCTGAGGCAGTCCTGGCCGGGCATGCCCCTTTGCCCTGCGGCGCCGGATCCCCCTCCGGCGCCGTTTTCTATTGCTGCTGGATGTCCAGCGTCACTTCAGTCACGCCCGGCTCGGGCGTGCCCGTGGGCCTGAAGCCCAGTTCGCTGGCCATGTCGAGCATGGCGCGGTTCTCCGACAGGACATCACCGAAGACCTGCCTTGCACCCACCGCACGCGCATAGGCGATGATCTCCTGCATCATGCGATAGCCAAGCCCCGTTCCCTGGCGGTCGGCGCGCACGATGATCGCGTATTCGCCGCGCTGCCGGTCGGGGTCGAGCGACAGGCGCACGACGCCGACGCCCTCGGCGCAGGCCTCGTCGATCACCACGAAAGCCATCTCGCGGTCATAGTCGATCTGCGTCAGGCGGCGGGCGAGCGGGTCTGGCAGTTGTTTCAGGGCCTGGAAAAAGCGCATGCGGATGTCATCCGGGTTGCTGCCGGCGATGGCGGCCTTCAGGGCGGTTGCGTCGTCCGGCCTGATCGGGCGCATGAGATATGGCTTGCCTTCGCGGTCCGTGATGTGGCGGGTCAGTTCGGCCGGATAGGGTCGCACCGCGAAGCGCTGCGTGCCGGGACGCGGCTCGGGTGCCACGCGCATGCGTGCATCGAGGGCCAGTACGCCCTGCTCGTTGGCCCAGAGCGGGTTGATGTCGAGTTCCTTCAGGGCCGGAAGGTCGACGGCCATGGCCTGCACGGCGAGGATCGTGCGCAGGATCGCGTCCATGTTCGCCGGCGGGCGGTCGCGGTAGCCGCGCAACAGGCTAGCCACGCGGGTGCGGGCAACGAGGTCACGGGCCAGCGCGGCATCTAGCGGTGGCAAGGCCAGCGCCTGGTCCCTGACGACTTCGACGGCCGTGCCGCCCTGGCCAAACATCAGCACCGGGCCGAAGAGGGGATCCTCGGACAGGCCGACGATCAGTTCGTGCGCGCCAGGCCTTGATGCCATGGGCTGGACCATGAAGCCTTCGATCCGCGCGCCGGGCTGCAGCTCGGCCAGCCGCAGGAGCATGGTTGCGGCCGCGCGCGCCACGGCGGGCCCATCGCGCAGGTTCAGCACGACGGCGCCGACATCCGATTTGTGAAGCACATCCGGCGACATGATCTTGAGCGCGACGGGAAAGCCCATCTGGGTCGCAAGCTTCTGGGCCTCCTCCGGGGTCGCGGCCACGCGCAGGTCGACGACGGGAATGCCGTAGTTGCGCAAGAGGGCCGTGGCCTCAAGCGGGTTCAGCCACTCCCTGCCCTCGGCGAGGACTGCGCGCACGATCGCCTCGGCCGCCTGCCTGTCGCCAGCCTCGACCCTGTCGTGGGCGCCGGGTACCTGCATGAGCAGGTCCTGCAGTTCCTGCCGGCGGACCTGGTGCATGAAGGCCGTTACTGCTGCCTCTGGTGTCGGGAAGACCGGAAGGCCCGCTTCGTCGAGGCGCTTGCGCGCATCGCGCACCGATTGCTCGCCGAGCCAGGCCGCGTAGACCGGCTTGCGGTTGCCCTCGGCGCGGGCGGTTGCGACGACGCCGGCGACGGCTGCCGCGGCATCCGTGGAACTGGCGACGGCGACGGGACAGTTCAGTACAAGCAGCGCGTCGACGCCCGGATCGTCGAGCAACGCCCGGGTGGCGGCGGTGTAGCGCGCGGCGTCGGCATCGCCGATGATGTCGGCCGGGTTGGCGCGGCTCCAGTTCGCGGGCAGCACGGTGTCAAGACCTGTGATCGTGTCGGCGGACAGGTGCGCCAGCCGGCCGCCCTCGTCGATGAGGTGATCGGTCGCCAGCACGCCGGCGCCGCCGCCATTGGTGAGGATCGCAAGGCGGTTTCCTGCGGGTTCCTGCGCGGCGGAGAGCGCCTCCAGCGCACCAAAGAGATCGTCTATCGAACGGACCCGCAAAAGACCTGCGCGCCGGAACGCGGCGTCGGCGACGGCATCGGAGCCTGCGAGCGCGCCGGTGTGTGAACGTGCAGCTGCGGCGCCTTCGCCGTGGCGTCCGGACTTGACCACGATGACCGGCTTCTGCCGGGCGCAGCGGCGGGCTGCGGACATGAACTTGCGGGCGTTGGTGATGCTCTCGACATAGAGAAGGACGGCCGTCGTCGCCGGGTCGTTGGCGAGATAGTCCAGCATGTCGCCGAAATCGACATCGGCCATGCCGCCCAGGGACATCAGGGTCGAGAAGCCGATGCCCCGGTCGCTTGCCCAGTCGAGAACCGAGGTGAGCATGGCCCCGGACTGGGTCAGGAAGGCCGTGCCTCCCTTCAGCGCCATGCGGTGGGCGAAGCTTGCGTTCAGGCCGGCCGCCGGGGCCAGGACGCCAATGCAGTTCGGGCCGACGATGCGCAGGGCATGGGGACGGGCGGCCTCGAGCATCTGCTGCTGGAGGGCGGCACCCTCCTCGCCGCGCTCGGAAAAGCCTGCCGTGATGACGACGGCAGCCCGCGTGCCGCGCCGGCCCAGTTCGTCGATGATGGCGGGTACGCCCGGGGCGGGAGTGGCGATGATCGCGAGGTCGGGGGTCCGGCTGAGTGAAGCGATGGAGGTGGCCACTGGCCTGCCGAACAGCTCGCCGCCATGGGGGTTCACCAGTTCAACATGTCCCTCGAAGCCATGGGCCAGCAGGTTGCGCGCGACAACGGACCCCACGGCCTGCTCGCGGCGGCTGGCGCCGATGACTGCCACGGCAGCGGGCGTGAAGAATGCGCCGAGGTTCCTGACCGTCATGATGCCTGCTCCTTGCCCAATCCTTGCTGCCCGCCACCCGGCGGACCCTGCCCCGGCGCCTGCCCGGACACCATGCGGGGGCCCCGCCGGGTTGTTTCCTATCCCAGAACGGCCATTGGTGGTGTCGAAAACGAGCGGCGTGGCCTGCTGCGTCCCCTGCTGGCGCGGGCTGCCCTGGTGCAGATACCAATCAGAAGTAAGCGTGCGCGGCGCCGATGCGTGGCATACGGAACATTGGCGCACCAAACCGGGCTGCACCGTGCAAGGGCCGCGTCGATTTTTTGCTCACCTGAGGAAAAAGTGATTCTCAAAGCGGATACCGTCATGTAGGATTGAGTCAATGCATGTTTGCTGTTTGGGGATGGTGGGCGTGCATATGGGGGGGCAGTTTCGAAACGCTGTTCGGGGCAGCTCCAAATGATGAATTGGCCGCGTAACAATAGTCGTCGTCCTGCTCTGGTTCGCCGGCAGGCTGCGTTCGATCCGTCCGCAACCATCGAAGAGTTGCGAGACTATGTAAGACAATTCTGGGTTGGCTTTGGCCCGCCAATCAAGGATGTCGAGGCTCATCCTGTGCTCATCAGCGCCCTCCGGGGCGAATGGGTGGTGCCGGAGTCTGCCTCGGGCGGACGCCGGGTGATCCTCTACTTCCATGGCGGCGGCTTCATCGCCGGCTCACCCGAATCGCACCGACCACTGGTTGCACGCCTCGCCCATGCGGCGAGCGCGCGGGCGCTGGTCCCGCAGTATCGACTTGCGCCGGAGTACCCTTATCCCGCCGCCTTGCGAGACGCCGCGGATGCCTATCGCTGGCTGCTGACGCAAGGGGTCACGCCGAACAACATCATCTTCGCGGGCGATGGCTCTGGCGGCGGGCTTGCCCTGTCGACGCTGCTGGCGCTGCGCAATGCCGGGTTGCCCCTGCCTGCGGCGGCAGTGTGCTTCTCGCCGTGGGCCGACCTGACGATGTCGGGCTGGTCGATGCTGAAGAACAAGGGCAATGACGACACCTTGAGCTGGGAGCTGCTTGCGACCTGCGCGCGGCATTACCTGAAGGGTGCGTCGCCGGCCGATCCGTTCACCTCGCCCCTTTATGGCGACTTCCGCGGCCTGCCGCCCCTGATGATCCACGCGGGCAGCCACGAGGTTCTCAAGGACGACGCCAGCCGCATCGGTGAGCGCGCGGCGGCTGCCAATGTGAACGTGAACGTCGAGGTCTACGAGAACATGCCCCACCTGTTCCAGGGCATGCCGGACCTGCCGGAATCCAAGGTGTCGATCACGCGCGCGGCGGCCTTCATCAAGGCGCGCACGCCCGAGGTCATGATGCGCCGGGCGGCCCAGTAGGCGGGCCGCACACGCTGGAATGCGAACGGCCCCGTTCAGGGGCCGTTTTTCATTCGGTGCCGGAATGGGCCTTGCGCGCTACTTGCGCCTGGCCTTCGCCTTGGGCGCGGCGGCGGGCTTGGGACCCGGGCGCTGGCGCGCGAGGGTGCGGCCGAGCTTCTTTTCCAGCGACTTGACAAAGGTGGGCGAACCGAAGGGCCGGCCCGTGTGCTCGCTGGCGGCAATCGCCTTGAGTTCGGCCGGCGTGAAGGCGGTGTCGAGCGCGGTCTTCCAGTTCTTCGCGGCATCGAGCACAGGCTTGACGTCGACGACGCCGTCGCTCTTTCCCTTCAGGTGGGCCGGGGCGCTGGACCAGCGCCATTCCCGCGGCTTTGCGGCGGGCTTGGCGCGCGCGGGCGCAGTTTCGACATAGCGGGCGCAGAGGGCCAGCGAGTCGCCATCCATCGGGAAGGACGCGAAGCGGCCCCTGAACAGGCCGCCGTCACGCGAGCGACGCTGGTTGACCGCGCGGGTGAAGCGCCGGTGCGCCTCGCCCAAGGCCTGGCGCAGGGCCGCAGCGGAGTTGGGGACCAGGATGAGCTGGACCTGCCTGGGCAGGAGGCAATAGGCGAGGATCCTGACCTTGGCGTTGGCACAGCCTTCCGTCACAAGCTCAAGGTATTCCTTGTAATCCTGGTCGGTGGCGAAAATGCGCTGACCGGGATTGCCCCGTTGCAGCACGTGATGCGGTGCGCCTGGCACCACTGCTCTTGCTAATCTGGCCATGGTGGCAAAACTAGACCTGAACGCCGCGTCCGTCAATCGTGCCCTGTCCCCGCAATGCCAACCTGCGCGAAGGACACAGCATGTTGTGTATTCGACGCTGACCAACAGGCGGATGCTGTGATCACTCCTGCGGTGACAGTGTAAGGGTGGTGGCAGAAGGTGCGGCGATGGCTGGCGCGGGATCGCGTCGCCGTCGCGCGAACTCAATCCCCGACTGCACCTTCGCCCGACTACACGCCCAGAGTGCGGCGTGCGGCGGCGAGGAAGGCATCGACCTCGGCTGTTGTCGTCGAGAAGGCGCAGACAAGGCGGATGAGCGGTACAGGATCCTCGCTCGAGGACCAGACATAGAAGCGCGCCCCCTCCTTCTCGAGCCGCCCGCGGGCTGCGTGGTCCGGCAGGGTGAAGAAGACCTCGTTGGCTTCCACGGCATGGGCGATGCCGACGCCCGGAATGGCGCGCAGGCCCGCCTCGAGCCTGCGGGCCATGGCGTTGGCCTGGCCTGCAAGTGCCAGCCAGAGGCCATTGTCGAGCATGGCGTCGAGCTGCGCGGAGACATAGCGCATCTTGGAGACAAGGTGACCCGAGCGCTTGCGGCGGTACTCGAAGTCGCCGGCCTCGGCGGGGTTGAAGAAGATGACGGCCTCGGCCGCCAGCGCGCCGTTCTTGGTGGCGCCGAAAGACAGGACGTCGACACCGGACTTCCAGGTCAGCTCGGCCGGCGACTTGCCGCTGCCGGCGACGGCGTTGGCAAACCGTGCGCCGTCCATGTGCACGCGCATTCCCCTTTCGTGTGCCAGCGCGCTGATCGCTGCGATCTCGTCCGGCTTGTATGTGGTGCCAAGCTCGGTCGCCTCGGTCAGGGATACCATCTTCGGCTGCACATGGTGGACGAAGCCTGGCTGGAAGTGGCCGAGTGCCGCCTTCAAACCCTGCGGCGTGAGCTTGCCGCCGTCGCCCTCGACCGGGACAAGCTTGGCCCCTGAGAAGAATTCCGGCGCGCCGCATTCGTCGACCAGGATGTGTGCGTCCGTATGACAGAACACGGCGCCCCAGGACGGACAGAAGGTGGCGATCGACAGGGAGTTGGCGGCGGTGCCGGTCAGTACGGGGTGGACGATGACGTCCTTCTCGAACAGGTCGGAAAAGCGCGCGGCGAGGCGGCGGGACACCTGGTCGGCACCGTAGCTTGCCTCGCGGCCGTCATTGGCGCGCGCAATGGCGTCGATGACGGCGGGCGCGGCGCCGGCGGTGTTGTCGCTCATGAAGTTCATGCGGGGGGCCCTGTCCAAGCAAGGCCCCCTCTTCGGACAAATCGACCGCCGATGCAATGCGCGCGGCGGCGGGGCCGCGCGCGGGCGTCAGTGAGACGCAGCCGGCTTTTGCTGCGAGGGACGGAAGATCAGCCAGAGCAGGCCGAAAAGGAGGATGAAAGGCGCGAGCGCGAAGGCCAGGTTGATCACGAGGGTGAGCACGGTCGCGACAAGGCCGATCGCCAGGCCAATGCCCGCTGCGGCGAGGCCCAGAAGGATCGCCAGAAGGATTACGGGCAGGATCAGCACCCAAACCAGAATTGCAATCAGTGCCCCGATGAGATCGGCCATGGTTCCTCCAAAATGCTGCGTACTACAGCTATTGTGAGCTATATAGTATGAAGTGAAGAATAGTCAACGGGAAAGGGGGCGGCCCCGCATGGAGGCCGCCCCCTTTATGGTTAACAAAGCGGTTGACCGGTGCCTATTGCTCGACCATCTCGACGCGTCGGTTCCTGGCGCGACCTTCCTCGGTCCGGTTCGTGGCGACCGGGGCGAGTGAGGCGAGGCCCCTTGCCGTCATCCGTGAGGCAGGTATGCCATGCCTTGCCGCCAGCGCCCTGGCGACGGCCTCGGCGCGGCGCTGCGACAGGCCGGTGTTGTAGTCGAGCTTGCCCTGGTTGTCGGTGTGGCCGACGATGAAGACCTTCAGCTTCGGATCGGCCTTGAGGGCTTTTGCCATCTCGACGAGTTGCGGCTCGGACCCGGGCTTGATGTCTGCCTTGTCGAAGTCGAACTGGATCCCGTAGAAGACCGCGCGTCCGTCCTTGGCGATGTCGCTCGTGATCTCCTCGGCCTTGAGGGTCACCATCTTTTCTTCCATGCCACCGGCTTCGACGACCTGGACGAGGACGCCGACACGGTCATTCATGATCTCGCTGTAGGAGCCGAAGCCACCGCCGCGGTTCAGGCCGGCATAGATGGCGACCCAGGAATCCCCGCCTGCCCCGGCCTTGCGGAAGAGCGCGTAACGCGGGTCGACGACCTGGTCGACAAAGGCATTGAGCAGGTGACCGCGGATGCCGCTGTAGGACTGGGCGGCAGGCTTGGACACCGGGTTGTCCCAGCGGTAGATCAGGAAATAGAAGGACGGGCCGCAGGCTTCGCCCGCACACTCGAACACGGGCTCGAAGCCCTTGGCGGCGACCGCATTGCGGTAGTTGCGGAAGACTTCTAGCGAGGAGCGCCCGACAGGCGAGATGTAGGCCGTGCGCGTGACCTTGCCCTGCGCGGTGACGGTCTTGGTAAACTTCTTCTTGCTGTCATAGTACTGGCCCTGCGCGGGGCCAGCGGGCAGCGTGAGTTCGTCGAAGGCCTTTACTGTCTGGCCGAGGATGAACGAGCCCTCGTAGCGGCCGGTCAGCGGATGGTCGGCAGACTTGGGCGCGTCCGTCTCGGCCTCGGCGAGGTAGCGCGGGTCGGGTGCGGCCTGTGCCTGCCCGGCCAGCGCAAGCGCCGCCAAGAGCGCGAAACCCAATACTGCCTTCATCGAATTCTCTCCTTCCAGAGTGCGGGCTGATCTATTGTAGCAAGGGGAACACGGCAAGCGCTACTCGTCACACTTGCCGGGCTTTCTCGCAAAACTCGGCATTTCTTTGCGCTATTTTCAGTCGGGCATCCGGGTGATTCGTGATGGGTGAGGCGTTCGCAGTGGCCGGTGGCCAGGGCGCAGTTGAAGGTTCTGTCGTGCCCTACGGTACGGCCCCTGGCGGTGCGCGCGAGATCGCCGCCTCCAAGGACTCAAGGCCGCCCGATCTCAGCATCGTGATCCCCACGCTGAACGCCGCGGCGACACTTCGCGAGACCGTGCAGGCGATCGGCGAGATCCGCGACGTGCTGCGGGTCGAAATCATCGTGGTCGATGGCGGGTCGAGCGATGACACGGTCGACGTGGCCGCGGCGCTGGGCCTGAAGGTCATGCGGGCTGCCCGCGGGCGCGGCTCGCAACTGTCGGCGGGCGCGCGGGAGGCGCGCGCGCCGTGGCTCCTGTTCCTGCACGCGGACACGACGCTCGAGCCCTTCTGGTCAACGACTGTCACCTCTTTCATCCGCAACAAGGCCAATG
>DAISVV010000124.1:0-5960 GCA_036840015.1 Micropepsaceae bacterium
CTAGGGCCGCCGCCCCCCAGCCACGGCCCAAGTACCGTGAGCCCGACGTCCAGCGCCCCAGCGAGCAGAAACAGCTGACCTTCAAGGACAAGCACGCCCTGCAGCCGCTGCCCGCCCAAATGGAAGCGCTGCGCAACAGCATGGAAGAGATGAAGGCCGCACTCACCGACCCCGCGCTCTATGCGCGCGACCCCAAGCTCTTCACCACCCTGACCACGGAACTCGGCAAGGCGACCGCCGATCTCGCCGCCATGGAAGATCGCTGGCTCGAACTCGAGATCCTCAGGGAAACCCTCGAAACCTGAAAAAGGGCACTCTCCCCGCCAGCCCCGTGAGCCACGTCAAGGATTCAGAGGCCGGAACGCCGCAGCATGAATCGGCGTCCCTGGCCGTCCGGCCGACCCAGCATCTCCCCGGAAACGCGGTGGCCCGGACGCATGCGGAGAAGGGTCCTGAAGCCCCAAGCCCGCGCGGCCCGCTCCCCGGTACATGGCATGGACCCCGTGTGCCGGGGACGGGTTCAATTGGATGACAGTGAACTGTGACCGAAACCAGCTTCCCTCAAACCCCCGCGCTGGGCCGCGCCTTCATGCGCTCATACATGGCATGCAGCGTCCGCGCGTCAGGATTGATCGGCTGCCCGACCTGCTTGCCGAAGTCGAGGAACGCGAAGAGATGGATGTCAGCATAGGTGAAGCGGTCCCCGCACACGAACTGCCGACCCGCGACCATGCCATCAAGCCAGGCCATCCGGTCCTGCGCCACGCGCTTCAGGCCGTCAGCAGCTTCGGGGGCGGTGGGAATGCGATCCTTGAACAGCGGCAGGCCCTGGCTGTAGCGGAAACCGTTCGCCATGGTCTCGCAGATGTTCAGGTCAATGCGGCGCGTCCACATGCGCGTCTCCGCCTTCTCCTTCGGTGACGAACCGATCAGGGCAGGCGTCGGCTGCACATCCTCGAGATACTCGCAGATCGCCGTGATTTCGCTGATCACCGTTCCGTCATCGAGCTCGAGGCAGGGCATCTGGCCCGCCGCGTTCTTCTGCATGTAGGGTGCCTGCCGGTTTTCGCCCTTGAGCAGGTCGACCTCGACCAGCGGCACCTTCATGCCCTTCTCGGCCATGAACATGCGAACGGCACGCGGGTTGGGCCCGACGGAATTGTAGAACTTCATGAGAGCGCTCCATCAACAAGTGACAGGAGCGCCCATGTCGTACCGACACGGCCAGCTTGTCAACCGCTATCCCGCAAGAAGCCGCCGGCAGCCTCCCGACTAGGGCACCCGCGCACACACGCCAGACTTCAGCGGACATGACGCGACCGCCGCCGTGAGCTTGTCCATCACCGCCGGATCACGCACGAGGAAGATCACGGCGATGGCGTAAGGCGTGCGGTCAGCGATGACGGCAACGCCCCGCGACGTGCCCAGCGCACCCCGCAGCGCCTCGACGTTCGCGCCCAGCACCCGCGTTACCGGCACCAGCTTCTCCAGCTGGTCCTCGCGCACGAACACGGCCGCACTCATCGCCGGAAACCGCTCAAGCGCCTGCGTGAAGCCCTCGTCTCCCAGCGGCGCATAGGTCCAAAGGCCCCACGCGCGCACGCCCATCGCGAGTCCGTCAATCCATCCCGACGCCGGCTCATCGATGTTGACTGCAACATTCCGCAGCAGGAGCATGGGGGTATCGAACATCGCGCGCAGGTCGCGGCGCAAGGCGGCCACGAAAGCCTGCACGAACGCACCGTCCATAACCCCGTCGCCAGCAAGCGCTGCCTCGAACAGCCCGAAAGAGGCCCGCGCACCCGCATCGATCGCCTCGTCCGCATAGAAGGCCATCGGCCGGTCCAGCATCGCCTTGTAACGCGCCGCCGCCACGGTATTCCGGCTCGCCAGCATGTTGCCGATCACCGTGGCCTGCACCTCGTCGAACAGGTTCCACGCTGCCACCCCATCGCGCCCGGCGCGCAGCATCTCGGTGGCAACCATGGCCTTGCGCGACACGGGTACACGCGCCCACACATGGTGGGCCAGTTCGTGGATGATCACCGGCACCCGGTCAGTAGCCTCCTCGCCTGGCTTCACCTCGACGACCATGTGGCCGTCAACGATTTCAGCACGGGACCGCCGGCTCTGCGAGACAGGCTGCACGATCAGGTGCACGAAAACCCGCCGCTCGCCAAGTTCGGCCCCGAGAAACCGCGAGGCCTGCCTGAGAAGTTCGGGACCGCGCGCCTTCCGCATGGCGGCTTCAATCTGCGGAATCAGCATCTTCGCCGAACGCTGGCTGTCTCTCCACCACGACAGGAAGCGCGGCCGGAACCGCTCCAGGATCTCAAGGTGCGCGCGCAGGCTTTCATCGGAAACGAGGGGCCGCCAGGCCTTCTTGAGCGTGTCGCGCGACGGCGCAAGGTAACCCGCGTGCCGGATCTTCGTCCATGTTGACCCCGACCCCGCCGTCAACGGCACGGGCGAGGACACGGTTTCCACCAGGTCGCTCCCGCTGTCGATCTGCGCCTGCTCGCGCAGCTTGCGCCACGCCTCCAGCGCCGCCTTGTCTCCGTCATCAAGGCCAAGCCTCTTGCGCCAGAGCTCCTCGAACAGCTCTTTCGTGCAGGTCGCCTGGCCCGACAGGCAGTCCAGGTGATGGATCAGGTTGGTCTGCGCCCTGACATCGATTTCGACGATGAAGTCACCGCTGCGGATCTGCCGGCTCTCGTCCGCGTGCGCAACAGGGCCGGGAAGGCCCGCAAGCACGAGAAGCGCGAGACTGAAGCAAACGCGACGAAGCCAGTGGTTTGATATCGGTTGCGCCATGCAGCCCCCCCTCGGTCGCGAACGGGAAGCGCACACGCACCGGCATCAGGCGATCCGGCTCAAGGTGGCCCCGTGACTGTCGTCAACCGATAGGTGATCGGCAGCAGACCCGCAAATTAACATTGCGAGAGATCGCCGGGCGAACGGCCTAACCGCGCGCGCGACGATAACGCGACGCAGGCCCCGCAACGCCCTCGCAGGCAACCCGCCCTGTCGCCACCATGTGCTGCAGGTGTGCCAGCACCGACCGCGACGCCGCCGGGTGCAGCCGCACGTCAACCTCTGAATAGATCACCGGCACCATCTCGGCGATTGTCCCGAGCCCGCGGGCAAGGCACGCCTCGATCTGTGCCTCGCGGGCATGACGGTGGGCGATCAGCGCGCGCACGAACTCATGCGGCCGCGCGATCGGATTGCCATGCGTGGGGTAGTAGGCAAACGCCGGCAGCGCGAGCAGCTTCTCGAGGCTGCGCAGATAGTCCGCCATGTCACCGTCGGGCGGCGCGATGACCGTCGTCGACCACCCCATGACATGGTCACCCGGAAAGAAGGCCTGCACCTCCTGTGCCGCAAAGCAGACATGGTTCGAGGTGTGGCCCGGCGTGAAGACAGCCTCGAACGAGACATCCCCCACACGCACGCGCGCCCCGTCGGCCAGCTGCACGTCGGGCAAATAGGACCGGTCGCCGCCCTCTTCGACCTCGACGCCGTCGGCAACCCGGCCCGAACCATGCGGCCCGCACCCCATGACAAGGGCACCCGTGGCAGCCTTGAGCGGCGCCGCCGCCGGCGCATGGTCATTGTGCGTATGAGTGACAAGGATATGGCTGATGGTCTCGCCGCGCGTGGCCGCGAGGATGGCCGCGACATGCTCATCGCGGGCCGGCCCCGGATCGATCACCGCAACGGTGCCACGCCCGACGATATAGGTGCCCGTGCCATGGAAGGTAAACGGATTGGGGTTGCGCGCGAGCACCCGGCGGACGCCCGGCACCACCTCCACAGCCACGCCATAGTCGGGTGAAAAGCTGCGATCCACCGGCAGGGCCGGCATCTGCACGCCCAGGTCAGCAGCCCGCATCATGTCCCCGCAAGGCTACTTCGGCAGCGCCGCAAGGAACGCGCGGATGCGCTCGGCATTCTTGCCGAGGTCCGATTTGCCCACGCGCGACATCGAGCGGATATCGAGGCGGGACCCGCCCGTCTCCTCTGAAGCGACGCGGATGACGACATCATCCTTGAAACCGAACCAGAGCGTCGTATCCGTCGCCTCGATCCTGCCTTCATCGCGCGAACTCGCCACGATCTCCCACCCCTGCGCCTCGGCCGCGGCAAGCGCCTGGTCGAACAGCTCTCCCGTCGGCAGCGGGCTGCGGAAGGTCTTGATGTCGCCATAGGCCTTTTCCTGCTGCACAGGATCGGTCACGTAATCGACGCCGTTCGGCGCCTCGGCCCGCAACGGGGCAATGGCAATGAATGCGGGCGGGTTCACCGTATCGGTGGTGATGTCATGGATCATCGGAAGGGCCTGCGCCTGTGATCGCATCGAGATCGGCACCAGCGCTGCGCCAACCGCCAGCACAGTTCCAATGACGACGAGCACCAGTCCCCGGCCCGAGCGCGTCAGCGCCGCGACAACCACCCACACCAGCGTCAGCAGGAGCGTCAGCCCCGCCGCATAGGTCCCGTACATCATCAGCGGGAAGACCTGCGAGATGCTCAGGCCCGCAAACCGGTAGAGCGGCCCGGCACCACCGATGAGCAGGGCCGCAAGCAGCCCGGCCACGAGGGCAAGCTGTGCAACCGGCAAGCGGGAAAGTGTCTGCATCATGTCGTGGGTGCCTCCGCGCACTTCTCCGTGGGCACCTGCCGGAGGATTTCCCCCTACAGGCGTATTTGGCCAGCGCCTCATCGCCAAACTGGGTCGATTGTCAGGCATGGCGTGACGACTGTATAGCAGTCTTTGGGGAAAACGCGAAACATGGGACCACGAACATGACAGTGCTGGTGCGCAGCGTGATGACGCTGGGTGCATTGCTGGCAACGCTGCCGGCCTATGCCGATGACGAGAAGACAAAGCCCGAAATTCCCACCTGTGCCCGCCCGTTGGGCGCGATCACGATCGTCGACGGCGACCGGCAAGGCTGGTCCGTCTACGATCTTCAGTCCCCGCAGAAGCTCCTGAAGCTCTATGTGCAGAAGTCCGGCTGTTTCACCCTCGTCGACCGCGGCGCAGGCTTCGATGCAGCGCAGCGCGAGCGCGAACTCGAATCACAGGGCACCCTGCAGCGCCGCTCGAATGTGGGCGGCGGCCAGGTCCGCGCAGCCGACTATGTGCTCGTCGCCGAAGTCGTGGCAGCTGACCGCGACACTGGCGGCTCGACCGTCGGCGGCATCATCGGCGGCATCGTCGGCGGTTCGGTTGGCGGCGCGATCGGTGGAGGGCTGCGCACACGCGACCTCGAGGCGCAGGCCATCCTGTCGATCACCGACGTGCGCACCTCCGAAACAAAGGCCGTGACCGAGGGCCAGGCAAAGAAGACCGACGTCTCCTTCGCGCTCGGCGCCGGTGGCGGTGGCTGGGGCGGCTGGGGTGGCGTCGTGGGCGGCGGCTACGAGAACACGCCGATCGGCCAGGTCGTCTCGCTGGCCTTCCTCGAGGCCTACACGCAGATGGTCGGACAACTCGGCGCCCTTCCAGCCGACGCAAAGGCGGCCGCTCCCGAGCGCGCCTATCAGACGATCCGCGCAACCAAGATGCGCAAGTTCCCCGATCCGGGCGCCACTGTGGTCCGCAACCTTGATGCAGGCATGCGCCTCTACCCGCTCGGCGAGAAGGACGGCCAGTGGTGGAAGGTCGAGGACGAAAACGGCAACCAGGGCTGGGTGAAGAACACCGACCTCGAGCCGCTGCGCTAGGCGCCCGCCCTTCGAAACGAAACAAGGGCGCCGTCCGCGCGGACGGCGCCCTTTTCAATTTGAAGTCACGACGACATTACGCCGACGGCAGCTTGTAGTCCTTGAACTGGTCGCGCAGTGCCGTCTTCTGCATCTAGCCGTTCGCTGTCAGCGTTATCTACTTCTCGAACAGGACATCGTCGGGCTTCTTGCATTTCTTCAGGACGAGGATGCAGACTGGGATGCCG
>DAISVV010000124.1:5970-9701 GCA_036840015.1 Micropepsaceae bacterium
CGTCTTCTGCAGCTTGCCGGTCGCGGTCAGCGGGATCTCCTTCACGAACTGGACATCGTCGGGCATCCACCACTTGGCAATCTTGCCCTCGAGATACTTCAGCACGGCGTCCTTCGTGACGTCGGCATCGGGCTTCTTGACCACGATCAGAAGCGGCCGCTCGTCCCACTTGGGATGCGCAACACCAATCACCGCCGCCTGCGCAACGCCCGTGCATCCCACCGCGATGTTCTCGACATCGATCGACGAGATCCACTCGCCACCCGATTTGATCACATCCTTCGCCCGGTCCGTGATCTGCATGAAGCCCAGATGGTCGAGCGTGGCGATATCACCCGTATCGAACCAGCCATCCTTGTCCAGGATCGAGCTCGTCCCATAGCGTCCGCCTTCGCCCTTGAAATAGGACTTGGCGACCGCCGGCCCCTTGACCATCAGATGGCCGAACGTCTTGCCGTCATGCGGCAGGTCACGGCCGTTATCATCGGTAATCTTCATCTCGACCGAATACATCGCCCGGCCCTGCTTGGACTTGACCTTGAGCTGCTCGGCCCATGGCAGGTCTTCCATCCCCGACTTGAATGAACCGATGGTACCGACCGGCGACATCTCGGTCATGCCCCAGGCATGCATCACCTCGACCTCGTACTTTTTCTCGAAGGTCTCGATCATCGAAGGCGGACAGGCCGAGCCGCCGATCATCACCTTCTTCAGGTAGGGCAGCTTGAGGTTGTTGGCCTCCATGTGGGCGAGCAGCATCTGCCAGACCGTCGGCACCGCCGCAGTGATCGTCACCTTCTCGCTGTCGAGCAGCTCGTAGACCGACACACCGTCCAGCTTGGCGCCGGGCATGACCATCTTCGTGCCTGCCATCGGGCAGGCAAATGTCGTCGCCCACGCATTGGCATGGAACATCGGCACGACGGGCATCAGCGTATCGGTCGACTTCGCCCCCACGCAGTCCGACGTGTTCACCGACAGCGCGTGCAGCACATTCGAGCGGTGCGAATAGAGCACGCCCTTCGGATTGCCGGTCGTACCCGACGTATAGCAAAGCCCGGCGGCAGTATTCTCGTCCATCTTCACCCAGGCGAAGTCCTCGTCCGCTTCCGCCACAAGATCCTCGAAGGCCACGACGTTCTTCAGGGTCGTCTGGGGCATGTGCGCCCGGTCGGTCATGATGACCACGGTCTCGACCACATCGATCTGCTTGCCCAGCTTCTCGAGGATCGGCACGAAGGTCAGGTCGACGAAGATCATGCGGTCTTCGGCATGGTTCACGATATAGGCGATCTGCTCTGGGAAGAGCCTTGGGTTGATCGTATGGCAGATCGCGCCGATCCCCATGATCCCGTACCAGGCCTCCAGGTGCCGGCCCGAGTTCCAGGCCAGCGTCCCGATGCGATCCCCAAGCTTGATCCCGCGCCGGCTCAGCGCCTTGGCCACGCGGCGCGAACGCGCATGGATCTGCGCATAGGTCGAGCGCACGATGGGCCCCTCGACCGAGCGGGTAACGACCTCGCGCTCACCATGAAAGCGCGCGGCATGGTCAAGGATGCTCGGTACGACGAGCGGCCAATCCTGCATCATTCCCAACATTGAAGGCGTCTCCGTTGTGGCTGTTGTCCGGTCGCGCGAATTTACGGGGCGAAGCCGCTCGCCCGCAAGCCAATGGTGACAGAGGAAACCCTAGAAACTGGCCTCAAGCCGACCCAGGTCTTCAGGCGTGTTGACGTTCACGAAAGGCCACTCATCGGCAAACCTGACGCCCGCAGCCCCGGCGCCCGCCAATACATGGACAACCCGCGGAATGGGGGACTGATCGAGCGCCCCCGCAACCGCCTCGCGCAGGCGCACCGGAAGGGCGCAGACCAGCGGTTCGTCGCCAAGAGGCGATACGGCCCAACCGCCACCAGTTTCGCGGGCGAGGCGTTCGAACAGGGGTGGCGCCACAAGCGGCATGTCGCAGGGCGCGAAGACTACGCTCTCGGCGCCGGAAGCCCGCTCGAGCCCCGCCAGCAGGCCGGCGAGCGGCCCCTTTCCCGCGTGCTCAGGCCTGGCCGAGATGCACTCGACGCCCCACCCCTCATAGCCGGAACCGGGCACACACTCGATGACAACCTCCGTGCACACCATGCTCAGGTTTGCATGCACGTGTCCCACGAGGGGAAGCCCCCGCAGCATCTTCAGGCCCTTCGGCTCGCCCCCGAAACGTGAACTCGCACCACCAGCCAGGATGACGCCAATCATGTCCGGGCCTCCAGCAACCTGACCGCCGCAACGACCGACGGCTTGAGCCCATGGGACGGCATCTGCGCCAGCGCTATGATCTCCTCGCGCATGACGGGATCCCAGAACCGGCGCAGATGGTCGGCAATCGCCACAGGCGCTCCGGCTCCCTGAGCATCGAAGAAGTCGGCAATCTGGTTGGCCATCATGGAAAGCTTCTCAGGGCGCATCGGTGAACCGCTCCCGCCCGGTGAACACCTCGAACCCGTCCGCCCGCACGACGCCCGCAAGCGCAAGCCCGAGCCGCGTGGCTTCGCTGACGGCAAGGCTCGTCGGTGCCGAAACTGCGGCAAGGATGGGCGAACCCATCACGACGGCCTTCTGAACCAGCTCCACCGAAACACGGCTTGTCATCAGGATGACACCCTCGTTCGCTCGCCTGCCGGCTCGCAGCAGCGCACCCTGCAGCTTGTCGAGCGCGCTGTGCCGCCCGACATCCTCGCGCACCGAAATGATCCCTTCGCCCGGCACGAACAGCGCAGCCGCATGCATGGCCGCCGTCAGCCGGTTCAGCTCCTGCAGCCCGGGAAGCTCGCGCATCGCCGCAACGATATCCGCCGCCCCAACGCGAAGCCCGGAGCGGATCGGCGCCAGCCCCGGCAACGCCGCCGCGATGCTCTCGACCCCGCAGAGCCCGCAGCCCGCCGGTCCCGCCCGCAGCCGCCGGCGCTCGACCACACGCGCGCGCCGCTCGCCGGCCAGCATCATGCGGATCTCGATACCGGCACCGACGTCGCGCACCTCGACATCACTCAGTTCTTCAGCAGACGCAACGATCCCTTCGTTGAAGGAAAAACCGAGGGCAAAGTCCAGCGCATCTCCGGGCGAGGCCATCATCACCGCCTCCGTTCCCCCGTCATAGACAAGCGCGACCGGAACCTCGGGCACGAGCATTCTCGCACCCTCGCTCCACCCGCTACGCCATGTATGGGTTTGCGCAGGAGATGGCCCGCTCATTCACCCGCCACCGTCTCGACGCGCGCATGGCTATGCACGACGTCATCATGCAGCTTCTGCCATGGCGTCAGACCGCTCGTGGGCGAAACCTGCACGGCCGTGACCTTGTACTCGGGGCAATTCGTCGCCCAGTCAGAATGTTCGGTCGTCACCACATTGGCCTGCGTCTCGGGCCTGTGGAAGGTCGTGTAGACCACACCCGGCGCCACGCGGTCGGTCACCTGCGCCCTGAGGCTCGTCTCGCCCTCGCGGCTGGCAAGCGTCACCCGGTCACCATCACGGATGCCGCGCTCCTCGGCGTCGTGGGGATGGATCTCCAGCACATCCTCGGCATGCCACACCACATTCTCTGTTCGCCGCGTCTGCACCCCGACATTGTACTGGCTCAGAACCCGCCCCGTGGTCAGCAGAAGCGGGAAGCGGGGGCCCGTACGTTCTTCGGAGGGTAAATAGGCAGTGCTCATGAAGCGCCCCCGGCCAGGCAC
>DAISVV010000125.1:0-9655 GCA_036840015.1 Micropepsaceae bacterium
CCCCCCCCCCCCCCCCCCCCCCCCCCCCCCCCCCCCCCCCCCCCCCACCTCCCCCTCCGTCTCGCTGCGCTCGCCACCTCCCCCGCTGAAGCGGGGGAGGAAAGCACTCACAGCCTCCGCCGTTCAGGCGCTGGGGGAAACCATCAACTGGAACATCACACCATGACCACCCGATACACCAAAGACCATGAATGGATCCGCGTCGACGGCAACACCGCCACCGTCGGCATCACGCCCTACGCCGCCGAGCAGCTCGGCGATGTCGTCTTCGTCGAGCTGCCCTCGATCGGCAAGAAGGTGTCGAAGGGCGGTGAGGCCGCTGTCGTCGAGAGCGTGAAGGCCGCCTCCGAGGTCTACGCGCCAGTGTCCGGCGAGGTCGTCGAGGTCAACAGTGCGCTTGAGGGCGAGCCCGCCAAGGTGAACGCCGATCCGGCAGGCAATGGCTGGTTCCTGAAGCTCAAGCTGACCAACGAGGCCGAACTCGGCGAGCTGATGACCGAAACACAGTACAACGAATACCTGAAGGGGCTCTGATGCGTTATCTTCCGCTGACCGAAGCCGACCGCCGGCAGATGCTGGGCGTCATCGGCGAGAAATCCGTTGACGACCTGTTCCGCGACGTGCCTGCCGGCGCCCGGCTGACGACATTGGTCGATCTTCCGATGCACACCGGCGAGCTTGAGGTCGAGCGGCACATGGGTCGGCTAGCCGCCCGCAACGTGAGCGCAGGCTCGGTGCCCTTCTTCTGCGGCGCAGGCGCCTATCGCCATCACGTCCCCGCATCGGTCGACCACCTGATCCAGCGCTCCGAATACCTGACGAGCTATACCCCCTACCAGCCGGAAATCGCGCAGGGCACGCTCCAGTACCTGTTCGAGTTCCAGACCCAGGTCTGCATGCTGACCGGCATGGAAGTGGCCAATGCCTCGATGTACGACGGATCCACCGGAACGGCCGAGGCGGTGCTCATGGCCGCCCGCGTCACGGGCAGGAAGCGCGTGGTGCTGTCGCCGGCGCTGCATCCGCAATATGCCGAGACCGTGCGCACCACCTGCGAGATGGCCGACATCGATGTCGTGGACGGCGACGGCACCGCCCTCGACGATCGCACGGCCTGCTTCGTCATCCAGAACCCGGATTTCTATGGCAGCATCCGTGACATCACGCCGTTCGCCGAGGCCGCCCACGCCAAGGGCGCACTCCTGATTGCGGTCGTGACCGAAATCGTCTCGCTCGGCGCCATCACGCCGCCCGGCGAGATGGGCGCCGACATCGTCGTCGGCGAAGGACAGTCGATCGGCAACGCGCTGAATTTCGGCGGTCCCTATCTCGGGATCTTCGCCACGCGCCAGAAGTTCCTGCGCCAGATGCCGGGCCGCCTGGCCGGCGAGACGGTCGACGCAGAGGGCCGCCGCGGCTTCGTGCTGACGCTTTCCACGCGCGAGCAGCATATTCGCCGCGAAAAGGCGACGTCGAACATCTGCACCAACTCCGGCCTCTGCGTGCTGGCCTTCACGATCCACCTGTCGCTGCTGGGCGAAGACGGCTTCCGAAGGCTCGCCGCGCTGAACCATGACCGCGCGGTGATGGCTGCCGACCGTCTCTCGAAGATCAAGGGCGTCGAACTGGTCACCCCGACCTTCTTCAACGAGTTCACGCTGAAACTGTCGAAGCCGGCTGCCGCCGTCGTCGAGACGCTGGCGGGCCAGGGCATCATCGCCGGCGTTCCCGTCTCGCGCCTGAAGCCGAACGACGCGGCATCCGCCAATCTCCTCCTCGTCGCCGTGACGGAAACGGTGACACCCTCCGACATCGACGCGCTCGCGGGCGCGCTCGCAAAGGTGCTGTCATGATGAACAAGCAGGGACGGCCGACCACGGCCACCGGCGGTGACACCGCAGGCCTCACGACCATCTCGGGCCACAGCGGCCTCGACCACGAGGAAAAGCTGATCTTCGAACTTGGCCGCACCGGCAAGTGCGGCGTCGACCTCCCCGAACCCGAACTCAAGCACGATCGCCTCGGTGGCCTGCGCCGTCGTGGCACGATCGGCCTGCCGGGTCTGTCGGAACCCGAGGTCGTGCGCCATTTCGTGCGCCTCAGCCGCAAGAACTACGCGATCGACAGCGGTTTCTATCCGCTGGGCTCGTGCACGATGAAGCACAACCCGCGCCTGAACGAGAAGATGGCCCGGCTACCGGGCTTCGCCGACATCCCTCCGCTGCAGCCGGTCTCGACGGTCCAGGGCGCACTCGCCCTCATCGACCAGCTCGCGCACTGGCTGAAGCTGCTCACCAACATGCCGGCCGTGGCGATGAGCCCGAAAGCCGGCGCGCATGGCGAGCTGTGCGGCCTGATGGCGATCAAGGCGGCTCACGAAGCGCGCGGCGACAAGCGCAATGTGGTGCTTGTCCCTGAGTCCGCGCACGGCACCAACCCCGCGACCGCTGCCCTCGTCGGCTACACCGGCGAGGAAGTCCCGGCGAACGAACGCGGCCGCGTGGATCTCGAGGCCCTCAAGGCAAAGCTCGGACCCCACGTCGCGGCGATCATGCTGACGAACCCGAACACCTGCGGCCTCTTCGAGAACGACATGATCGAGATCTCGAAGGCGGTCCATGAGGCGGGCGCCTATTTCTATTGCGATGGCGCCAACTTCAACGCCATCGTCGGCCGCGTGCGTCCGGGTGACCTCGGCATCGATGCGATGCACATCAACCTGCACAAGACCTTCTCCACGCCCCATGGCGGCGGTGGCCCGGGTTCCGGCCCGGTCGTCCTGTCGGCGGCCCTCGCGCCCTTCGCCCCGCTGCCGCTCGTGGTTCACGGCAAGGACGGGTTCCAGCTCGTCGAGGATCCCGCCACGGCGAAGGCCCATGAGGCCCAGCCCTATGGCCGCATGAGCGCCTTCCACGGCCAGATGGGCATGTTCACGCGCGCCATGGCCTATATGCTCAGCCATGGTGCCGACGGCCTGCACACGGCAGCCGGCGACGCGGTGCTGAACGCAAACTACGTGCTGGCATCCCTGAAGGACGTGATGTCAGCGCCCTTCGGCGCGACGGGCCCCTGCATGCACGAGGCGCTGTTCGATGACAGCTTCCTCAAGGACACGGGCGTGACCACGCTCGACATCGCCAAGGCGATGATCGACGAGGGCTATCATCCGATGACGATGTATTTCCCGCTGGTCGTCCATGGCGCCATGCTGATCGAACCCACCGAGACCGAGTCCAAATTCGCGCTCGACGAGTTCATCCGCGTGATGAAGGGACTCGCGATGGCAGCGAAGTCGGGCGACAAGGCCCGCTTCGAGGGCGCGCCGCACCTCGCCCCGCGCCGGCGCCTCGACGAGACTGCTGCCGCCCGCAAGCCAGTCCTGCGCTGGGTGCCACCCGCGCCGAAGGCCGCAGCCGCGGAGTAGGCTGACAGCAAGTCCACCCCCACCCTTGCGATCGCGAGGGTGGGGCCTCTTTGCCGGCCCGGCGTACAGTTGCAGACCCAACCGCCCCATGGAAGCCGAAGTCCAATGTTCACCCGCCTGCTGATTGCCTTCGCGCTCCTCGTTGTTCCGGCAACCGCGTCACCGGTAGACCGGCTTCAGCCCAGGGATGAGGCCGCACAGGATCCGTCATTCGTGGCCTTCCGCACCAGGCTGCAAGGCATCATCGAGAACAGGGATGTGAAGGGCCTGACGGGTTGCCTCGCGGACGACGTCCTCAACAATTACGGAGGCGGCAAGGGGGTCGGGGCGTTCAACAGTGCCTGGAAGCTGGACGACGAGCAGAGCGCCGTCTGGCCGGTCCTTGCTGGCGTTCTCAGGCTCGGCGGCCAATTCGGGGGCACGAAGGTCTTCACGGCGCCCTATGTCTACGCGGCCTGGCCAAAGGATTACGGCAGGCTCGATTTCGTGGCCGTCACCAGCGATGACGCCGTGATCCGCACGGCGCCGGACGCGGGGGCGGCTGTGGTCCGCAAGCTCGACCACGACCTGCTCGAGGTCATCCAGTCGGCATCCATGCCCCAGCACGAGGCAGGCCCCGACGACTGGGTCGAGGTGAAGGATCGCAAGGGCAACCGTGGCTTCATTCTCGTCAGGGACGTGCGCAGCCCCCTCGACTTCCGCGTCACCTTCGAGAAGCGCAACGGCAAATGGGTGATCGCATCGTTTGTTTCGGGCGAGTAGGGCACCTGTGCCCGCCTGACAGTCTTCGAACCCGACACCTCGCACCCAGTGGTATCGCGCATGCGCCTGATCGAAGCCGAAAATCTCGACAGCATCGACTCCTACCGGATGGTGGAGCGTGAGGTGCCCATGCCCGGCAAGGGCCAGGCGCTCATCCGTGTGAAGGCCTGCGGTGTCGGCTATGTCGATGCGCTCGTGGCGCTGGGCAAGTACCAGGTCAAGCCGCCACTGCCTCACACGCCCGGCATGGAGATCGCGGGCGTCATCGAAGCCCTTGGCGAGGATACCGGCGCGCTGAAAGTGGGTCAGCGCGTGCTGGCCCAGGCCCCGGGTGGGTTTGCCGAAGCGGTGATGGTGGCACCCGCGCTCATCGTGCCGATCCCGGACCGGATGTCCTTTGCGCAGGCCGCGGCCTTCCGCGTGAACTACCTGACGGCGCTGCATGGCCTGCAGGATCGTGCCCGCCTCGCATCGGGAGAGACGCTGCTGGTGACAGGTGCGGCCGGTGGCGTAGGCCTTGCCGCCGTGCAGCTCGGTGCCCTGATGGGGGCGCGCGTGATTGCCTGCGCCAGTACCGAGGAAAAGCGCGCCTTCGCCCAAGCGCATGGCGCAAGCGAAGTCATCGATACCACGCCGGAAGGCTGGCGCGACCGCCTGAAGGCCCTGACCGGCGGCAAGGGTCCCAACGTGATCTTTGATCCCGTCTGCGGGCCGCTGTTCGAGCCGGCTTTCCGTTCCATCGCCTGGGGCGGCCGCCACCTTGTGGTGGGCTTCGCGGGCGGACCGCTCCCGGCGCTGCCGGCCAATCTCACGTTGATGAAGGGCGCAGGCCTGCTCGGCGTGGATGTCCGCCAGTTCATGATGTTCGAATGGCAGCGCGCCGCGGCGCATGTGGCAACGCTGCTTTCCTGGGTCGAGGAGGGGCGCCTCGTTCCGGTGCCGGGCAGGGTGTTCCCCTTCAATGCCTATCGTGACGCCCTCAGTTTTGCGTTGAGCGGCAAGGGCATGGGCAAGACGATCCTCGAGATAGGGTAGGGCTCCGGGTTGCAAGCGGGGGCTGGCCGCGGCGCATCCCTCATTGCGTTTCCCGGGAGGGGTGCTTAGCCTTGCGCCGACCAACATCAACGGGGCTTACCTCATGGCTGCTATCAACGAAGTCACCGACCTTGCGCTTGAGGGCGACATCGCTGTCCTCACCCTGAATTCCCCGCCCGTGAACGCCCTGTCGGCGCCTGTGCGCGACGGCATCTTCAAGGGCATGGGCGAGGCCTCTGCCAACCCGGCCGTCCGGGCCATCGTGCTCATCTGCCAGGGCCAGACCTTCATCGCGGGCGCGGACATCAGCGAGTTCGGCAAGCCGCCCAAGGGCGCCAGCCTCTTCGATGCACAGGCGGCGATCGAGAACGCCCGCGTGCCGGTGATCGCGGCAATTCATGGCACGGCGCTGGGCGGCGGGCTCGAAGTCGCGCTGACTTGTCACTACCGCGTGGCGGTCCCCTCAGCCAAGTGCGGCCTGCCGGAAGTGAAGCTCGGCCTCCTGCCGGGCGCCGGCGGCACGCAGCGCCTGCCGCGCATTGTAGGCGCCGAGCGCGCGCTCGAGATGGTCACCTCCGGCGAACACGTGGGCGCGAAGGCCTCTGCCGCCATGGGGCTCGTCGACGAGCTGGTGGAGGAAGGCAAGTTGCGCGAGGGTGCGCTCGCCTTCGCCCGCAAGGTGATTGACGAGAAGCGGCCGCTGAAACGGGTACGCGACCTGAACGACAAGATGGAAGCCGCGCGCGGCAAGCCCGAGATCTTTGCCGCCTTCCGCAAGGCCAACGCCCGGAAGTTCCGCGGCTTCGAAGCCCCCGAGGCCAACATCAAGTGCGTCGAGGCGGCCGTGAACCTGCCCTTCGAGGAGGGCCTCAAGGAAGAGCGCCGCCTGTTCATGGGCCTCATGACGGGCAACCAGTCGGCCGCCCAGCGCTACGTGTTCTTTGCCGAGCGCGCTGTCTGGAAGGTTCCGGATGTGCCCGCCGAAACGAAGACGATCCCCGTGCAGAAGGTCGGCGTCATCGGCGCAGGCACCATGGGCGGCGGCATCGCGATGAACTTCCTGAACGCAGGGATCCCGGTCACGATCGTCGAGCAGAAGCAGGAAGCGCTCGACCGCGGGCTGGCCGTCATCCGCAAGAACTACGAGACGACCGCCAAGCGCGGCCGCCTGACCATGGAAGACGTGGAAAAGCGCATGGCCATGCTGACGGGCTCGCTCTCGCTCGACGACCTCGCAGACCGTGATCTCGTCGTCGAGGCCGTCTTCGAGGACATGGGCATCAAGAAGGACGTGTTCGGCAAGCTCGACCGCATTGTCAAGCAAGGCGCGATCCTCGCCACCAACACGTCCTACCTGAACGTGGACGAGATCGCCTCAGCCACGAAACGCCCCGAGAGCGTGATCGGCTGGCACTTCTTCTCGCCGGCCAACGTCATGCGGCTGCTGGAACTGGTGCGTGGCGACAAGACCTCGAAGGAGGTCATTGCCACCTCGCTGCAGATGGCCCGCAAGATCGGCAAGATCGCAGCCCTCGTCGGCGTCTGCCCGGGCTTTGTCGGCAACCGCATGCTGGCCCAGCGCCAGCGCGAGGCGCAGAAACTGATCCTCGAGGGTGCGATGCCCTGGGACATCGACCGCGTCCTCTATGACTTCGGCTTCCCGATGGGCCCCTTCGCCATGTCGGATCTCGCCGGTCTCGACATTGGCTGGTTCAAGGAGAAGTCAACAAGCTCGACCATTCGCGAGATCCTTTGCGAGATGGACCGTCGTGGCCAGAAGACGGGCGCAGGCTTCTACGACTACGACGCCGAGCGCAATGCAAAGCCGTCGCCGGTCGTCGAAAAGATCATCCGCGACTTCGCGGCGAAGAAGGGGATCAATCAGCGCACCATCTCCGACCAGGAGATCATCGCGCGCTGCGTCTATCCGATGATCAACGAAGGCGCCAAGATCCTCGAGGAAGGAAAGGCCATCCGCGCCTCCGACATCGATATCGTCTGGATCAACGGCTATGGCTGGCCCGTCTATCGCGGCGGCCCGATGTTCTACGGCGACACGATCGGCCTCGACAAGGTGCTGGCGAAGATGAAGGAATTCGAGGGCCAGATGGGCGCCGAATTCACGCCCTCGAAGCTGCTCGAGAAAATGGTCGCCGAAGGCAAGCGCTTTCAGGACCTGAAGTGACCATGTAGTGGTCATGGTGCGCGAAGGCGCACCATCCACGCTGGCAGCGAGCGCGTGGGTGGTCTGCCTTCGCAGACCATGACCCCCAGTTTTCAGCAATGTAAAGAGGAACAAAGAACATGCGCCAAGCCGTCATCGTCTCCTACGCCCGCACCGGCCTCGCCACGGCCGCGCGCGGCGGTTTCAACAACACGTCAAACATGGCCATGCTCGGCCACGCGGTCGAGCACGCCGTGAAGCGCTCGAAGGTCGACCCGAAGGAAGTCGAGGACGTCGTCGCGGGCTGCGTCGCGGCCTCGGGCAATGTCGCGCGCGGCGCGGCACTGCTGGCAGGCCTTCCGGTCACGACCTCCGGCGTCACCATCAACCGCGCCTGCTCGTCGGGCCTGAACGCGATCGCGCACGCCGCGCACTACGTGACGCACGAAGGGGCAAACATCGTTGTCGGCTCAGGCGTCGACTCGATCTCGTTCCAGGGCGGCGGTGGTGGCGGCAAGGAAGAGCGCATTACCCAGATGTACCCTGCCTACTGGATGCCGATGATCGACACGGCCGACGTCGTGGCCGCACGCTACAATGTCAGCCGCGAATATCAGGACCAGTACTCGCTTGAATCGCAGCGCCGCATGGCCGCCGCCCAGCAGGCCGGCAAGTTCAAGGACGAGATCGTGGCGATGAAGACGCAGATGAAGGTCGTCGACAAGGTCACCAAGGCCGAGAGCATCGTCGACTACGTCGTCGACCGCGACGAATGCAATCGCCCCGACACGACGCTGGAAGGCCTCGCCAGGCTGGAGCCCGTGAAGGGCCCGGGCAAGTTCATCACGGCGGGCAATGCCAGCCAACTCTCCGACGGTGCCGCGGCGGTCGTGGTCATGGAAGCGAAAGAAGCCGACCGCCGCGGGCTTCAGCCCCTGGGCGCCTTCAAGGGTTGGGCCGTGGCCGGCTGTGAGCCCGACGAAATGGGTATCGGCCCTGTCTTCGCGATCCCGCGCCTGCTCGAGCGCCATGGCCTGAAGGTCAGTGACATCGACCTCTGGGAATTGAACGAGGCCTTCGCCAGCCAGTGCCTCTACAGCCGCGACAAGCTCGGCATTGATCCGGCGAAGTACAACGTGAATGGCGGCTCGATCGCGATCGGCCATCCCTTCGGCATGACGGGCGCCCGCCTGACAGGGCATGTGCTGCTTGAGGGGCGCCGCCGCAAGGCGAAGCACGTCGTCGTCTCGATGTGCATCGGCGGCGGTATGGGCGGCGCGGGCCTGTTCGAGGTCTACCATTGACGCCCGGCGCAGGCATCAAGGCGGCGAGGCGCGGTCATCTGGACCGCCTCGAATCCGAAGCCATCCACATCATCCGGGAATGCGTGGCCGAGGCACGCAATCCCGTGATGCTGTTTTCGGCTGGCAAGGACTCGACGGTCATGGCGCACCTTGCCCTGCGGGCCTTCTACCCTGCCAAGCCGCCCTTCCCCTTGCTGCACATCGATTCGACATGGGAGTTCGGTACCCTCATCGGCTTCCGTGACCGCTTTGCGGCCGCGCACGGCTTTCGCCTGATCGTGCGGCGCAACGAACAGGGGTTGCGCGAGGGTATCAATCCTTTTGACCACGGCGAGCGCTACACCTCGATCATGCGCACCGATCCCCTCAAGGCAGCCCTCGACGAGGGCGGATTCGACATCATTTTCGGGGGCGCGCGGCGTGACGAGGAGAAGTCGCGCGCCAAGGAGCGCGTGGTGTCCATCCGCAACGAGGCCCATGCCTGGGATCCGCGACAACAGCGGCCTGAACTCTGGAACCTGTACAACACCCGGCTCCTGCCGGGACACTCCGCACGCGTCTTCCCGCTGTCGAACTGGACCGAGATGGATGTGTGGGAATACGCGCTCTGCCACGACATCGAGCTGTGCGACCTTTACTTCGCGCAAGATCGCCCCGTCGTGGAACGCGCTGGCGCCTTCATCGTGGTCGATGAGCCCGCGCGCATGCGTCTAGGCCCCGGTGACGATGTGAAGACCCGGAGGGTGCGCTTCCGCACGCTGGGATGCTGGCCCGTGACCGGGGCGGTCGAGTCCAATGCGGCCGACCTTGCCTCCGTCATGGCCGAAACGCTCTCGGCATCGACTTCCGAACGGCAGGGCCGCATGGCGGATACCGAGGAAGGCGGCTCGCTCGAACGCAAGAAGAAGGAAGGCTATTTCTGATGCCGGCTGGCCCGGGCCTTATCCGCGCCGGCACCCGCGCGGT
>DAISVV010000126.1:0-9598 GCA_036840015.1 Micropepsaceae bacterium
TGACGAGGCAGCGGCACTCGCCCTCATGCCGCATGTCGTGCCCGAGGTGGAGGATGACTTCGTGGACCCCCAACTCGAGATCATCGAGAACGGCGAGAAGGTGGGCGAGCAGGAGTGGGACAGTGATGGGCCCGGCGCCGGGGCAGGCTCGCTTGTCGTCTATCGCTATGCCGGCAAGTTCTTTGCGCTCGACGATGTCGAGTTCATGGGCCCCTATGATACATTCCGCGAAGCCGCCGAAGCCGTGGGCCTGTTCGTGCGTACGGATGCGACGACGGATATCTTCGTGAAGGCGGGGGTGGAGGACTGAGTTGGCTTCAGTCCGCTGTCACCCGGGGTTGCGTGCAGGGAGGCATGATGCGGGCGGGTATTGACCTGGGCGGGACGAAGACCGAGGCGATTGCCATGGATGCGCGTGGTGTCGTGCGGGCGCGGGTGCGGCAGGCCAGCGGGCGAAGCTACGAAGAAAGCCTGGCGGTGGTCCATGATGTCGTGGCCGAGATCGAGCGTCTTGCGGGTGCTGCCATATCAAGCGTCGGTGTTGGCATTCCTGGTTCGCCCTCGCCGGTGACCGGGCTCATCCGCAATGCGAATTCGACCTGGCTGAACGGGCGGCCTTTCGGCGAGGACCTCGCCCGTGTCCTCGCGCGCCCCACGCTTCTTGCCAATGATGCGAACTGCTTTGCGCTGTCGGAGGCGATCGATGGTGCGGGTGCCGGTGCGCGTGCCGTGTTCGGCGTCATCCTGGGGACGGGATGCGGCGGCGGCATCGTGATCGACGGGCGCCTGTGGGCGGGGGCGAGCGGCATCGCCGGAGAGTGGGGGCATACGCCGCTGCCGTGGCCATCCGATGACGAACATCCCGGGCCGTCGTGCTGGTGCGGCAAGACGGGGTGTCTTGAGACGTGGATCAGCGGTCCGGGGTTTGCGCGCGACCATGCCCGCGCGACGGGCGCTGCGCTGCCGCCCGAGGCGATCATCGCCGCGCGCGAGGCGGGTGATGCCGGGGCGCTAGGCTCGTATCGGCGGCTTGTGGGCCGCATCGCGCGGGGGCTTGCATGTGTCGTGAACGTCATCGATCCGGAGGTGATCGTGTTGGGTGGAGGTCTCTCCAATATCGAAAGCCTGCCTGAAGATGTGGAGGCGGCACTGCCGGGCCATGTGTTCAGCGATGCCGTGTCGGTGCGGGTGGTGCGCAACCGGCATGGCGACTCGTCGGGCGTGCGCGGGGCTGCGTGGCTTTTTGCGTGACGTGTGCCGATTGCTGCCGTGGGTCCAAAGCAGTATTTATATCGACGTCGGCAGGAGGCTGGGCCATGGGTGCGAAGACTTGGATGCTGGTCTATGCCGAGGGTCTCATGCGTGGGAGGTTGGTGCAGACCTCTACGCCGGATCGTGCGGCCACGGTCACTCTCGCGCATAGACTGTTCCCCGGCGAGACGCTCGAGCCAATGGAAGATGGGGCGCTGGGGTGGACCAATCCTCCTGATGGGGAGCTTGTTATCGGCAGCTTTCCCGGGTGCGATGTCGTGGCGGCGAAGGAATTCGCGTTAGACTATCCGTCCAGAGTGCCGGAGAAGTTCATCGAGGCAGCAGATGGCCGCACAGTCTATCTCCATGAGATGCACAGTGTCGTCGACAGGTTTGCCTTTGGGGTGAGGGAGAACGGACGTCTAAAGAGGACCCTGAGCCTCTCACCCGACAAGGGGATTCTGGAGGATATTGGTGCGCGGCTTGCCTTTGAGTTGCCCTACTGGGAAGGCAAGCATCCCCTGCTCGGCCCCGGAGAGGAGCCCACAGATTATCCGTTTGTCTTCCACCCCTTGGAACTCGGGGAGGCCGCCCTCCGCGCGTTGTTTGGATATTATATGGAGGGGCTCTCTGATGCGACAATGGTCCATGCGGAGACCATCCCCTTGCTGCGATTCAGACGATCGATGGGTTTAAATGGCGATGCCAGGTGGCGCTGGTGGAAGGTCTGGTGATCCTTCGGTGATGAAGGCCTACTGTCGCCGTGAGGTGAGTAAAGAGACATATGATGCGGCTGCTTCTGATGTTGTTGGTGTCGTGTGTCGTGGCTTGGCCGGCTGCCGCCGAGCCGGTTCAGCGAACCCTCGCGTTTGGCGGGTTTTCGCGCAGCTATGTCGACCATGTGCCGGTGCGTGCGGCGGGGCGGGAAGCGGCGCTGGTCGTGGTGCTGCACGGGCTGGGCGGTGACGGGGCAAATGTCCTGCAGCAGGGGCGCTGGGTCGAGAAGGCGAATGCGGAGGGCTTCATTGTCGTGGCGCCGGAGGGTGTCCCCGAAGATCCCGCACGGCCGGCGCGCTTCTTCGGCAACAAGCGCAGCTGGAATGCCGGTCCGGCGACGGGATCGCCTGCGCAGGCCCGGGGCGTCGATGATGTCGGCTTCATCGCGGCCGTCATCAGGGATGTCCAGAGCCGGCATCGTGTCGATGCACGGCGGATCCATGTCACCGGATTTTCGAATGGCGCGGGAATGGCCTTCCGGGTCGGGGCGGAACTGCCGGATGTGGTCGCGTCGATTGCGCCTGTGGCCAATGGCCTGCTTGTACCCGTTGAGACCTTGAGGCGACCGGTTTCGCTGATGCTTGTCTGGGGCCAGGCTGATCCGCTCAATCCCATTGCTGGCGGCAAGGTCGAACGCAATGGAGGGCTTGTGCTTCGACCGTCGGCCGAACAATCCTGGCGGCAATGGGCGCGGTTGCTGGGCTGTCCGGCGGCGCCCGTGGTCGACCGTTCGATCCCGCGGGTGACACGGCAGGCGTTCGAGGGCTGTGCGGGTGGCAGCACGGCGGTGCTGGTTGGCATCGAGGGGCTGGGTCATCAGTGGCCGGGTGGCCGCGTGGTGCTTCGCCTTGTGTCGGGTCCGGGCTCGGATGCCTTTGATGCGACGGCCGAAATCTGGAAATTCTTTGCGGCGCATCCGCGGTAACTGTGAGAAAGCATTCCGGTCATGCGGCCTGCCGGGACTGTTGCGGCGGCCGGGAATTGGGTGCACTGTCACCGAGACTGCGTCTTGAGCGGGTGAGACGATGACGGACAGCGGGAAATGTGCCAATTGCGGGGCCGTGCGGACGGGGCCATTCTGTTCCCAGTGCGGGCAGAAGGACCGGGACCTGCATCGTCCGATCTGGTGGATCATCGGCGAATTCCTCGATGCGGTTTTCAGCTATGACTCGCGGACGTTCCGGACGATCTGGCTGCTTGTCGCGCTGCCGGGCGAATTCACGCGGCGGTACATGGCCGGGCAGCGGGCATCCCTGCTGCCACCCTTCCGGCTTTTCATCATCGCGACGGCTGTGTTCTTCGTCACGCTGCAGCTGACGGCTGTGTCGCTGATCGTCGTCTCGCCGCTGGTTCCGGGAAAGGACGACGTCGAGATCGACTTTCTGGTTCCGCCGACGCCAGGGGCGGCGGTGAAGCTTACCGACGCGCAGCGCCAGGCCATGGAGGACGTGCGACGCAACATTGCCTCGGGCGAGGTGGTGGTGGGCGAGGAAGGCGCCGACAAGAAGGACGCCATCGCGTATGTCTCGCAATTGTGGGCCGGCGTCGAGAAGATCATGGAGGATCCGCAGCGTATCAACGGGCCGCTGAGTGTCTGGCTGCCGCGGCTAATGCTGGTGCTCGTGCCGCTGCTGGCCCTGATGCTGGCGCTGGTCCACTGGAGGCCGCGGGTCTACCTGGTCGAACACCTCGTCTTCTCGCTGCACCTGCACACGACCATGTTCATGGCGCTGACGCTGGCCGCGGTCGAAGCCGCGCTGACAAGCGGTCGCGGGATCGGTTGGGTGCTGGGCCCGTTGTTCATGGTTTACGCGCTGCTGGCGATGAAGCGGGTGTATGGGCGGGGTTGGCTCCTCACCACGGTCAAGTTTGCCAGCCTGCTGCTGTTCTATCTGTTCCTGCTAATGATCGGTTTTGTGGTTGTCATGCTGTTCGTCCTGCAGGAGATCTGACAACGCTTCTCAGGCGTGGTGAAAGCGGGCTATCCTCGTGCTTTCCGAGGGGGAGAGTTACGCCATGCCCATTACGCTGCTGACGGCCTCGATACTGGGGTTCATCCTTGTCGTGCTGAGCCTCGAGATCGTGCGGCTGCGCCTCAAGACCAAGGTCAGCCTGGGCAGCGGTCCGGAGGAACGTTCCGCGCTTGTGGTGGCTGTGCGCGCGCATGGGAACTTCGTCGAACACGTTCCCCTCAGCCTCATCCTGCTCGGCCTGCTGGAGCGCGAGGCGGTGGGTATGGCCACGATCGCGGGCCTTGCCGGCGTGCTGCTCGTCTCGCGTTTGCTGCATGTCATTGGCATCGGCATCAAGGGCGTGAACCCGTTCCGCAGCATCGGCGTCGTGCTTCAGTGGGCGTTCTTCATCGTTGCGGGCGTGATCGGCATCCAGGTCTGTGCCACCACCTATGGAGACACGCTGCGGTCGCTGTTCCTGCTGGCGGGCGGCCCTGCGGGCGCCTAGGCCTGCGGGCGGGCCCGCCCTTTTTCCGCACTGGCATGGCGGTTCGCGGGGGAAGGCCTCGCCCTGCCCCTTGACGGGCGGGGTGCGTGCAGGGTGTTGTGCGGCCTCCATAACAGGAGGCGTTTCATGTTTTCACACGTGATGATCGGGACGAACGATCTCGACAGGGCGAAGAAGTTCTACGACGCGGTGCTGGGCACGCTGGGCATCAAGCCGGCGGTCGTCGACGGCAACCGCATCTTCTACATTTCGCCCAATGGCATGTTCTCGGTGTCCAAGCCGATCGACGGCAAGCCGGCGACGCATGCCAATGGCGGCACAATCGGCTTTGCGGCGTCGTCGACGGCGCAGGCGGATGCATGGCACGCGGCGGGCGTCGCGAATGGCGGGACGACCTGCGAAGATCCGCCGGGCGTGCGCGCGGGCGGCTTCGGCAAGCTCTATCTCGCCTATCTGCGCGATCCGGACGGCAACAAGCTCTGCGCGCTGCATCGCATGTAGAACTTTAATTTCGGTGACAGTGCACTTAGCTCCCTCCGGATGCCGTGCCAGCCAGGCACCGACCGTGAGGGACTTAAGTGCACTGTCACCGAAAATCACGGCTTGGTGGCAGCATCGGTTGTCTGGCTCATGAAAACAATTTCTGGTGCGGGCGTCGCCATTGTCCTGATTGCAGGGCTGGTCATGCCCGGCGTCTCGAAGGGCGCGAGTGCGTTTGCCGGCACGAGCGAGGCGCGGACCACGCTCCGGCCTGATGGCTCCGAGATCCACTGGCAGATAGACCGGCGCGGCAAGTCAGGCAAGCAGTCGGTCGTGGTGCTTGCGCAGGGCTCGGGCTGCCTGCCGACCGGCAAGAACGAGAACCTGATCCGGTTCAGGGCGCTGGCGCCCGGGCATGCGGTTCTCACCGTCGAGAAGTACGGCGTCAGCCCTGCCGACAATGACTCTGCGGCTTCCGGAGAATGCCCGGCGGCCTATGCGCGTGGGCATACTGTTTCGCAGCGCGCGGACGATTACGAGAGAGTGCTCGGCGAACTGAAGCGGGAAGCATGGTGGGATGGTCGCGTGGCCCTGTTCGGCGGGTCTGAAGGAGGCGCGGCCGTCGCAGTGCTTGCGCCGCGCCTCGAGAAACTGGATGCCGTCATCATCATGTCCACGGGAACGGGCATCCCGATGGCGGACTGGATCAAGGATGCGCTGCCGCCGCCCGTGGCCGCTCAGGCTGACGGAATCTTTTCCCGCATCAGGGAAAACCCGCAGGGCATAGAGATGTGGGGCGGCAATAGCTGGAAGTGGTGGGCTGATATCATGGACCGGGATCTCGCGCAGGACCTCATGAAGGTCCGGTCACCGATCCTGATCATTCATGGCGAGCGGGATCAGTTCGCGCCGGTACGGGCCGCGCGTGCGACACGTGACAGGTTTGCTGCGGCGGGCCTCACGAACCTGACCTACCGGGAGCGAGAGGGGCTCGATCATTTCATGGCCGACAGTGCCGGAACGAGCCTGCTGGGCGAGGTGCTGGACGAGGCGCGTGCGTGGCTGGAAGCCCGGCGGCCCCAGTGATGTTTCTGGATCGAGGATGGTGTCATGGATGAGGTCGCGAAGGCGCCGGTGGAGATGCTGGCGACGCTCGGGCTCAGGCAGCGGGTTCACTTTGGCGAGGGGCGCTGCACGCTGGCTTTCGAGGCGGGCATGCACATGTGCCATTCGGGTGGCGTGGTGCAGGGTGGCTTTGTCACTGGCTGGCTTGATGCCGCCATGGCGCATGCGTACTTCAGCCTGGGGGAACCGGGCATGGTGCCCATGTCGCTCGAGATCAAGGTCAGTTTCTTTGCCCCGGCGCGCCCCGGCCTGCTGATGGCCGAGGGCTGGATCGAGCGGCAGGGCAAGTCGACCTGCTTTGCCGAGGCGCAACTCAAGGATGCCGCGGGAAATGTCGTCGCCAAGGCGACGTCCACGATGCGTCTTGTCTCCCTGTCCAAGGTGGCCGACGGCTCGCGCGCGGCAGTGGGCGGATGAGCCATCGTCCTGACGCGGGGTGAGATCCGTCACTGCCCGGCGTCGAGCTTCCTGATCTCGGCGTCGAGCGCGTCGGCGGCCTCGCGGTTCAGCCACAACACGCCCCCGAAGACGCCTCCCATGACCAGCGGCCCAAGGATGCCGAAGGTGAGGGCTGAAGGGATGTTTCCCTCTGCCACGATGCCAAGCACCGCGGCGATCCACGACAGGGCCACGCCTGGGACAAGCGGTGACAGGTACCAGAGCCAGACATTGCGCAATGCATCACGCTGGCGGACGAGCTGGGTCCGGTGGAACCGTGTCCAGTCGGCGACAAGGCAGACCTCGTCGATGGTAGCGCCACGCGCCTGCCGGTGGAGCTGCCACATCACAAAGGCAACGCCGGCGGCCGTGAGAAGCAGGCCGAGCCGCGCCAGCGTGCCTTCTGCGACGATGGCAATGCCCGTGAATACGACAATGAGCAGGGCGCCCACGATGTGCTCTCGCATGTTACGTGCGGCAATCCGGCCCTGGAATGACGAGGCATGGGTGCGGATGTCATCAAGGCTCATCGTGAAAGTCTCCTGCGGTTGATGGGTCCAGATCTTGCGGGCGGTATCGTGGTCAGCCATTGGGGGCCTCCCTGAAAAGGCGTGAGAGAAGCGTCTTGATGCGCGATATGCGGGTTGCGATTGCGCCGGGCGACAGGCCGGTGACCTCACCGATGGCGGCGGCATCGAGCCCCTCGAGATAGAGTGTCATGATGGTGCGGTCCGGGTTCTCCAGCCGGTCGACCAGCGCCACGATCTTCTTGAGGGCCAGATCCTGCTCGACCCGTTCGGCGGTATCGCCTGAGGCGATGTCCTCGACCCCATCGAGCGTCACAAGCGGTGCGTTGCGCCGTCGTTCGTTGTTCACGTGGTTGGCTGCCACGTTGGTCGCGATGCGGTAGATCCATGTCCGCTCCGAGCACCGGCCGTCATAGAGCCTGTGGCTTTTCCAAATCGCGACATGCATGTCCTGGAGCACGTCGCGACGGCGGTCTGGGTCAGCCTCGCAGGTGCGGGCGATGCGCTGGAGGGCTGCCCCCCACTCAGCGGCCATGCGGGCGTACCACGCGTCCTGTTCCTTGCTCATGATAGGGTAGACATTGGCGCCGGGGATTTCTTACGGTGGGTTCCACCTCGAGGGGCTTTTACCATGGCGGATGTTGAACTGGTCCAGCGCGAGCAGGCGCTTGTTGGCGAGGGGCCTGTGTGGGTGGCCGCCGAAGGCGCCTTGTGGTGGCTCGACATCAAGGGGCAGAGGCTGTTCCGATACGATGCGTCCTCGGGGGCGGCGCGCAGCTGGGCCATGCCCGAGCGGATCGGGGCTGCCATACCGGATGGCGCGGGCGGGTTCGTGCTTCTGGGCAAGACGGGTGTGTGGCGGTCTCGCCTGCCGTTTGACCGCTTCACCAAGGTGTCGGCGCCCGACAGCGACCGGCCCGGCAACCGCTTCAACGATGCCAAGTGCGATCCGGCAGGCCGCCTGTGGGGCGGCAGCATGGATGATGACGAGCGGGCGGCCTCGGGCCGGCTCTACCGGTTCGATACGCTCGAGACGCCGGTGCGCGTGAAGGACAATGTCAATCTCTCGAACGGCCTGGGGTGGAGCCCTGACGGGCGCACGATGTATTTCGTCGAGACGATGCGGCGCGTGATCTGGGCGCATGACTATGATGTGGCGAGCGGCGAGGCCGGACAGCCTCGCGTGCTCGTCCAAATCCCGGAGGCCGACGGTTTTGCCGACGGGATGTGCGTGGACGAGGCGGGATGCCTGTGGCTTGCGCATTGGGGCGGGGCGCGTGTGACGCGCTTCACGCCGCAGGGCGTGGTCGACCGCGTGGTCAGGTTGCCGGTGCCGCAGGTGGCCAGCTGTGCCTTCGGGGGCGCGGGGCTTGATACGCTCTATGTGACCACGGCGGCCGTGGGGCTTGATGCGGCGGCGCTTCAGGCGGCACCGCTGTCGGGCAGCCTGTTTGCGTTCCGGCCCGGGGTGCGGGGATGTCCTGTGGCCAATTTCGGTGACAGTGCACTCAATTCTCCGGGAGCTGTACACTCTCGTCTGAATTGATCCACGAATTGAGTGCACTGTCACCGAAATTGATGTTGGAGTGAGCATGCTCGAGATCTTCCTTGCCTCCCTCGTCACGTTCTTTGTCGTCATCGACCCGCCGGGTTGCATTCCCCTGTTCACCTCGCTGACCAAGGACATGCCGCTGGCCTGGCGCCATCGCATGGCGTGGAAGAGCGTGATGATCGCCACCTGCATCCTGTTCGGCTTTGCCTTTGCCGGGGAGTGGGTCCTGGACAAGCTGCATGTCAGCCTTGACGCGTTCCGTATCGCGGGCGGGCTGCTGCTCTTCATCATCGCGCTCGACATGCTGTTCGAGACGCGCAAGCAGCGGCGCGAGGCGCGTAACGAGAAACTCCTCGAGGAGCAGCGCGCGCATCCGGGCTCGCACGAGGATATCTCGGTCTTCCCGTTGGCCATTCCGCTGATCGCGGGGCCGGGGTCGATCGCCTCGATCATGCTGCTGTTCTCCAAGCATGGCGATGTCGATGCGCGCGTGGCGGTGCTTGCGGGGGCGAGCGTGAACCTGATCGCGACGCTTGTCGTCTTCCTCGTGGCGGCGCGCATCAGCAACATCATGAGCGAGACGCTGGCCGTCATCGTGACGAAGGTGTTCGGCATCATCCTGGCGGCGCTGGCCGCGCAGTTCACGATTGACGGTATCAAGAGCGCGTTCAATCTCTGAAGCTAATTTCGGTGACAGTGCACTCAATTCCTGTTCCGACCGGCCAAGCGATGCATCGCCTGTCGGGAATTGAGTGCACTGTCACCGAAATCATCAGAAGCGGTCGAGGCTGTAGTCGGCCAGCGGCAGGGCTGGCGGTCCGCCTCCCGCGATCATGTCGGCGACAAGGCGCGCGGTGCCCATGCAGGTGGTCCAGCCGATGTGGCCGTGGCCCGTGTTGAGCCACAGGTTGCGGTACATGGTGGGGCTTGCCGTCGGCACGCCGTCGGCGCTCATGGGCCGCAGTCCTGTCCAGGGTGTGATGTTTTC
>DAISVV010000127.1:0-9359 GCA_036840015.1 Micropepsaceae bacterium
CAGGGGGGCGCCGCCGAGCTTGAGGATGCAGGCGTCGAGGCCACCGTTGTGGTCGAGCGAGCGCAGCGCGTGCGTCGAGATGCGCAGGCGCACCGTCCGGTCGAGCTTGTCGGACATCAGCGACACCTCGGACAGGTTCGGGCGGAACTTGCGCTTGGTCTTGTTGTTGGCGTGGCTGACATAATGTCCGCTCAAAACCGCCTTGCCCGTAAGCTCGCAACGCCGTGCCATCGAAGTCGTCCTGCCGTTCAGATCGTTAATGCGCGCGGTCGACCCGCGCATGAGGGCCGGACCTATAGTTGAGGCACCGGGGTATCGTCAAGGTTTGGGGAAGGCTTTCGACAGGATCCTGCCTGCGGCAGATGCGGGGGTTACCTGCCCGCCTGCGACCATTTTCTCCAGTTCCCGGATCTCCCCGGCGACGCTTTCCCGCTCACGCAGCTGGGCGACGAGGCCCTCGCGCAGCTCGCTCCAGAACCAGGCGAGCCGCTGGAGCCTGCGGTGCTCGTCCCACTGGCCGGAGCCCTTCAAAGTGGCGCAAAACCGCTCCACATGGGCCCAGTATTCGGGGATCCCCGTGCGGGTCGGGCTTGAGACGAGGGCGACTTCGGGATGCCAGCCGGCGAATTTCGGCCGCATGAAATGGAGGGCGGCGGCATATTCGGCGGCCGTGCGGTTGGCCGCGTGCAGCAGGTCGCCGTCGGCCTTGGTTACCAGGGCGATGTCGGCGAGCTCCATGATGCCGCGCTTCATCCCCTGGAGCTCGTCGCCACCGGAGGGGGAAATCAACAGCGTAAAGATGTCCACCATGTCGGCTACCGCGGTCTCCGACTGGCCCACGCCCACGGTTTCCACGATCACCACGTCGAAACCCGCAGCCTCGACGAGGACAATCGACTCCCGCGTGCGGCGGGCGACACCGCCCAGCGTGGTTCCCGAGGGCGAGGGCCTGATGAAGGCCTGGTGGCTCTGCGCGAGCTCGGGCATGCGGGTCTTGTCGCCCAGGATCGAGCCGCCTGAGCGCTGCGAGGAGGGATCGACGGCAAGGACCGCCACCTTGCGCCCGGTGCCGATCAACCATGTGCCCAGGGCTTCAATGAAGGTTGATTTCCCGACGCCCGGGGCGCCTGAGAGGCCGACCCGGATGGCCCGGCCGGCATGCGGCAGGGCGGCGTTGGTCAGGCGCTGGGCCATCTCCTGGTCATCGTGGCGCAGGGATTCAACCAGCGTGATCGACTTGGCTAACGCCCGGCGGTCGCCGGCGACCAGCCTTTCGACCAGTCCTGCCACCCCGTTGTCCGATGATGAGCGCAAGTTCATCTTTTCCGTGACGATTGCCGCTTGATGATTACGCTGGATTTCCGCCACAATTCAACCAAGGTGACGGGCCACAAATGAACTGGCTGCGGGGCCGGGACATTTCCGCCGTTGTCAATCGAGACTGAAGAGGTTTTCCTGCCAATGCTCAAGCGCCTCCTGATCGCTTCCTGCCTTGCCCTGGTGCCCACCGCATCGATGGCGCAAGGAATGAATGTCCAGCCTGCAGCGGACGAATCGCAGAAGGGTCCCTCCAGCACGATCCAGCTTGTATGGCAGGTTTATCTGGGGGGCTTCAACCTTGGAAACATCGGCCTCAAGAGCAGCTTCAGCGGCAATGGCTACTCGGCGGTGTCGAAGCTGAAGACGGCTGGCGTCGTGAACTCGTTCTACGAGGCGGTGATCGACGCATCGACCGTCGGGCTTGTGGCGGGGCAGAGCCTGCAGCCCACCAAATACAACTCGAATACCGTCAACGAGAAGATGTCACAGAAGGTCGACCTGACCTACTCGGCGGCCGGCATCGAGCTGTTCGCCGAACCTGCCTACAACACCGAGCGCTATCCGGTGAGCGCCGACCAGAAGCGTGGCACGCTTGATCCGCTGTCGGGCATTGTCCAGGCCCTCTCTGGCGTATCCCGGTCGAGCGCGAAGCCCTGCGGTGACACGGTGCGGGTGTTCGATGGTCGTCGGCGCTATGACATCGAACTCAAGTTCCAGGGAAATGAAAAGCTCAAGTCGGACGAGGGCTACTCGGGCCCAGCGATCCGCTGCACGGTGAGCTACAAGCAGCTTGCCGGCTTCAAGCCGAATATCAACAAGGGCCGCACACTGCCGACGATCTCGGTGTGGTTTGCAAACCTCGAGAGCACGACGGGTGGACCGGTGCAGGCCTTCCACGTCCCCGTGAAGATCATGACCGAGACGCCCTACGGGATCGCGCTCGCGCATGCCCGCAAGATCACGGTCGACGGCGTGCTGAAGTCGAACTGATCCCGGCCCGCCATCCTCACAGGCGCATGCGCGAAGGCGTCAGGGCCTCGATGTGGACGAGGATGTCGATCGAAGGCCGTGGCTTGAGCATCTCCAGAGGTGCGTCGTCGACCTTTTCGACCGCGGCGTAGCCCGCATCGCGCTTCGCCTGCGGGCGGTTGCTCCAGTCCTGCAAGGCTGGCGTGGATGGCAGGGCCTGAAGATCCACCCATGCATCCCCGCCGCCGAGACTGCGGAAGAGACCCGCGAGGCGCCCCTCGCGATAGGGCCAGTCGATGACAACGGTGGGGTCCGTGGCCGGCGGTGTCTTCGCAGGCTCCCTGATGGGAACAGCATTGAAGCGGGCGGAGGCATACTCGAACAGGATCGTCCGGTACCTTTCGTCCAGGGCCTGTCGGAGGTGGTGCCCCGCGGGCTTGAACGCCCCGCTCTCGTAGGCGACAGGTGCCCCTGCGACGTGGAGGTTATGCGCCCAGTAGGCGCCGGGCCTGTCGTCGGCAAAGTGATCGATGTTTTCGGCCATGTAGGCGTCACGCCGCCCATGGTATTCGTCCACATCGCCCTCGATCTTTCCGTCAGATGTGTCGTACTCGAGCATGCTCAGGCCCTGCCACGCCATGCGCGCGGATTGCGCAGCGCCAGACCGGCCCGGTGCTGCGGCGTAGCGGCCGTCAGGCGCCAGCACCTTCTGTAGATCCTCCAGATCCCGCATGCCCTGTCGCAGCTGCTGCGTCGTCAGTGATGTGACGAGGTTCACATAACGCATTGCGCGCGCGTGAGGGTTGACCAGGCGTTCAAGCCGGCGCGCAAAATCCCCGGCGGTGGCTGCGTCAACGGACTTCAACCATTCGAGTGCGAAGGCGGTATCGACGGCGGTCGCCTGGCAATCCACGCCGATGATCCGAACCGGGGCCTTCGCCGTGCGGTTCCAGCTGCGCAGCCAGTCCAGAATGTCGATCAGCGCTTCGGTCTTGAGCACGCGGAAGATGTCGGCCGACGTGACGCGATCGGCGGCGGTGCCTTCACTGCCGGAGATGAATGCGTCGAGCTGCCGGCAGCCCGTGCTGTTGGCCTCGAGGAACAAGGTCCCGCTGGCATCGGCCCGGACCAGGGCCTTTACGATCTCTGCCTTGCAGGCAACGTCCTCGTGGCTGCCGTGGGTTGCCTCACCGATGCCGATGACCTTCGCGCCGGAGAGCGCCTTGAGCATCACGCCGTCGGCCATGATCGATGCGGGCCTTGCGGCATCAAACCGGCGCAGGTTCCGCTTTACCCATGCGCGTATTTCCTGCCCGTCCGCCGTGCCAGACGATGCGTCGCCGATCCACCCGCTGGCGCTGCCCGCCGCGAAGGCGGCGGCGCCGGCAAGCCATGCCCGTCTGGTCGCCTTGAACCCACCCATCCTGTGTCCCTCCAAGCCCGGCCCCGGAGCCGCGTTGCGTTCATGCGTGCATCGTGATTGAGGCGCGGGAGCCACAGCAAGGCCCCGTCATGCCGCTCCTTCCACCATTGCGTGCATCGAATCGGGCCCTGACAACCGGTTTTGCTTGGCCGGGCCTTTGGCCGCCCTGACAATGATCACAACCGATTCGAGCCAGGCGGGCGCCCCACACCCATGTCGTTCTCGCTCTACCTCAAGCGTACCGATCATCTCCTTCGCCGCTGGGCAGAGGAACCGATCGGCGTTGCCGTGCCCTTCCTTGCCTTCTTTGCGGTCTGGCTGCCCGAGCAGATGCCCGACATGTTCGCCGGGATGGAGTTCACGTGGCGCGAGGGCGACCCCGTTCATTACGCCCTGTTGCGGCCCTTCCTCTTTGCGGTATCGGCCATGCTGCTGGGACTGAGCGCCTGGTTCTGGACGCGCGCGGCGCTGACGGCGCAGCGCGAACATGGCGAACTGGACAAGGTCCGCATCGCGCGGGGGCGCGGCAACGGGCATCCCGATACGCCGACGGTGGCCGAGGAACGGCAGCGTCGGCGCGACAGCACCTCGGACCACGAGGACTGGAGCCATGAGTGGGCGCCGCGCATCGCGCTGCTGGCGGCCGGTGGCATCACGCTGCTGCCGATCCTGTTCTTCTTCTTTGTGAATAACCAAGACAGCAGCCTGCAGGTCCAGCTTGCCTTCGACCGGTCCACGCTTGGCCTGATCGGCGCCCAGTTCCTGAGCTTCGGCCTGGTCGGCCTGCTGTTCTTCTTTGTCGTGCACCGGACGCGGTTCCGGTGGATGGGCGCCTTCGACGCACCGATGTGGATGAAGCGCCGGCGGTTTACCCGGATCCTCGCCTTTGCACCCTTTGGCTGGCCCTTTGCGATCCTGTCGCTTGCCTGCAGCCTGGCCGCCCTTGCCTGCGTCATCTTCAGGCCGGATTGGGTCGGGCAGCTTGACGCGCCTACGGCGGCGATTGCATCGCTTGCCTTCGCCGTTGGTCCGCTCGTGATCCTGCTTGCGCTGTTCCGCGGGCTGGTCGAGGGCATCTTCGGGGTCGTCCACTGGATCTCTCACCGTGGCCGCAGGCTCGCGATGATCCCGGGCGAGCGGCATCGCGTGAAGAGGCTCAGCAATGGGCTGGGCACGGTTGCCATGCTGGCGTGGTTCCTGTCGCCCCCGTGGATGACCGAAGAGCACTCGAGGCACCCGGTCCCGCTGCTTGCGGCAAAGGTGGTCGAACCCTCGGGTGCCGGGGCCTGCCCGCAGCCAGGCGCCGCCGTTGGCGCAGCAGAAGCCTGCAGGCCTGATCTCGAGACCGCCCTGCGCCGATGGGTTGATACGCGCCGTGGGGACGGCCCGGCTGACGCGCGCCTGCCCGTGATCATCGTGGCGGCGGAGGGCGGCGCCAGCCGTGCCGCCGCGTGGCTGCTCGCCTCGATGCGGATGCTGGACCAGCAGACCAACGGCGAAGCCGGCCGCCATGTGTTCGCGATCAGCGGCGTGTCTGGCGGCAGCCTCGGGGCCATCAGCTATGTTCGCCTGGTCGCGGCGCATGGCGATGCTGACGGGCGGCTCGACTGGAGCAAGCCCGAAGTTCGCAAGGCTCTGGGCGCGCTGGCCACGCGGGACCTCCTGTCGGCGACGATCTCGACCTACTTCCTCAGCGACATGTTCGGGAGCATCGTGGGCCCGCTCTGGGCGCGCAGCCCCATCCGCGACCGCAACGCCGTGCTTGAGCATTCCTTCGACCTGCTCTGGCAGGAACAGGACGGCTTCAGGCTTGGCGCGGAACCGCGGGAAACGCCCTTGGGCCTCGTCGAACTCTATGCGCGCCTTGATGCCCCGCGCGCGGGCCACGCCTCGCTGCCGCATGTGATCCTCAATGGCTCTGACGTGAGTACGGGACGGCGGATCCTGACCTCCTCGATCCGCACCAACGCAAACCCGGGCGACTTTCCCGACAGCAGCGACTTCATCAAGCTCGTCTCGCGCGACATCTCCCTGTCAACGGCAGTCACCAACTCGGCGCGCTTTCCCTTCGTGTCGCCCGCTGGCAGCTTCCGGAGCGTGACCGAGGGCAAGGGCTACCAGATCATCGATGGGGGCTATTTCGAGAACTATGGTGCGCGCACGGCTTCGGAGCTGGCGCTTGCCATCGAGAACCTGAATGCGAAGGACCCGACGCTTAACGTGGTTCCGGTCATCGTCATCGTGTCCAATGACCTCGAAGCCTATCAGGCGCCCGCCCTGCGGGACGGGAAGTGCCGGCCACAGCTTGGCGACCTGCGCCCGGATGGAATGCAGATCACGGTTCGCTGCGACGAGCCTGCCACCCACCAGGCCTGCACGGAAGGCAGTGCCGCCGACGGCAATACGGGGCCGTGGGCCCGCCGCAGCAGCCTTGTGCCGCAATCGCTTGCACCCTTCCTCGGGCTGGCATCGACCCGCTCATCGCACGGGCGCGACGCGCTCAATATCGTGAAGGCGCAGATGTGCAGGGTGCCGCACGGCACATCCGACGTGCCGGCGACGCGCATGATCCATGTCGCCCTTCCCATACCCGAGATCAAGCCGGATGCACGGGATGGCGGACCATCGACGCCCGAGCACAGGGTCAAGCAGGCGGCGCCGATGAACTGGGTGCTCAACCCCTATGCGTGCAACTACATGATGAACGTTGCGCCGGCGCTGGAGTTCAATGTGACCCAGGGGCGCAAGCTCGACGCGACCATCGCCGCGATCGCGCGGCGGGCGCCTGTCAAGGTGCGCGCGCCGGGCCCGCCCATCGACTGCGGCCTTGGAGGCGGGGCTTCAGGACAGAAGGGTCCTGGGCTCATCGCCCGGTTCCCGTGACGGGGCAAGCGCCAGCGCCGGATCGGCCTCGACCACCGCGCTGTTGTCGATGACTTCCACGTCCTTCAGCCGTTTCTCGACGGCACGGGCGCGCACGCTGATTTCCTCGATGGAGTTCTGTGCCGTCCGCAGCTGGCCTGACACCTTTTCCCAGACGTCGGCATATTTCTTGAACTCGGCCTTGGCTTCGCCGAGGACGCGCCAGACCTCGCTCGAGCGCTTCTGGATGGCCAGCGTACGGAAACCCATCTGCAGGCTGTTGAGCAACGCGTTCAGCGTTGAAGGTCCGGCGATGGTGACGCGGTACTTGCCCTGAAGCCTGTCGGCGAGGCCCGGCATGCGCTGCGCCTCGGCGAAGAGGCCCTCGGTCGGTACATACATCACGGCGAAGTCCGTCGTGTGCGGGGGCCTGATATACTTGGACGAGATGCGCTTGGCCTCGGTCTCGAAGACAGACGCGAGCGCATCAACCGCCTCGCGGACCCGTGCGGCATCGCCGGCATCCCAGGCCGCCACGAGGCGTTCGTAGTCCTCCTTGGGAAACTTGGCGTCGATCGGCAGGAAGATCTCGGCGCCCCCGGCCTGGCCTGGCATGCGGACGGCAAACTCGACGACTTCGGCGGAGCGCGGGTCCATGCGGGCATTGACGACGTATTGCTCGCGCACGAGGACGGCGTCGAGCAGCGCGCCGAGCTGCATCTCGGCCCAGCCGCCGCGGTCCTTGACGTTGGACATCAGGCGCTTCAGGTCGCCCACGCCCGTGGCCAGCGCCTGCATCTCGCCCAAGCCCTTGTGGACCAGCTCCAGGCGGTCGGAGACCATCGTGAAGCTCTCGCCGAGGCGCTTTTCCAGCGTGCCCTGCAGCTTTTCCTCGACGGTGGCGCGCATGGCCTCGAGCTTGGCCTCGTTCTCGGTGCGCATGCGCTCGAGGCTTTCGGTGACTGCCCGGCGGAGCGTGTCCTGGGTCTGGGGCGTCGATTCTGCGAGCGCCTTCACGTCAGCCTTGAGCATGTCGGCCAGAATACTCATGGTCTTGCGCACCTCGTCGCGCAGGCTGGTCGAGAATTCGCCGGAGGTGCGGGCGAACTCCTCGAACTTCTTGTCGACCCCTGCCCTGTTCTCGGACAGCGTGACCTGGATGGACTTCGTGAAGTCGAGGATGCCCTGGTTCACCTCGCGGCGCAGTTCGCGGCCGCTTTCGTCGGTGTCGCGCCGGGCGCGCTGCTCGCCGTCGCGCACGGCTGCCTCGGTGCGTTCGGCCAGCGTTGCGAGCCGCTCGAAGCTGGGCAGCAGGTCGCGCGCAACACTGTCGGCGCCCGCGCGTCCAAGCCTGACCCAGAGGAATACGACCGCCACGACAGCGATGAGCGAGAGGGCGATGTTGAGATAGAGGAGCAATTCCATTGGGGGGACTTCCTTCCGTCGACGGGGCAGCGCAAGGGGCCAGGCGACGCGAGGGTGCGCGCCCGGCCGGATGACATGCAGTCGTTTCTGCTTCAGGCCGCGCGCTTCGATTGCGCGCGGATGAGCTTCAAGACCTCCGAGGCGGCCACGGGTATGTTGGTGCCCGGGCCGAAGATGGCGGCTGCACCGGCGGCCCTGAGTGCCTCATAGTCCTGCGCCGGGATCACGCCACCCACCACGATGAGGATGTCGGAGGCACCCTGCTTCTTCAACTCGGCGGTGAGCGCGGGCACCAGCGTCTTGTGGCCTGCGGCCTGGCTTGAGACGCCAATGACGTGCACGTCGTTGTCGATGGCATCGCGGGCAACTTCGGCTGGTGTCTGGAACAGGGGGCCCACGTCGACGTCGAAGCCCAGGTCGGCAAAGGCGGTTGCGATCACCTTGGCGCCGCGGTCATGGCCGTCCTGGCCCATCTTGACGACCAGCATGCGGGGCCTGCGGCCTTCGTCGCGGGCGAAGGCTTCGATCTCGGTGCGAATGGCCTCGAAGCCGGCATCGCCCTCGTAGGCAGCGCCGTAGACGCCACTGATCGAGCGCGTCTCGGCGCGGTGGCGGCCGAAGACGGCTTCCATGGCGTCCGAGATCTCGCCGACCGTAGCGCGGGCGCGGGCGGCCTCGACCGCGAGGGCCAGCAGATTGGCCGAGCCGCGCGCGACTTCGGCCAGCGCCTTCAGCGACTGGTCGCACAGGGCCTGGTCGCGCGTGCCCTTGATCTTATGCAGGCGGGCGACATGCTGGGCGCGCACGCGGTCATTGTCGATGTCGCGGACCTCGACTTCGGGTTCGTTCGCCAGGCGGTACCTGTTCACGCCGACGATCACTTCCTCGGCGCGGTCCACGGCGGCCTGCCTGCGGGCGGCGGCTTCCTCGATCCTGAGCTTGGGCCAGCCGGCGGCGACCGCCTTGGTCATGCCGCCCATGGCCTCGACCTCGTCGATGAGCTTCTGCGCGTGGACATCGAGGGCATGCGTCAACGCCTCGACGTAGTACGAGCCGCCCAGCGGATCGACCACTTGCGTGACCTTGGCTTCGGCCTGGAGGATGAGCTGCGTGTTGCGCGCGATGCGGGCCGAGGTTTCGGTCGGCAGGGCAATGGCCTCGTCGAAGGAATTCGTGTGCAGGGACTGCGTGCCGCCGAGGATGGCGGCCATGGCCTCGTAGGCCGTGCGCACGATGTTGTTGAAGGGATCCTGCTCGGTCAGCGAAACGCCCGAGGTCTGGCAGTGCGTGCGCAGCATCAGCGATTCCGGCTTCTTTGCACCCAAGCCCTTCATGATGCGGGCCCACATCTGGCGGGCGG
>DAISVV010000128.1:0-9359 GCA_036840015.1 Micropepsaceae bacterium
CCGCCCGCCACCACACCTTCTTCGAGATGCTGGGGAACTTCTCCTTCGGCGACTATTTCAAGGACGTGGCGATCGAGCTCGCCTGGAACCTCATCACGAAGGAGTTCAGCCTCGACACCAGCCGCCTCCTCGTGACCGTCTATGCCGATGACGACGAGGCCGCCACCCTCTGGAAGAAGATCGCCGGCTTCCCGGACTCAAAGATCATCCGCATCGCCTCGTCCGACAATTTCTGGTCGATGGGCGACACGGGTCCCTGCGGCCCCTGCTCCGAGATCTTCTACGACTACGGCGACAAGGTGCAGGGCGGACCGCCCGGCTCGCCCGACCAGGACGGCGACCGCTATGTCGAGTTCTGGAACAACGTCTTCATGCAGTTTGACCAGGTCTCCAAGGACCGCCGCGTGCCGCTGCCCAAGCCCTCGATCGACACCGGCATGGGCCTCGAGCGCATGGCCTCGATCCTGCAGGGCAAGACCGACAATTACGACACAGACCTCTTCCGCCGCCTGATCGACGCCTCGGCGCAGGCCTCGGGCCAGCACGCCCACGGCGCCCATGCGGTCAGCCACCGCGTGATCAGCGACCATTTGCGCTCGGCCGCCTTCCTGATCGCCGACGGCGTCCTGCCGTCGAACGAGGGGCGCGGCTATGTCCTGCGCCGGATCATGCGCCGTGCCATGCGCCACGCCCACATCCTCGGCGCGAAGGACCCGCTGATGTGGCGTCTCGTGCCGGTGCTCATCAGCGAGATGGGCACCGCCTACCCTGAACTCACCCGCGCCCAGGCGCTGATCTCCGAAACGCTGAAGCTCGAGGAAGGCAAGTTCCGCCAGACGCTCGAGCGCGGCCTGAAGCTGCTCGACGAGGCGACCTCCGGCATGGGATCAGGCAAGGTGCTGCCGGGCGACATTGCCTTCCGCCTCTATGACACGTTCGGCTTCCCCTATGACCTGACCGAGGACGCCCTGCGCGGCCGCGGCATCAGCGTGGACAGGGCCGGCTTTGATGCCGCCATGGCAAAGCAGAAGGCCGACGCGCGTGCGGCCTGGGCGGGATCGGGCGAAGCCGCCACGGAAACCGTCTGGTTCGAGCTGCGCGAGAAAATCGGCGCGACCGAATTCTTCGGCTACGACACCGAGGCGGCCGAGGGCGTGGTCACGGCGCTTCTCAAGGGCGGCGCGCCGGTCAGCGAACTCAAGGCAGGCGACGAAGGCCAGGTCATCGTCAACCAGACACCGTTCTACGGCGAATCCGGCGGGCAGGTGGGCGACACCGGCGCGATGTTCACGAAATCAGGTGCCGAGTTCGCGGTCGACGACACGCAGAAGAAGCTCGGTGACATGCATGTTCACTTCGGTCGCCTCAACCGCGGCAGCCTGAAGATCGGCGAAGTGGTCGATCTTCACGTTGACGGCGTGCGCCGCACGGCCACGCGGGCCAATCACTCCGCAACCCACCTGCTCCACGAGGCCCTGCGCCGTGTGCTGGGCACGCACGTGACACAGAAGGGCTCGCAGGTCGGACCCGAAAAGCTGCGCTTCGACTTCAGCCACCCCAAGCCCATGAGCGAGGCCGAGACCGCCGAGGTCGAGCGCCTAGTCAACAGCCAGGTGCGCGCCAACACCGATGTCGTCACCCGCCTCATGACGCCCGAGAAGGCCATCGAGGAAGGCGCCATGGCGCTCTTTGGCGAGAAGTACGGCGACGAGGTGCGCGTGCTATCGATGGGTTCCGACGAGGGCCGCACCTACTCGACCGAACTCTGCGGCGGCACGCATGTGCGTCGCCTCGGCGACATCGCGCTGTTCAAGGTTGTCTCGGAAAGCGCCGTGTCGGCGGGCGTGCGCCGCCTCGAGGCCCTGACGGGCGCGGGCGCACTCGCCTACCTGAACGACTTCCACCGCGCCGCGCGCGAGGCTGCTGCCGTGATCCGCGCCACGCCGGCAGACCTGCCCGAGCGCATTACCCAGCTGATGGACGAGCGCCGCAAGCTCGAGCGCGAGCTTGCCGAGGCGCGGCGACAGCTGGCGATGGGCGGCGGCGCGTCCGCCGGACCCGCCGACGAGGGCGAAACGATCAATGGCACGAAACTCATGGCCCGCATCCTGTCGGGCATCGACCCCAAGGACCTGCGCACGCTGCTCGACCAGGCCAAGCAGAAGCTCGGCTCCGGCGTGATCGTGCTGGCCACCGCCTCGGCGGACGGCAAGGCCGCGCTCGTCGTCGGCGTGACCGAAGACCTCGTCAAGCGCTTCAACGCCGTCGAAATGCTGCGCAAGGCTGTCGAGGCTGTGGGCGGCAAGGGCGGCGGCGGCCGTCCCGACATGGCCCAGGGTGGCGGCCCGGACGGCGCGAAGCTCGACGCGGCCCTCGAGGCCGTCAGGGCGGTCGTCCGGGAGACGAAATCCTGACGATGCTCACGCGCTGGCGCCGCACGGTCTATACCGTTATCGAAGCCGGCGGCTCCGGTCGCGCCTCGCGCATCTTCGACCACTTCATGGTGGTCCTGATCGTGCTCAACGTCATCGCCGTGATCCTCGAGAGCGTGCCGTCGATCGAGGCGCCCTTCTCGCGGGAATTCAGGTTCTTCGACATGGTATCGGTCACGATCTTTGCGGTGGAGTTCGCCGCACGGATCTGGGCGTCGATCGAGATCCCGGCCGTCCGGCAGCGCGGCGCCTTCCGCGGCCGGCTGATGTTTGCCTGCCGCCCCTCGCAGATCATCGACTTCCTCGCCTTTGCGCCGGCGTTCCTGTCATTCATCTTTCCGGGCATCGACCTGCGGTTCATCCGGGTCTTCCGGCTGCTGCGTTTCCTCAAGCTCGCGCGCTATTCACCCGCCATGGTGACGCTGAGCCGGGCCCTCTACGAGGAACGCCGCGCCCTCAGCGGCGCGCTGATCCTGATGCTGGGCACGGCCGTGTTCTCGGGCACCGTCATGCACGCCATCGAAGGCCACGCCCAGCCCGACAGGTTCGGCACCATCCCTGATGCCATGTGGTGGGCGCTCGCCACCCTGACCACGATCGGCTATGGCGACGCCGTTCCCATCACGCCGGTCGGCAAGATGTTTGGCAGCGTCGTCATGATCTGCGGGCTTGGTCTGTTCGCCTTGCCCATCGGCATCGTCGCGACCGCATTTGTGAACGAGATCCACCGGCGCGACTTCGTGGTGACGTGGGGCATGGTAGCCCGCGTGCCGCTCTTTGCCTCACTCGATGCGGCCGCCATTGCCGAGGTCATGAAGATCATGCGCACCCGCGCCGTCCCGGCAGGCAACGTGATTGCGGCCCGCGGCGAGAACGCTGAGGGCATGTACTTCATCGCGGACGGCGAGGTGAAGATTGCCCTGCCCAGGGGCGAAATCACGCTGACGGCGGGCGAATTCTTTGGCGAGCTGGCCCTGCTCAAGCGCGTCAAGCGCGTCGGCACCATCACCGCGGTGACGCGCACGCACCTGATGATCATCGACTCTTTTGACTTCGAGAGGCTTCTGAACCGGGACGAGGCGCTGAAGGCCCGCATCCTCGACATTGCGGAAGAGCGGCTCACCGGGGAATGGGCAGATGTGCCCGGCGACATCGTCGCCGAGGAACTCGAGGAGCAGCCGCCCAAGCGCCCCATGGGAGACCCGGTGCTCTGATCCCCCGTCACCGGGCCCGGCGGGCCGTGACGAGGGATCAGCCGCAAACCGTCTAGATCTTCATCGCCTTGCGAAGATTGGCATCGATCTTGTCGAGGAAGCCCTCGGTCGACAGCCACTTCTGGTCGGGACCGACGAGCAGCGACAGGTCCTTCGTCATGTCGCCGGCTTCGACGGTCTCGATGCACACCTTCTCCAACGTCTCGCCGAAATGCGTCACGTCCGGCGTGCCGTCCAGCTTGCCGCGATGGATGAGCCCGCGCGTCCAGGCAAAGATCGAGGCCATGGAGTTGGTCGAGGTCTGCTCGCCCTTCTGCCACTGGCGATAATGGCGCGTGACCGTGCCATGCGCGGCTTCCGACTCCATGATCTGCCCGTCGGGCGTCAGCAGCACGCTGGTCATGAGGCCGAGCGAACCGAAGCCCTGTGCAACCGTGTCCGACTGCACGTCACCATCATAGTTCTTGCAGGCCCAGACAAAGTTGCCGCTCCACTTCAGCGCCGAGGCAACCATGTCATCGATGAGGCGGTGCTCGTAGACGATCTTCTTGGCTTCGAACCGCGACTTGAACTCCTTGTCGAAGACTTCCTGGAACAGGTCCTTGAAGCGACCGTCATAGGCCTTGAGGATCGTGTTCTTGGTCGACAGGTAAACCGGCCAGCCGCGGTCGAGGCCGTAGTTGAAGCACGAGCGCGCGAAGTTCCTGATCGAGTCGTCGAGGTTGTACATCGCCATCGCAACGCCAGCCCCCGGGAACTTGAAGACCTCGTGCGAGATCGGCGCCCCGCCATCATCCGGGGTGAAGGTGACGGTCAGCTTGCCCTTGCCCGGCACGACGAAGTCGGTCGCGCGATACTGGTCGCCGAAGGCGTGGCGGCCGATCACGATAGGGTCGGTCCAGCCGGGCACCAGGCGCGGTACGTTGCGGCAGATGATCGGTTCGCGGAACACGGTGCCGTCGAGGATGTTGCGGATCGTGCCGTTGGGCGACTTCCACATCTTCTTGAGCTTGAATTCCTTCACCCGCGCCTCGTCGGGGGTGATCGTGGCGCACTTGACGCCCACGCCGTAGCGCTTGATCGCCTCGGCGGCATCAACCGTGACCTGATCGTCCGTTTTGTCGCGGTATTCGATCCCCAGATCGTAGTATTTGATGTCGATGTCGAGATAGGGAAGGATAAGCTTCTTCTTGATGAGGTCCCAGATGATCCGGGTCATCTCGTCGCCATCCAGATCAACGACAGGATTTTTGACCTTAATCTTCGCCATGACGATGTCTCCCGGTTCCTTTTCAGAGTGCTGTTGCGCAGGCTGTTTAGCCCCCGTCCACTTGCGGTGCAAGACTGGGAGAGCCGGCTGATGCCCGGACCAGCGATCATCCTGTCGCACCCGCAGATGGGCGAGAACATAGGCGCGGCTGCACGCGTCATGCTCAATTTCGGGCTCTCCGACCTGCGCCTCGTAAACCCGCGGGTCGAATGGCCCAACGAAAAGGCCAATGTCATGGCCGTGGGCGCCATCGACATCCTGAAAAACGCAAGGGTCTACGAGCGCACCGAGGACGCCATCGCCGACCTCGGCTTCGTGGTCGTGACCACCGGACGTGACCGCCTGATGGCCAAGCGGGTTCTCACCCCGGACGAGGCCGTTGCAGAACTGGCGGTCGCGGTGCGGGAGCCCCGACCCTGCGGCATCCTGTTCGGCGCGGAGCGAACAGGCGTGACCAACGAGGAAGTCATCCTCTGCGACGCGATCATGACCATCCCGACTAATCCGAGCTTCATGTCGCTGAACCTCGCCCAGTCAGTCGCTGTCGTTGCCTACGAATGGTGGAAGCAGACCGAGGTCAAGCCCGACTTCAAGATCCCCGCCAAGTTCCGCCGCACGCATCTGGCGAACAAGGAAGACCTGATCGGCTTCTTCGAGCATCTTGAGGGCGAGCTCGACCGCACCGAGTTCCTCTTCCCGCCCGAAAAGCGCGAGGGCATGGTCCAGAACCTGCGCAACATGTGGCACCGCGCCGAACTGACCTACCAGGAGGTCCAGACCCTGCGCGGTATCATCCGCGCCCTCTCAGGCACCAAGACCCGCCGCAGCCCGAAGGACAAGGCCTAGCGCGCGCTAGCCGACGGGCTTGAACCCCGCGATGGCAAAGTGATGGTCGAAGGAAAAGGCGCGCCGGATCTTGTAGCGCCTCATCAGTATAAAGCTTGTAGCGTCAACAGCGGAAAGCATATGAAACTTTTTCTGCTGGAACAATGACCAGGACTCGCTGAGATCCCGCGCTTGGCATTCCAGCAGGCGAACAGGAATATCGCTTGCATAGCGGTCACGCCAAAGGTTTGCGACCATCAGATTTGCGTTTCGCTGCAGGAAGGTGAATGTCTCGATCACGACAGGAACCGATGTCGACAGCTTCGCTCGACTTTCGGCCAGAAGCTGCCAATGCGATGCAGCAGCCTGATGGTAGGGATCACGTGTCAGCGCCAGGGCAATCCAGGCACCCGTGTCAACGAATACGTCCTCACCCTGACGCATCAGGTCTCGTCGTAAACTGAGTCATGGTCGACCGAACAGCGCCTTGGTTCGCCCTCCCAGAGTCCGACCGGGCCGCCGGGCGACTTCGGCTTCAAAAGCGTCTTTCGGACGGAATCGCGAACGAGGCCGGCGACACTGCGACCCGAACGCTCCGCTTCAGCGCGAAGCGCATCCAGCTCTTCCTTGGGAAAGTAAATCTGTATCTTGTCCATATATGTCATGATGCGATATTAGGTGACATATGTCAATATCGGGCCTGCAACACTCGAAAGCCGCACCATGATCCGCCACGGCTACGCCGCCGCCAATGCACTCAAGCTGCACTATGCGGCAAGCGGCCCGGAAGATGCCCCGCTCGTCCTGTTCCTGCATGGCTACCCCGAGTTCTGGTACACGTGGGCACGCCAGCTCGAGGACCTCGGGGACACGTTTCACTGCGTGGCGCCCGACCTGCCGGGCTATAACCTCTCGTCGAAGCCACCGGAAGTCGCGCGCTACCGGACCAAGCGACTCATCGACGACGTGGCCGACTTCGCGGGTCACTTCGTCCGCAAGCAGAGGTGCACGCTGGTTGCCCATGACTGGGGTGGCGCGCTGGCCTGGGCCTTCGCGATCCGACACCCCGAGCTGCTCGAGCGGCTGATCATCCTGAACGCCGTCCATCCCGGCGCCTTCCAGCGCGAGATCGCAAGAAACCCGGCGCAGGCCGCAGCCTCGCAGTACATCCACGACATCCGCGCCGAAGGGGCCGAGGCCCGCTTCGCGGCCAACGACTACGCGCTGCTCTGGCGCTCGCTCGAGAAGACGGCGCAGTCAGGCCACCTGACGGCGCAGGACCGGGCCGCCTTCATCGCCGCCTGGAGCCAGCCCGGCGCGCTGACCGGCATGTTCAACTGGTACCGCGCGATGCGCCTCGATCCGCCCAAGCCCGGCGCAGAAGCACCGGCCACGGAACTCTACGACGACGCGGCACTCACCGTGCGCGTGCCAACCAGGGTGCTCTGGGGCCTTCAGGACGAGGCCCTCCTCCCCGGCTGCGTGGAGGGGCTCGAGCGCTGGGTTCCCGACCTCGAGGTCAGCCGCATCCCCGACGCCGGCCACTGGATCGTCTACGAAAAGCCGGCGCTCGTGACACAGAGCCTGCGCCAGTGGCTGGGTTCGTGAAGGGAAGGGCGGTTTCAAGCCAATTTTCGCCTGCGGCTGGGTCACCGTGGCCGTTTGACAGGGCCCGCACGCCCCTCTAAAACCGCGCCTCCTCCGGCAACGGGGGAAGAAAAGCACCCGCGGCAGGGAAGCCCCTGCCTGTCGGCCCGGAATTCGGGGCAGAGGAGGGCGCGTTTCCATCTTTTGCAACTGACCAACGCAAGGAAACTGCGATGACGAAGCGTATTCAGGCGAAGTACAAGATCGATCGCCGCATTGGCGACAACCTCTGGGGTCGCCCCAAGAGCCCGCAGAACAAGCGCGAATACGGCCCCGGCCAGCATGGCCAGCGCCGCAAGACCAAGACCTCGGACTATGGCGTCCAGCTCAAGGCCAAGCAGACCCTCAAGGGCTACTACGGCAACATCACCGAGCGCCAGTTCCGCAAGATCTACGCCGAAGCCCAGCGCCGCCGCGGCGACACGGGTGAAAACATGATCGGCCTGCTCGAGCGTCGCCTCGATGCGGTCGTCTACCGCGCCAAGTTCGTGCCGACGGTCTTCGCCGCCCGCCAGTTCATCAACCACGGCCACATCGACGTGAACGGCCGCCGCGTGAACATCCCGAGCTATGTCGTCAAGGAAGGCGACGTGATCTCGGTACGCGAGAAGGCCCGCGGCTTCGAGACCGTGGCCATCGCCGTCCAGCTGCCCGAGCGTGACGTCCCCGACTACATCGAGGCCGATCACTCCAAGCTGACGGCGAAGTTCCTGCGCACGCCGAAGCTCACCGATGTGCCCTATGCCGTGAAGATGGAACCGAACCTCGTGGTCGAATTCTACTCGCGCTGACAAGGCGCGCACCGCGAATGCATCAAGGAGGGGCTCTACCCCTCCTTTTTTGTTGCCCGCACCACGGGGATGGGCTTCAGGACAGCGCCCGCTGGAACATGTCGGCATCGACATTGCCGCCCGACAGGATCACGCAGACCGTCTTGTCGCGTGCATCGACCTTGCCCGTCAGCAGCGCCGCCAGCGCCACCGCACCGCCTGGCTCGACCACGAGCTTCATCTCGTAGAACGCATGCGCCATGGCCGCTACCGCCTCGGTGTCGCTGACCGAGACCGCGGACACGCCCGCTGCCCGGAGTAGCGGGAATGTCAGATCGCCGGGCTGTGCAGCCATCAGCGCATCGCAGATCGAGACGCGACCGGGCGGGTTCGCCACGCGCGCGCCTGACGCAAGCGATCGCGCAAGATCATCATGTGTTTCCGGCTCGACCGCGATGACCCGCGTGCGCGGCGAGAGCACCGCCAGCGCCGTTGCAATGCCCGCGGCAAGCCCGCCACCCGAACACGGCACGAGCACAAGATCGAAGGCAAGGCCCTGCCGTGCTGCGTCAGCCACAAGCTCGAGCCCGATCGTGCCCTGGCCTGCAATCACATGCGGATCATCGAACGGTGGCACCAGCACCAGTCCGCGTTCGCTCGCAATGCGCTGGCCGATCGCAACGCGATCCTCCTTCACCCGGTCATAGAGCACGACCTCGGCACCGTGGTTGCGCGTGTTCTGGATCTTCAGGCGCGGGGCATCCGACGGCATCACGATGACGGCCGACGTGCCCATGTCGCGCGCCGCGCAGGCAACAGCCTGGGCGTGATTGCCGGATGAATAGGCGACCACGCCGCGCCGGCGTTCCGCTTCCGTGAGCAGCGACAGGCGGCTCATCGCCCCGCGGAATTTGAAAGAGCCTGTGCGCTGCAGCACTTCGGGCTTCGCAAGGACCCACGCGCCCGCAACGCGGCTGGCAGCAGGAGCTTCAATCAGGGGTGTACGGACGGCACGGCCACGCAGCCGCTGGCTTGCGGCGCGGATCTCCTCGAGGCCGAGGTTCACGGAGCCTCGGCCTTGATGCCCTTCTCTTCCATGAATGGACGCAGCTCGCCACTCTCGAACATCTCGCGGACGATGTCGCAGCCGCCCACGAACTCGCCCTTCACATAGAGCTGCGGGATCGTCGGCCAGTTCGAG
>DAISVV010000129.1:0-6990 GCA_036840015.1 Micropepsaceae bacterium
GCAGGTTGAAGATCGAGCCAATCAGCATCGAAAGCCCCCCGCCAAGGAGCAGCCCCACGAGGCCGCCGCCCAGCGACAGGATCACCGACTCGATCAGGAACTGCAGCAGGATGTCCCGCTCGCGCGCGCCAATCGCCTTGCGCACCCCGATCTCCCGGGTCCGTTCGGTCACCGACACCAGCATGATGTTCATGATGCCGATCCCGCCCACCACAAGGCTGATGGCGGCGATCGAGCCCAGAAGCAGTGAAATGGCCTGTGTCGACTGCTCGATCGTCTGCCCGATGGCCGTCAGGTCGCGGATCGTGAAGTCGTCCTCCTGCGTCTCTGTCAGGCGGTGCCTGAGGCGAAGGACCTGGCGCATCTCCTCCTCAAGCGACTTCATGACCTCCTCGGTCTCGGCCTGGACGAAGATGATGCGCACCGCGCCGGGGAAGGGCGATCCGAAGAGCCGTCGCTGCGCCGTGGTCAGCGGAACGATGATCGTGTCGTCCTGGTCCTGGCCCTGCAGGCTCTGGCCCTTCTTCTCCAGCACCCCGATGACCATGAAGGGGATGTTGCGGATCCGGATCGTGCGGCCGCCCGGGTCCTCGTCCGGACCGAACAGGTTCTCCGCAATGGTCGAGCCGATCACGGCAACCGGGGCTGCCGCGCGCACGGCGCCGTCATCGAAGACCTCGCCCGAGGTCGTCACCCAGCCCCTGATCTGGAAGAAGCCGGGCGTCGTGCCGGTAATCGACGTGCTCCAGTTCTGTCCTTCATAGACGACCTGTCCGGCACCGCCGACATTGGGCGCAACCGCGGCGACGCCGGGCAGCTTCGCCAGTTCCTCCGCGTCACCAACCGTCAGGGTTGCCGCACCGCCAGAGCCGCTGCGGATGCCCGACGACGTCGTGGCGCCGGGCACGATGATGAACAGGTTTGCGCCCTGAGACGCGATGGACTCCCTGACGCTGATCTCGACCCCGCGCCCGATCGCCAGCATCAGCACGACCGAACCCACGCCGATGATGATGCCAAGCATCGTCAGGAAGGTGCGAAGGCCCGTGGCCCGCATCGAGATCAGGGCTTCACCCAGGATCGCGCTGTTCTTCATGCTCATGCCGACATCCCCGCTTCCGTGACGGGCCCGTCATATACAATGCGGCCATCCTTGAACTTCACGAGCCGCTTGGCCTGCACGGCGATATCGGGCTCGTGCGTGACCAGGATCGTCGTGATCCCGCGGTCGGTATTCAACGAGCGGATGATGCGCATGATCTCGCTCGAGGACATGCTGTCCAGGTTGCCCGTGGGTTCGTCGGCCAGGATCACGGGTGGTTCCATCGCAAGCGCGCGGGCAATCGCCACGCGCTGCTGCTGTCCGCCCGACAGCTGGTTGGGCCGCGAATGATACTTCGATGAAAGACCGACCTGGTCGAGCAGCTCCCGCGCCCGCGGTTCCCACTGGCTGCGCGGCTGCCCCGCGCAGATCATCGGCAGGGCGACATTGTCGAGCGCCGAGCGCCGCTGCAGCAGGTTGAAACCCTGGAAGACGAAGCCCAGCATCCTGTTGCGCAGATCAGCCGCCCTGTCGGGTGTCAGGTCGGTCGTGTCTTCGCCGCCCAGCACATATTCCCCGCGATCGGCCCGGTCGAGGCACCCCAGGATGTTCATGAAGGTCGACTTGCCGGACCCTGACGGGCCCATGATCGCCAGGAACTCGCCCGGCATCACGGTCATCGAGACCTGTCGCAGCACCGGCGCCATCGCGCCATACGACTTGTCAACGCGGCTCACCTGGATGATGGGCTGGCTCATGGCTAGCGCGGCGGTCCGCCACCCCAGCGCTGTCCGCCATCGCGCTGGCCCGGCTGGCCTTCGCCCGTGATGACCTCATCGCCTTCCTTGAGCCCTTCGCCGCTGACCTCGGTGAAGCGGCCATCGGTCAGGCCCGCGACCACACGGACGCGCTGGGGCTTGCCATTGCGCAGGACATGCACCCGCTGCGGCTCCTCGCCGGACTTCATCGTGGCACTGGCCGCCTTGTCCTTCGCCGCTTCTGGCCGCCTGCCGCCCGTCGCGCCATCCTTGGGCCGCCAGCGCAGCGCCGCGTTGGGAACCTTCAGGACACCCTTCGCCTCGCCGACATTGATGCGCACGAACGCCGTCATTCCCGGGAGCAGCTTCAGGTCGGCGTTGTCGACGTCGATAACCACATTGTAGGTCACGACATTCTGGATCGTGGTCGGGCTCAGCCGGATCTGGCGGACCTTGCCCTCGAATGTGCGCCCGGGAAACGCATCGACGGTGAAGGCCGACTTCTGGCCTTCCTTGATGCTGCCGGCATCCGACTCCGACAGGTTCGTGTCGATCTGCATGTTCTTCAGGCTGGGCGCGATCTTGAACAGGGTCGGCGTCTGGAAACTGGCGGCAACCGTCTGCCCGACATCCACGTCACGCGACAGGATCACCCCCGACACCGGCGCCGTGATCACCGCAAAACCGAGGTTGGTTTCATCGCGCTTGACCGCTGCCTCGGCGATGGCCTCGTCACCGGCTGTCGCTTCCATCTGCTGGGCAGCAGCATCGACGTCGGCCTTCGAAGCCGCCCCTTCTTCGACCAGTGCCTTGCGCCGCTCGAAGGTGACCTTGGCCAGCGCGGCTGCCGCGCGGGCCTTGCGTAGCTGTGCCCGGCTCTGCGCCAGCGCGGCCTCGAGCACGCGCGTGTCAAGCTCGGCCAGCAGATGGCCCTGTTCGACAATCTGGTTGAAGTCGGCATTGATCGTCTTCACGACGCCGGAAATCTGCGTGCCGACATTGATGACGCTGACCGGGTTGATCGTGCCGTTGGCCTGCGCCAGCTGGACCACATCGCCCCGCTCGACCTTGACGGTCGTGTAGTTGACCGCGTTCGGGTCAGGCGCGGTCCAGTACTGCCAGCCGACATACGCCGCCACCAGCACGACAAGCAAACCAAAGCCGATACCCAGCGCGCGCATGCGTTGAAGCCACCCATTCCCCAAGACAAAATAGACCGATGCGTTGCACAAACTGAAGTTGCATCTTCAGCAAATTGCTGCGGCAAATTGCAGGCACGGCGGGCACTAAATCACTGATATTCCGGGATATTTGACCGATGCCGGGGAAGCTTCACGGGCTCAGCCTCGCGTGAAATTGATGGCCCCTGTGGCCGATCCAACCCTCACGGGCCTCAGGCAGGCGCCTGCCAGCCCCCACCGAGTGCCCGGAACAGGCCCACGACCGCCTGCAGGCGCGCCGCACGCGTCTGCGCCAGCTGGTCCTGCGCGCTGTAGAAGCTCTGTTGGGCGTTGAGCACCGTGAGGAAGTCGACCGTGCCCGCCTTGTACTGCAGCTCGGCAATGCGCAGCGCGTCGGCCGCGGACTTTGCCGCAACCATCTGCTGCTGCTCCTGCAGGCCCGATGTCACGGCCCCCGTGAGCGCCGCATCCGCATCGGCAAACGCATTGAGCGCCGCCTTGCGATAGGACGCGAGCAGTTCCTCGCGCCGGTAATAGGCCCGGTCATTCTGCGCGATCAGCGAGCCACCGCGGAACACGGCCTGGATGAGCGACGCACCGATGGAGTAGGCGCCATTGCTGCCGCTGATCAGTCCCGCCAGCGCCGTGCTCGTGACGCCGGCATCACCCGTCAGCGAGATTGTCGGAAGATAGGCCGCCCGGGCCGCCGCAAGGTCGGCCTGCGCCGCCGAGAGCGCCGCCTCGACGCTCTTCACGTCCGGACGTCGCGCCAGCAGTTCCGAGGTCAGCCCCGCCGACACCTGTGGCGCCGAAAGTCCCTCGAGCGTCTCGCCCGCAATGACAAGGTCCTGCACCGGCTTGCCCAGCAGCACCGCCAGCGATCCAAGCGCCTGCCGCTCCTGCAATTCAAGGCTCGCCGCCTGCGCGCTGAGCGTGGCCACAAGCGACTCCTGCTGCGACACGGGCAACTGGCTGATCGTGCCGGCCTCGAACTGCTTGCGGGTCAATTCCAGGATCTTCGTGGCATTGGCCACGTTCAGCTTCGACAGCCGCAGCCTGTCGCGCAGCGACAGAAGCCGGAAATACGTATTGGCCACGCTCGAGACCGTGGTCAGCGCCACCGTCTCCTGGTCGAATTCGCTGGCCTCGCGCGACCGCCACGCCGCGCGCGTGTTCTCGAAATTGCGGCCCCAGAAGTCCAGCTCGTAGGACACCGAGGCTGAAGCCGAGAGCGTCTGCGTCGGCGTCACGGCCGAATTGTGGATGGCGCCATCCTCGCGTGCCCCAAGCCTGGCCGAGACGGACGGCAGCAGTGACGAACCCGCAAGCCTGAGCAGGGCATCAGCCTGCTCGACACGAGCCTTCGCGATGGCGATGTCGAGGTTCTCGCGCTGGGCTGTCTCCATGATCGTGTCGAGTTCAGTGCTGGCAAACCCCTTCCACCAGCCGCGGTCGGGCCACGCCTTCTCGGAAGTGATGACGGGCTGGGACCACTCGGCCGGCACATCCCCCGGCTGCAGCTCGGACACGGACTCCAGCAGGGTGCAGCCCCCAAGCAGCAGGCAAAGCCCTGCCATCGCTATCTTTTTCGACACGAAATGTCCCCACGCAAAGGCGCGCGTCCCCCGACGCCCGTCTACAGAACAACACCGGCGCGCCGACCTCAAGCGGCAATTTTGTCCAAGCTCCGGCCGTTCATCATGTCGGCGCGCAGAACGCCGGGCGTCTCAGGCCGCCACGGGCGTTGCACCCGCCACGCTGGTCCGGAACATTTCACGCCGCTGGCCCGGATAGTCGTTCAGGGCATTGTGCTGGGTGGCCCGGTTGTCCCAGACCGTCAGCATGCCCGCCGACCAGCGCACCCGGCAGGTCAGGTTCTCGTTGGTCGCATGATGGAAGATGTGCTGCAGCAGCGCCTGGCTTTCGGGCTGGCTCCAGCCCTCGAAACGCTGCGTGTAGACCGGATTGAGATAGAGCGCCGCCCGTCCGCTGTCGGGATGGCGGATGACAGCCGGATGCGCATGCTCGCGATAGGCGTCCTTCGACGGTTCGATCGCCATCGACATCTTGTCCTTCACGCGATCGAGGATCCCGCCCGTCCCATAGGCAGGCCCCGCCGAATGCACGGCTTTAAGCCCGAGAAGCGCCTGCCGCAGGCCCGCGCTCAGGGTCTCGAAGGCGAGATACTGGTTCTGGAACAACGTGTCCCCACCAAAGTCCGGAACCTCATGGGCCTGCAGCAGCGTGTAGCTTGGCGGGGCCGGCAGGTAGGACAGGTCCGAGTGCCAGGCATTCGCGAAGTTGAGCGCATCCTCGCGCTCCTTGATGACGCGGATCACATAGGGTCGGTCGGGCAGTGGCTTGACGAAAGGCGTCACCGAACGCCCGCCAAGCTCGTCCGTGAGCCGCTCGAGCGCATCGAGCGACAGCGCCTGCCCCGGGATGGACACGACGAGATGAGCCGTCAGTGCCTCGCGCAGGGCGTTGATTTCAGCGGAAGACTGCGGGCGCGACAGGTCAAGCCCCGTAAGTTCCGCACCCAGCGCACCGGCCAGCCGTCGAACCTGCATGGCGACCACGCCTCAGTTGGAGGGTTCGATCCGGAAGACCTTGCCGTTGTCATCATCCGTCGTGACATAGAGATAGCCATCCGGGCTCGTCCGCACGTCACGGATTCGTTCGCCAAGCTCGGTCAGGAGCTGGCTCTCGCCCACGGCCCGCCCGTTGGCATCAAGGTCGACCCGGCGCACATGCTTCTTGGCAAGCGCACCCACGAACACATCGCCGTTCCAGGCCGGGAACTTGTCCCCGCGATAGACGGTGGTACCCGACGGCGCGATCGACGGTGTCCACTGCACGACCGGCTCTTCAAGGCCGCGACGTGACGTGAAGGGCGAAATCTGAGCGCCGGAATAGTCGCGGCCATAGGTGACCAGCGGCCAGCCATAATTGCGTCCGGGCTCGATCACGTTCAGTTCGTCACCGCCCAGCGCGCCATGCTCGGTCTCGTAGAGCACATCCGTCACGGGATCATGGGCCAGCCCCTGCTGGTTGCGATGGCCAATCGTGTAAAGGCCGAGCGCTGCACCTTTCACGTCCCGGAACGGATTGTCGGCGGGTACCGTCCCGTCATCGTTCAGTCGCACGATCTTGCCCCAGTGGACAGCTGGATCCTGCGCGCGCTCGCGGTATTCGAAGCCGTCACCGATGGACAGCACGAACGTGCCGTCGCGCAGGAACACCATGCGCGCGCCGTAATGCGCGCTCGTGTCCTGCAGCGGCTTTGCCTCGAAGATCACCTTGAGGTCGCCGAGCGCATTGCCATCGAAGCGGGCGCGGGCAACCCGCGTTGAATTGGCATCGCGCGTTCCGCTCGCATAGGTCAGGTAGACGATCCGGTTCTCGGCAAATTTGGGATGCAGCACGACATCGAACAGTCCGGCCTGACGGCCGGTATGGATGGGCGGAACCCCGGCAATCGGTTGCCCGACCAGCTTGCCGTCGCGGATCAGCCGCAGCGCACCCTTGCGCTCTGTCACGAGGATCGAGCCATCGGGCAGGAAAGCCAGCGACCAGGGGTGATCAAGGCCCGAGGCGATCTGCACTGCCTTGTAGCCCGTCGTGACGACAGGGGCCGTCGCTGACGCGGTGGGCGGCGGCGCCGGCCGCGAAATGGGTACGGGGGGTGGTGCCAGGTCCGCAAGGGCGGTGCCGGAAAGAAGGGCAACAAGGGCAACGCCGCTGGCAAGCACGCGCGTGTTCATCGATAGCTCCCTCAGGTAACCATGTGTCGAAACCAGTACCATCTGACCCTATTTCGGTGCATAAGCAAAGAGCCTCAAGGGGAGGAAAAACCATGCTTCGCCGGATCATCGCCTTTGTTTTCGCAGCCGTCCTGATGGCCGCACTGGGCGCGCGCGCCCCAACCAAGATAGTCAAGGCAGACGGGCTGGGGGCAGCGGCCGGGGCCGGAGGGACCCTGGCGCACCACACCAGGACCGAACGGATG
>DAISVV010000129.1:7000-9270 GCA_036840015.1 Micropepsaceae bacterium
CAACTCGCGTCTCGCCTGCCGGGCGCCTACCCGGCCGCACTGGGCGCGCTCGCCCATACCTGGTGCATCCAGGAAGCCTGGTTGGAGGCCGCGGCCATGGCCGGAGGCACCCCGGCACAACTCACGTTGCCCGAGCGGTTGTCGTGGATGCTTGACGATGTCGTGGGGCTCCAGCCCCTCTACGGTGGCCTGACCACCTCGGCACTCCTGGTTTCTTTCCTCGCCGCGGGGCTTGTCGCCCGGTTCACCGGCCTGCGAACCATCGTCTTTGCCGTCGCCGGCGGCGTCGCCATCTTCGTGATGTTCACGCTGATGAAAAACGTACTGGGGACAGGCGGCGTCTTTGGGGCGCGCGGACCCATGGGCCTTGGCGGCCAGGCATTTGCGGGCGTTCTCGCCGGTCTGCTATTTGCCATGATGACAAGGCCACACGGAGATTCGTGACATTCTGCCCATGACCATCCGCAAGAAGACGCCGTTCGAGAAGTTCGTTCAGACCGTGAAGCTGGGAACGGTATTCGTGGTGGTTTCGCTGTTCGGCTTCGGTCTTGCCCGCTACCTCGAGGAAGGCAAGACCTTCGACTTTGGCTCGTGGATCATCATCGCCATCCTCGCCTGTGCCGTGCTGCTGACGGCGACCATCCGCGCTCTCCTGGCGGCACGCAGGACCTGACCGATTTTCACACGCAACCTTTACCTGTTCCTGGTCAGCCGCTTCTTCTCGAACGTGGCCATGCAGGTCCTGTCGGCGGCCGTGGCATGGCGCGTCTATGAGCTGACGCGCGATCCCTGGTCGCTGGGACTCGTGGGCCTCGCGCAGTTCGTGCCGATGTTTGCCCTCACGCTCTACGCGGGCGACGTGGCCGATCGCTACTCGCGCCGCGTGATCCTGGCGATCAGCTACATGGTCGAGGCCCTCTGCGCCGGCCTCTTCATGGCCGTCACATGGGCGGGCATCACCGACCCCAACGTCTATTTTGCGATCCTTGTCCTGTTCGGCAGCGCGCGGGCGTTCTCCGCACCGGCGTCTCAGTCCTTCCTGCCGCAGATCGTGCCCGCCGACCTCTTGCCCCGCGCGATCTCGATCAGTTCCTCGGCCATGCAGGTGGCCGTCATCTCCGGTCCCGCCCTCGGCGGCGCAGCCCTGCTGCTCGGGGCAGACTTCGCCTTCGGCCTGAGCCTTGCGCTCTTTGCCATGGTCGGATGCGTCATCTTTGCGATCCGCATCGAGCGCCCCCGCACGGCACCGCCCTCAGGCTCGCTGCTTGAGCGCGTGGCCGAGGGCATCGTCTATGTTCGCCGCCGCCGCGAGCTCTTCGGCGCCATCTCGCTGGACCTCTTTGCCGTATTGCTCGGCGGCGCGACGGCCTTGCTGCCGTTCTTCGCCAACGAGATCCTGCATGTCGGCCCGCTGGGCTTCGGCCTGCTCAAGGCGGCCCCGGCCATCGGCGCGGCGGCCATGTCCTTCTGGCTGACCGCCTATCCGATCGGCCGCCACGCCGGCATGAAGATGTTTGCCTGCGTGGGCATCTTCGGCATCGCCACGATCATCTTTGGCCTGTCCGGGAATTTCTGGCTGTCCTTTGCAGCACTGATCGTGCTGGGCGCGTCCGACATGGTCAGCGTCAATGTCCGCCATGCCCTGACCCAGCTGGCCACGCCCGACCACATGCGCGGCCGGGTCAGTGCTGTCAGCATGCTCTTCATCGGCGCATCGAACGAGCTGGGAGAATTCGAATCCGGCCTGACCGCCGCCTGGTGGGGCACCGTGCCCGCCGTGATTGTCGGCGGCATTGGCACCCTCGGCATCGTGGCGGCCTGGGCCTGGATGTTCCCTGAACTGCGCAAGGTCGATCGCCTGACCGACCTCAAGCCCCACTGACTATTCGGCAGCGAGCGCCGTTGATTGCCGCTGGCGCTGGCGCAGCGCAAAGATGTCAGGCACGCCGTCGGCCGTGCGCTGGTAGAAGACGGTCTGCTCGCCCAGGGCGGCGCGGAAGGCTTCAAGCCCCGTACCCTCGCGCACCTCGAACGCATCGACGCCGCAGCGGCGCATGAACAGCCACAGGCCGCGCAGCACCTCGCCGACAGCCCGTACCTCGCCGCGATAGCCAAGCCGGTCGCGCAGCACGCGCGCCGAGGAATAGCCCCGCCCGTCGCGGAACTTCGGAAACGACAGTTCGACGACAGCCAGGCGATGCACGTCGGGCCCGAGCGCATCCGGCGTCTCGTGCGCACCAATGCGAACGCCAAGCGGCGCATCGCGTGAC
>DAISVV010000130.1:0-9046 GCA_036840015.1 Micropepsaceae bacterium
CCGAACCAGTCCTAGGCGTCGCTGACGTCCGACAAGCTCGACCGGACGGTGCGCCTTCGCAGCTCCAAGCACGCGCTTCGCGCGATCGACCACAACGGTGGCCTCGACGCCTTCATCCTCAAGCTCGGCGACGACACCCTGTCGGAGCGCGCCCGCAAGCTGCAGCGCGAGATCGTGCGCGCCACGGCCAAGGCCGCCGGCTGACGCCACCCGACCCCGCGCCAGGCGGGGTTCCCGAATGCACAAAGGGCGGAGACCGCGGTCTCCGCCCTTTTTCATTCATGGATCAGCGGGTCATCCGGCCCCTCAGGACAGCCGCCCCGTCGCCGAGGCCAGCGTCATGTAGACCTTCCCCGTCTGGGACGACAGGTAGGTTTCGACCAGTACATTGTCCCGGTCATTGCGGGCCGTCAGCTCGAGAAGCGCCTCGAACTGGTGGATATAGCGATCCACCGTGTCCCTGAATTCACGGTCTGTCTGGTGCTTCTGCGCGATCATCTGCAGGTGCTCGGGGCCGAGCGCTCCTGCGAGCCGGCGCGCGAACACGTTGCGCTCGCCATTGCGGTAGCGCTTCAGCAGTTCATGCGGCGGATCATCTTCGAGGAAGCGGCAAAGGTCGATCGCCATGGCCTGAAGCGCCTCGACCATGTGGCGCGAGGACATCTGGTGCGAGGGCGCATTCGCCGGCGCCACCGGTTGCGGCGCGGCGGGCTTTGCAGGTTGGGCCACGCGCGGGGGCGCAGGGGCGGCACGGGGCGTCGGCGCTTCCGCGCGGTTCGGTGCGGTTGTGTCGATGCGCGAAGCCTGCGCGCGACCCTGTTCAGGCGGCAGACCCTGCTCGGCTTGCCGGATCTCGCGCGGGTCAGCCCTGAACTGCGGCGCGCCCGCAGAGGCCTGCGGCCGTCGCTCGGATCCATCTTTTGTCTCGGCGGCCGCGAGCAGGGATTTCATGTCCCAGTTTCCGCGTTCGTCTGCGCTACCGTCCACGTCATCCGGCGATGAGCGCACGAAGCGGCGGGCGAGGTTGAACCAGCCGCGGCCTTCCTGGCCGTCCGGCCCGCCAGGGGCTGGCTGTCCGGGACGCTCGCCGGAGGCAGGCCTGTTCTGCGGATAGCCGGCCATGGGCGCTGGCGCCTCGCCCATCTCGGAACCATAGGCCTGCGCCTGCGGCGGCAAGGCAGGCTTCGCGCGAGCAGGCGGCATCGGCTGCTCGGCCGGCGGAGCCGTCCGATAGGTGGCAAGCGGCGGCGGCGCCGGTGGCTCGGGCAGGTCCATGTGCCGCGGAGCCGCCTGTTGCGCCGGCATGTGTCGCGGCGATGGTGGCGGCAGTGGAAGCGGCGCCTGGCCCGTGTCATGCGCGTAGCCGCCGGACCCGCGTGACAGCTCGATACCCTGCACGCGGTCGAAGGCTGCCGCAACACGCGTGTTCAGCTCGCGCATCGAGCGCGCCTGCTCGTCGATCATCTGCCCCAGCAGCTTGACGTGGTTCGATGCCTCTGCCGGCATGTCGGCCAGCATCTTGGAGAGCCGTCCGACGCTGCCCTCGATCTGCTGCGATGCCGACGCTGCCGTATCGCGCAAGCCCACGAGCACCGACCCCAGCCGGCCGGCCGCATCGAACGAGCTGTCGCCCGCGATCTTGATGCTTTGTACGGCCTGTTCGAGCCCCGTCATGGTCAGCTCGGTCGAGGTGCGCAGCTTCTCGGACTCACGCGCGAACAGCTTGGTCGTTTCGACGATCCGCAGCGCCATGGTCGAAGCCGTCTCGTCGAGGCGCCGCGCACTCTCTGTCGTGAACGTGCCGATCTTGCGCGTTTCCTCTGACATCGCATTCACGAGCTTGCTCATGCCCTCGCGCTGGAAGTCGAGCGCGCGCGCCATGTGGTCGTTTTCCTGCTTCAGCCGGTCGATCGTCTCGGCGAACGCGGCGCGCTGCCGCTCGTGGCGCATGATCACCTGCTCCGAGCGCGCAGCTGCCGCCTCAGACGCGGAATCAAGCCGTTGAGCCTGCCGCTCCAGCTCCTGGCTGGTCTCGAGCGCCTTGCTCGACACGGCCTGCGATGCCGACTGCAGCGTGGAGACAAGGCCGGCAATGGCGCCGTGCTCTGCATGCAGGCTTTCGCTCGCCGTGCGAACCGCCGCGCGGGCATCCTGCAGCCGCGTCGTCAGCGTCTCGGAGGCCGCGAGGACCACGGAATCGAGGGCTTGCGTGAACTGCGCCAGTTTCTCGCGCTCCGCCCCCAGCTTGCCCGTGGCCTTCTCGACCCGCTCCTGCGCGGCCGAAGCGGTCCGCTCGATCAGCGCGATGCGTTCATTGGCCGAGGCTTCGATCGCCGCCATCCGCTTGGTGGCCGCGTCAAGCGAACCCGTAAGCCCGTCCAGCTCGCGCTTGATGGCGTGGCTCAGCCGCTGCACATTGCGCGCCGCCTGCTCGTCAGGCCGCAGCAGGTTCTGTGTCGAGGCTGCAAGCGCAAGCGCCTGGCGCCTGAGATTGTTGGCCTCGTTCATGATCACCGCGGCAAACAGCGCAAGCGCCACCGGGATGATCGCAATCGCCGCTACGCCGAACAGCCATTCCGGTGACAGGTTGCTGGCAGCTTCCGAACCCAGGACGCCAACCCCATAGGCCCCGAGGGCCGACAGCCAGAGGGCGCTGAAGAGAAAAACGGCCTTGAAGGGCGAAAGTCCCGCACGCTCACCGCTTGACGGCATGGCGGCAGGCGTCGCAAGGGGACCGTCCGCGCGCACCTCCATGTCGGGGCGCAGTTCCTTGACATCGGGCGTTCCCGCGACGGGGGCTCGCAAAGGTATATCGGCATAAGGGCGGACATCCGCCGGCTGGACACGCTGCATGCAAGACCCTCTGCGCACGATCGAGCCGCGGGGGGGCAGGGCTCGAATTAACCAAAAACTTACCATTTTCCGGCCGCAAGAGCACGGCCCAAGATTCGTTACACCGCAAGCGCTTGTGGATCGAAACGCAGGCAGGAACAGCAATTTGGCAGGCGGGAAAGTTAAGGAGCGAAGCGATCAGAAAAGAAGCGGGCCCTGGTTCAGTCACGCGATCGATTACTGATTCGCAGCAGCACGTGATAGGATGCCGCTGCGTCGGCGGGGAGTTTGAGTGCCATGGAACAACTGATTGTCGCCTGTGTCTTCTTCCTGGCGATCCATCTTCTGGTATCGGGAACGCGCTGGCGCGACGCCATCGTGGCCTCCATCGGCGAGGGACCCTACGCGGGCCTCTTCTCGCTGGCCAGCGTGGGAGGCATCGTCTGGATGGCCGCGAGCTACAACGCAGCCTTGATGGGCGACAATCCATTCCTCTGGGACCTCGGAGAAGGCCTGCGCCATGCCGGCGGCGTCGTGCTGTTGCTGGCGTTTCTCTTTGTTGTGCCGGGGTTGCTGGCGCCGAACCCCACCGCCGTCGGCCAGGCCGACCTGTCCGCCCGCAAGGACATCGTGACCGGCATGCTGCGCGTCACGCGCCACCCTTTCCTGTGGGGTGTCGCGATATGGGCGGGCTTCCACGTGGCCGCCAATGGCGACCTGGCCTCCGTTTACTTCTTCGGTTCCTTCCTCGTCCTCGCAGTGCTGGGCACCTTTTCGATCGACGCCAAGCGGCAGCGGCGCGATCCGGCGCAATGGGATGGCTTCGCCAGCCAGACCTCGAACATTCCCTTCGCCGCCATCCTCCTCGGTCGCAACCGCCTTGCGCTCGGCGAGTTGCTGGGCTGGCGGCAGGCCGTGGCGATCATCGTCTTCCTCGCCGTCATGTTTACCCATCACCTGGTCTTTGGCGTCTCGCCCTTTCCGGGCAGCTGGGTACCCTTCTAGGCGCTGGCATTAACGCCTTGGTGTCGCCTCGGCTTTAGTCTCGCCCGGTCCAAACCCGGGAGGACCACCATGCCGGCATCCACCACGGCCGTCGATTATGCGCACCTGCGCACGCAAGCTGCGGAAGACACGGACGTCATGCGCGAGGTCCTGCAGCTGTTCCTGCTGCAGACCGAGCAGATCCTCGACGCCCTCGAGATCGCCACGGACGCGAAATCCTGGAAGGAACTGACGCACACGCTGAAGGGCTCGGCCCGCGGCGTCGGCGCCTTTGACGTCGCCGAGGCCGCCGCCAGGGCCGAGGCCACGCCCCTCGAGACAGGCAACCTGTCAGCATTGCATGAGGCTTTCCTCGCCGCCCGCCGCTTCATTAAGGAAAATCCGCTGTGATCGCGGTCACCGGACCTCAAATCGGGTGCGCAAGCTGGGCATTACCCGGTTAAACTGGAAAGATTGCGGGAGCCAGGAACAAAGGCATGGGTTTCAAGGTCAAATTCTGGGGCACGAGGGGCACGGTGGCCTGCCCGGGACCGAACCACCTGGCCTATGGTGGCAACACGAGTTGCGTCGAGGTGGCGATGGGTGGCCGTCGCGTGATTTTCGACCTCGGCACGGGCGTGCGCAACCTCGGTAAGTGGTTCATGCGAAAGCACCTGCACGAGGCGACCATCCTCATGTCCCACACCCACTGGGACCACATCCAAGGCTTTCCCTTCTTCCAGCCCGCATTCACCCCGGGCAACCACTTCCGCATCATGGCGGGCCATCTCGACACGGGCCTTAGCATCCAGACCGTTCTGGCCGGCCAGATGACGCATCCCTTCTTCCCCGTGCCCATCGACATCATGCAGGCCCAGATCGAGTTCGTCGATTTCCGCGCAGGTGACAGGTTCAGCATTTCCCCGGAAATCGCCGTTCGCACGGCCCGCCTGAACCATCCCGACGGCGCCACCGGCTATCGCATCGACTACAAGGGCAAGTCGCTCTGTTACATCACGGATACCGAGCACACGCCCGGTAAGCCCGACCAGAACATCCTCGCCCTCATCGAGGGGGCGGACCTGGTCATCTACGATTGCACCTATACCGATGCCGAGTTCCCCGCCCGCCGTGGCTGGGGTCATTCGACATGGCAGGAAGGTGTTCGCCTCGCGCAGGCTGCAGGTGCAAGGCGCCTTGCCATCTTCCACCACGATCCCGACCACGAGGACCACTTCATGGAGGAACTCGAGGCTGAGGCCCTCGCCGCGTGGACCGGATGTTTCGTTGCGCGCGACAACATGCGCATCAACCTGATCTGATCAGGCCCGCGGTGCTGGTCGGCTGAGAATTCCCTTTGGCGTCGCCATCATGTGCGTGAGCGTCTGGTCCTCGTGCCTGAGCCGCCACGATATCAGTGCCTGCGCGTGCTCAAGCGCCACGGCCTTGTAGTCCGGATGCGAGGCAAGGTTCATGAACTCGCCCGGATCCGTGGCAAGGTCGAACAGCAGCGGCTCAAGGCCGGCAAAATGCACATACTTGAACCGTTCCCCGCGGATAACGGCCAGGTTGCACTGGTGCAATGTCAGGCCCAGCGCCTGCTCGGGACCATCGAAGCTCGCATCGCGGAAGTCGAACGTCCAGTGCGCGTGGGTCCGCCAGCGTGGCGGCCCGGCTGATCGCAGGAACGGCTGCAGCGCAGCCCCGTCGCATTGCGGCGGCACCGCAAGCCCGAGATGGGTAAGCAGCGTGGGCATGATGTCGACATGTTCGCTGAACGCGCTGACCACGCGGCCGCGCTGCGCATCGGCCTCGGCCGACGGGTCGCGGATGATCAGCGGCACATGGAACGACTGGTCGAAGTAACCAGCCTTGCCCAGCATCCAGTGGTCGCCCAGCTGCTCGCCATGATCGCTCGTGAAGACGATGAGCGTCTTGTCCCAGAGCCCTTCCTGCCGCAGATGATCGAACAGCCGCCCGAGCGCCGCATCCACCTCGCTGATCAGCCCGTAATAGACCGCCCGCATGCGCTGCAGCTGGCGCATGTCATCCGGCGCTGCATGCAACGGGTGCGACAGATGCTGTGCAAGCCACGGATGCTGCCGTCCTTCAGCCTCGCGGCTTTCGGCGCGCAAGGGCGCCGGCACGCCCTGCGGATCATACATTCGGTTCCATGGCTCCGACGCGATCCATGGCGGATGAGGCCGCAGCAGTGACAGGTGCAGCATGAAGGGCTGGTCGCGGCGCGCACTGATGAAGTCGATGGCCTGGTCGACATGCCACGTCGTGTCATTGTCCTCGGCCCGGATCGACCACGGTCGCGGCGCCGCGGCCCCGTCCTCATAATCCGGTCCGCTCTCGCGCATCCAGATCACGAAGCGCTCGGGATCGGGCAGCGTGTAGCCCCGCGCGCGAAGATACTCGGCCCACGGCCCGGGATGGTCCATCCCCACATGGGCGACCGGGTTCAGCCCTGGCAGCACGTTCTCATAGGTCGTCAGGCGCGGATCATCGGCGGGCAGGTCGCGCGGATCGGGCGTCTGGTCCGTATAGCCGATGAGGCACGGATCATGTCCCGCCGCACGTGCCTCGAGCGCCCAGTTCGTGTGCCGCCTGTCCAGCGGCGTTCCGTTCATCGCCACACGATGATTGTGCTGGTAGAGCCCCGTGTGCAGCGTCGCGCGCGCCGGCGAGCAGGGCGCCGTGTTGCAGATATGGCGGGAAAACAGCACACCCTCGTGCGCCAGCCGGTCGAGGTTCGGCGTGCGAACGACCCGATGGCCAAGCGCTGACAGGCAATCACCGCGCCACTGGTCGGCGGTGATGAACAGGACATTGCAATGCATGGGAGAGGCCCTCAGGCGCTGGCGGCCTTGGTGCGCGCCTCGCTGCGCTCATCGAACACGACGAACTCGTGCGCGATGCAGCCTTCCATCAGCTGGCGCCAGACCGGTTCGGCAATCGTGTAGGGGAAACCTTCCTGCTGGCAGGTGGCCCGCACCTTTGCGAGCACATCGCGGATGCGGTCTTCATCGCGCACTGCGCTGCGAGCAGGCTTGATGTGACCTGCGCGCTCGATATAGGTGAGCCTCTCGGCAAGCAGGCGAACCAGCGCGCGGTCGACGCGGTCGATCTCGCGCCTGACGTCGGCCATGCTGGCGCAATCCCCGGCGGCCACGGCGTCGTGGTCAGCCTCGTGCGTTTTCATCGCAGTCATCCCTCTTGTCTTTCGCCGACCAATTGCGGATATGGCGGGTTGGCACCCGGGCGGCAACGCGTCACGCGGACGCGCAACGGGTGCGCATGGGCGCGACCCCGTCAGGCCACTGGCGCCAGCCCTTATTCACATGTAGAATATACACAATAGGTTTATTTACAAAAGAGAAAAGTGAAATGTCGATTGCGGTTGCCCCTCCCGGAGCCGATCACACGACGGACGTGGTCATCATTGGCGCAGGCCCCACCGGCCTGTTCGCCGTGTTCGAGCTCGGCCTGCTCGACCTCAAGGCCCACCTCATAGACATCCTCGATCGTCCCGGCGGCCAGTGCACCGAGCTCTATCCGGAAAAGCCCATCTACGACATTCCGGGCCTCGTCGAGGTGACGGGGCAAGGGCTCACCGACCGTCTTTTGGACCAGATCAAACCCTTCAACGCGACCTATCACCTGGGGCAGATGGCCGAACGCCTCGAGAAGGCGGATAACGGCTGGACCGTCACGACCGATGCCGGCACGCGCATCACCGCGCGCTGCATCGTGATCGCCGCCGGCGGCGGCAGCTTCACGCCCAAGCGCCCGCCCATCGCCGGCATCGAGGCCTATGAAGGCAAGTCGGTCTTCTATGCCGTGCGCCGGATGGAAACCTTCCGTGATCGCACGCTGGTGATTGCAGGCGGCGGCGACTCCGCACTGGACTGGACGCTGAACCTGCAGCCCATCGTGCGCAAGCTGACGCTGGTCCATCACCGCGATGGCTTCCGCGCCGCACCCGACAGCGTCAACAAGATGCGCGCGCTGGTCGCCGACGGGAAGATGGAATTCATCGTCGCCAACATCAAGGTGCTTCAGGGCGCCGATGGCACGCTCAGCGGCATCACGCTGAACAACAAGGAGCGCGGTGACTTCACGCTGCCCTGCGATGCACTCCTGCCGTTCTTTGGCCTGACCATGAAGCTCGGCCCCGTTGCGAATTTCGGCATCAACCTGAATGAGAACCTGATCCCGGTCGACACGGGCACCTTTGAAAGCAACGTGCCCGGCATCTTTGCGATCGGCGACATCAACACCTATCCCGGCAAGCTGAAGCTGATCCTCTCCGGCTTCCATGAGGGAGCGCTGGCGGCGCAGAAGGTGCACCGTTACGTGTTCCCGGAAAAGCGGCTGGTGTTCCAATACACGACTTCATCCACCAGCCTTCAGCGCAAGCTGGGCGTGAAGGACGAGCCGGCCGCGCCCCCGTCAGCGTGAGGAATCGATCCTGGCGACGCGCGCGGTAATCACACGCGTGAGGATTTTGGTCGGCACGGACATGATCAGGTCGGGGCTGCCGGCCATGCACCAGACGCGCCCGAGATTTACGAGGGTCTCGTCCATGATGATCGGCAGCCGCTGGGTCAGCAAGGAGGGCGGCAGGCATTCAGGCGGAAAACCAGTGATGCGTTCGGTCGTTGCGGCGTCAACCCGCTCCAGCACCTCCCCGACGATCTGGGCCAGCGCACGTTCGCCCACATTCGTTGTGGCGGAAGCCAGCACCAGCATGGGCTTCTTCGTCGTCTTGCCCCGGAAGACAATGGCACGCAACAGCGCGCTGGGTTCTGTGCCGCAGGCTGCTGCAATGGTCTGGGGATCAACGGCCTCCGCCGGCAGACGTCTGAGGGAGTAGGGGATCCCGCCCCGCATGGCCGTGTCGATCACGCGACGAATAGCAACCGGAACCTCTTCGAGCTTGACTTCCGCAGCCGCGGATACCTGCGTTGCATCCATGCCCACGAAATTGTTCAAAGCCGCCTGAGTAAAGGTCATACATGCAATCTCCCATCCCGCAGGCAGAGTGCACATCAATCGTTAATCCACCGTTTTCTACAGGGTCAGCAGCCCCACCCGGGACACGATCCGGCTGTCGAGAGCGATCCCTCGCCGTTCGACATGCACGGCCTGTTCGGAGCCCGGCACAATCCGCATCAGATTGTATTCCTCCAGATGCTGGACCGTGCCGGGAACGGCAGAAGCC
>DAISVV010000131.1:0-8901 GCA_036840015.1 Micropepsaceae bacterium
AAGGCGCGATGATGGCGCAGCAGGCCTTCCGCTATTGACGCCAGGACGAGAAGCTCCGCTTCCAGTACACGACCTCCTCCTCGAGCCTGCAGAAGAAACTGGGTGTGGCATGAAACTGCTCGTCACCGCCCGCAAGGGCGCCGTCCACGAATTGAAAGGGCGGGATGACTGGTCCGCGATGGAAGTCATCCGCGACGCGAACCTGCCAATGGCCGCCGAATGCGGCGGCGCCTGTGCCTGTGCGACATGTCATGTCTATGTCGCCGAAACCTGGCAGAATCGCCTGCCGCAGGCCCAGCAGCAGGAAGTCGACAAGCTCGACTTCGGTGTCGCCGTCCAGGACAACTCGCGCCTGGCCTGCCAGATCCGGCTTACGGACGACCTCGACGGCCTCGAACTGACGCTGGCCCCCGAGAGCCTCTGATCCCCCCATCGTCTGCGCGCTGCGCGTTGGGTCTCTTCACCCTTCAGGGGGAAGGGGGCGGCTCCGCCGTTTGAATTCCAGGTCCGTTACTGCAATCTACCCGCAGCCGCCTTCCACACCTTCATCGGCGTCAGCGGCATGTCCAGGTGCCGGACCCCGCGTGAGGCCAGCGCGTTGACGACAGCATTCACATAGGCCGGCATGGCCCCGACCGTGCCCGCCTCGCCGCAACCTTTCACGCCCATCGGGTTGGTCGCGCAGGGGATCTCGTTCATCTTGAACTGGATCGCCGGCATGTTGTCCGCGCGCGGCATCCAGTAGTCCATGAACGAGCCCGTCAGCAACTGCCCGGTCTCATTGTCATAGACAGCTTCCTCGCCCATCGCCTGTCCCAGGCCCTGCACGACGCCGCCATGCACCTGGCCCGCGACCAGCATCGGGTTGATGATCGTCCCGAAATCATCGACCACCGTATAGCGCACGATCTCGGTGACACCCGTCTCCGGATCGATCTCGACCTCGCACACATGGCAGCCATTCGGCCAGGTGTTGCTGGGGTTCTTGTATTCGCCCGTCGCGGCAATTCCCTCGATGCCCGCCTCGTTGGCCTGCGCCTTGGCGATCCGCGCGACCTCGAACAGGTCGATCGCCCCGCCCGCACCCTCGGCATGGAAACTTCCCTCACGATAGGCGATCCGGTCTGCCGCAACACCAAGCGTGCTGGCCGCGATCGCCGCCCCGCGCGAGACCAAGTCCTTGATGGCAACAAGCGAGGCACCACCCGCCATCGTCAGCGAACGCGATCCGCCCGTGCCGCCGCCATGCGCAAGCCGGTCGGAGTCCCCGAACGAGACCTTCACCCGCTCGATGTCGACCCCAAGCTCGGCCGCAACTACCTGCGCATAGGCCGTCTCGTGGCCCTGGCCGTTCGACTGCGTACCGGCGATGACATGAACCTCGCCATCCGCGCGCACCTCGACATGCGCCATCTCGAACCCGCCGGCAGTTTTCTCGACATAATAGGCCATGCCGATGCCCGCCAGCCGTCCGCGCGCCTTGGCTGCTGCCGCACGCGCCGGGAACGATGACCAAGCCGCAAGATCAAGCGCATCATCCATGTTGCGCGCAAAGTCACCACTGTCGATCGTGCCCTTGGCCGGGAACGTGTAGGGCATCTGTGCGGGCGTGATGAAGTTCCGCCGCCGCAAGTCAACCGGATCGACGCCAAGATCAAGCGCCGCCTTGTCCATCAGCCGCTCGATCACATAGGCGGCCTCCGGACGTCCCGCCCCGCGATAGGCGTCGACAGGCACAGTGTTCGTGTAGACGCACTGCGTGTGCGTGTGGAAGCAGGGAATGGCATAGACGCCCACCTGCATGCCAGGCGCCGCCAGCGTCGGCACGTATGGGGCAAACATCGACAGATGTCCGCCCATCGCCGCAATCGTGTGCGTGCGCACGGCCAGCGCCTTCAGGTCGCGGTCGAACGCGATCGAGGCTTCAGTGACATTGTCCCGGCCTTGCGTGTCCGACAGGAAGGCCTCCGAGCGATCAGATGTCCACTTCACGGGGCGGCCCAGCTGCTTCGCTGCGAACAGCACCAGCGGATACTCGTGATAGATGAACGACTTCATGCCGAATCCGCCACCAACGTCGCCCGTCACGACCCGAAGCTTGTCCTGCGGAATGTCCAGCACGAGCTTGGCCATCGCATTGCGCATGCCCTGCACCCCCTGCGAGCCCGTGTGCAGCGTATAGCGCCCCGACGCGGCATCATATTCGCCGACGCAGGCCCGTGGCTCCATGGCGTTGCCCACCACGCGCTGGCTCACCAGCCGGATCGACACGACATGCGCCGCGCGTGCGAAGGCCGCTTCGGTCGCCGCCGCGTCGCCAAGCTCGTGGTCAAGCGCCACATTGTCGGGACATTCCGGATGCACCGCGGGGCCGCCGATCGCGCTCGCAGTGTCGACGGCAACGGGCAGATCCTGATAGTCGACGATGACCTGTTCGGCCGCATCACGCGCAAGCGCAGCGGTACTTGCAACAACCATCGCGACAGGCTCGCCGGCATGGCTGACCTTGTCACGCGCGAGTGCCGGCCGCGCGGGTACGACCATGGGACGACCATCCCGATGGGGCAGCGTGGCCGTGCAGGGCAGGGCTTTCAGCCCCGCTGCCGCCGTATCCGCATGCGTATAGACAGCCACAACGCCGGGCATCGCGCGGGCGGCAGACGTGTCGATCGACACGATCCGCGCATGCGCATGGGGTGAGCGCACAAGAACCGCATGAAGCGCGCCCTCGGGCGCAAGGTCATCGGCGAATTGTCCCCGTCCGCGGACAAGGCGATCGTCTTCCAGCCGCCGGACGGACTGGCCTGCACCGAATTTCATGCGCGTATGTTCCTCGTGGGGTCAGGCGTCAGTTGCGATAGGACGTATCCTTGCGGTCAAGCAGCCGCAGCAGTCCCGGCCACGCAAGGCCACCTATGGGGCCGCCAAACCCGCCGCGTCCCTGTCCGGCAGTTTTTTCGGCGACACCCTCCATCGTCGGGTTCAGCTTGGCTCCCCCAGCCAGCGCGCGCACCTGAATCGTGCAGGCGCGCTCCAGGTAATAGATCCGCATGAATGCATCAGCGCAGGTGTGGCCGACCGTCAGGGTGCCATGGTTGCGCAGGATCATCAGGTTCTTGTTCCCCATGTCCCGGATCAGGCGCGGGCGCTCGTCATGATCGAGCGCCACGCCCTCATACTCATGATAGGCGACGTCCTCGTGCACCAGCATCGCGTGCTGGCTGATGGGCAGCAGCCCGTGTGCCTGGCACGACACGGCAACACCATCCGCCGTATGCAGGTGGATCACCGCATGCGCATCATCGCGCGCGCCGTGGATGGCCGAGTGGATCGTGAACCCCGCCGGGTTCACCGGGTAGGGACTGTCCATGACCTTGTTGCCGTCGGCATCGATCTTCACGAGGCTCGAGGCCGTGATCTCGTCGAACAGCATCCCGTAGGGATTGATGAGGAAGTGGTGCTCGGGCCCCGGCACGCGCACGGTGATGTGCGTGAAGATCATGTCGGCCCAGCCGTGATGGGCGACAAGCCGATAGGTGGCCGCAAGGTCGGTGCGCAATTGCCATTCCTCGGCCGAGACCTTGTCGCGGACCGACGGGATGGCATGAAGGGGGACGGCAGACATCGCTCTACTCCTGTGACACGCGCCGAGAGTGCCCTTTGCCGCTTGCCGGTGTCAAATCACCCGGCTGTCAGCACCCGTCCGACGGCCTGTTTCCAGCCGGCATAGCGCTGGTCGCGTTCGTCCTGGCTGATCGCCGGCTCGAAGCGCCGCTCGCAGCGCCAGGCGGCAGCCACTGCATCGAGCGACCCGTAAAGACCGACGCCCGTGCCAGCGAGATAGGCCGCACCCAGTGCTGTCGTCTCCACCACCTGCGGGCGTTCGATCGGACAGCCCGTCAGGTTGGCCAGCCACTGGCAGAACAGGTCATTGACCACCATGCCGCCATCCACGCGCAGCGCCTCCGGCCGGCCAAGTCCCGCGCTCGCCATGTCGCTCGCCATGGCCTCGAGCAGGTCGCGCGTCTGGAAACACACGCTCTCGAGCCCCGCCCGCGCGATCTCGGCCTGCCCGCTGTCCCGCGTCATGCCAACGATGGCACCGCGCGCCTCTGCATCCCAGTAAGGCGCACCAAGCCCCACGAAGGCGGGCACCAGATAGACGCGCGACGCCGGGTTCGCCTGCAGCGCCAGTGCCGACACGTCCGACGCCTTGGGGAATAGCTTGAGCCCGTCCCGCAGCCACTGGATTGTCGCTCCGGCCATGAAGATCGAGCCTTCAAGCGCGTAATGCGTCGCACCCTTTGCCGAATAGGCAATCGTCGACAGGAGCCTGTTGCGCGACGTGGCCATCCGCGTGCCCGTGTTCACAAGCGCAAAGCAGCCCGTGCCATAGGTCGATTTCATAAGCCCCTGGCGCAGACAAGCCTGGCCCACCGTTGCCGCCTGCTGGTCGCCAGCGATGCCCGTGATGGGCAGCCGCGCCCCGAAGAGGCCCTCATCTGTCACACCATAGTCCGCAACAGAATCCCGGACTTCCGGAAGAAGCGAGGCCGGCACGTTCAGCGCCGCCAGCAGCTCGCCGTCCCACGACCGCTTCGCAATGTTGTAGAGCAGCGTGCGCGAAGCGTTGGTCGTATCCGTCGCGTGCACCGTTCCCCCCGTGAGCCGATAGACGAGCCAGCTATCGATCGTCCCGAAGGCAAGCTCGCCGTCCTGCGCCCGCTTCCGCGCCCCCGGCACATGGTCGAGAATCCACGCGACCTTCGTTCCCGAAAAATAGGGATCGAGCAGCAACCCCGTGCGCGCGGCAAACATGGGCTCAAGCCCCTGGTCCTTGAGCCGCGCACAAAGCCCCGCGGTGCGCCGGTCCTGCCAGACGATGGCATTGTGGATCGCCTTGCCTGTGCGCCGGTCCCAGACCACGGTCGTCTCGCGCTGGTTCGTGATCCCGATCGCACCGATCGACGACAGTGTCCGGCCTTCGATCGCGCCCTTGATGACATGCAGCGTCGCCTGCCAGATCTCCTCCGGGTCATGCTCGACCCAGCCATCCTGCGGATAGATCTGCCGGTGCTCCTTCTGGGCCGAACCCAGGATCGCCCCATCGGCGCGGAACAGGATGGCACGGCTCGAGGTGGTGCCCTGGTCTATGCTTAAGACGGTCTTGTCCATGGATGTCATGTGGGATCCCGTGGATGCGTGACGATTCAGGGCGCCAAGTCTAGCCGGAAATTCCGCAGCCGTGCGACTCACTTCCTCTGGACGGCGGGCATGCGCCTGCTAAGGTTCGCCCCATGATCGACCCCTTCGGCCGGAAAATCACATACCTGCGCGTCTCCGTGACGGACCGCTGCGATTTCCGCTGCACCTATTGCATGGCCGAGGACATGACCTTCCTGCCCAAGCAGGATTTGCTGACCCTCGAGGAACTCGACCGCCTTTGCTCGGCCTTCGTGGCCAAGGGCGTGCGCCGCCTGCGCATCACCGGGGGCGAGCCGCTCGTGCGGCGCAACGTGATGTCCCTGTTCAGGAGCCTCGGTCGCCACCTTGAGACCGGAACCCTCGACGAGCTGACGCTCACCACCAACGGCAGCCAGCTTGCCCGCTTTGCCGACGATCTCAGGCAGGCGGGCGTCCGGCGCGTCAACGTCTCGCTCGATACCCTGGACGAGACGAAATTCGCCGCCGTGACGCGCTGGGGCCGGCTCGGTCAGGTGCGTGACGGCATTGATGCGGCACTGTCGGCAGGTCTCAAGGTCAAGATCAACACGGTTGCCCTGCGCGGCATCAATGAAGACGAAATCGGGGACATGATCACCTGGGCCCACGGGCGGGGAATGGACATCTCGCTCATCGAGACCATGCCCATGGGCGAGATCGGCAGTGACCGTGTCTCGCATTACCTGCCCCTGTCGCTCGTGCGCGCGAACCTCGCCCGTCGCTTCACGCTCAGCGACAGCACCTACGTAACTGGTGGACCATCCCGCTATGTCGACGTCGCCGAGACCGGCGGCCGCCTCGGCTTCATCACGCCGCTTACGCACAATTTCTGCGAAAGCTGCAACCGGGTGCGGCTGACCTGCACGGGCACGCTTTTCATGTGCCTCGGCCAGGAAGACAGCGCCGAGCTGCGACCGGTCCTGCGCGCAACGCAGGACGACACGGCGCTGGCGCAGGCCATCGACGCAGCCATTGCCCGCAAGCCCAGGGGCCACGACTTCGTCATCGACCGCAGGCAGTCCGGTCCATCGATCGCACGCCACATGTCTGTCACGGGGGGCTGATGCGTTTCAGGAAGATCCAGTTCGTTGCCTCCAGCGCAACCGAAGCCCAGCAGGCCCTGCGCGAGCTCACGCGGGCCTACGGCAATGCCAGGGCCGACGCCGACGTCATCGTGGCCCTCGGCGGCGACGGCCTCATGCTGCAGACCATCCACAAGGCCCACCGCCGCGGCATTCCCATCTTCGGCATGAACTGCGGCTCGGTAGGCTTCCTGATGAACGACTATTCCGCCCACGACCTCCCGGCACGCCTGGAGGCCGCGAAGGCCCAGGCAATCAATCCGCTGCGCATGCGCGCCCGCACCGCCAGCGGCAAGACGCACACCGCGCTCGCCTTCAACGAAGTCTCGATGCTGCGCGAGACGCGCCAGGCCGCCAAGATCGAGGTCAAGGTCGATGGTCGCGTGCGGCTCGAGGAGCTGATCTGCGACGGCATATTGCTGGCAACGCCCGCAGGCTCGACCGCCTACAACCTGTCGGTCAATGGTCCGATCCTGCCCATTGACGCCGCACTGCTGGCCCTGACACCCATCAGCGCCTTCCGCCCGCGCCGCTGGCGCGGCGCCCTGCTGCCCCGCACGGCAAAGGTCGTTTTCTGCATGCGCGAGGCCGACAAGCGCCCCGTCAGCGCCGTTGCCGACCACACCGAGGTGCGGGAAGTCGTCGAAGTTTCCGTCGCCGAGGACACCTCGCTTGCGGTCAACATCCTCTTCGACCCCGACCGCTCCCTCGAGGAACGCATCCTCGCCGAACAATTCGTCACCGGCTGATCAAGCTGTCACCGAAAGTAACCGATCATCCCCTGATCGACGTGAGCGGCTCGGCGATCTTCCCGTAGCCGGCAGCCTCCGGGATCGTCAGCATCTGCTGCCCCTCGATGACCTCCACGCCCGGCTCGACGGTGCCCACCGGCGTCGCGCGCGCTGTGGCCAGCGCCTCGGCCACGGTCTTCGACTTCCCCAGTTTGATGAGGTTCATCCGGGTCGGAAAGATGATCGTCCAGCGCTTGTCGCCGATCGCCTCATTGGGGTTCACCCAGACCGAGTCGACCGACTCCGACCCGTCATGACGCCCCAGTTGCCCCTCGGGCGCGGCAGCAAGGTAGAAATGGGTATCGAAACGCTTGGGCATGAATGAAGGCGTGATCCAGTGCGCGAACGGAACCAGCGCATCGACGGCAAGCCGCAAGTGCTCGGTGGTGAGGAACTCGGCCAGCCCCTTCTGGCTCGCATTCAGCGGCTCGCGCCAGGGGGCAAGCGCCGTCGCCCGCGCACCGTCGACAAGTCCGCCCGGCCCGCGCGCCAGCAGGATGCCCGATTCCTCGAACCCCTCGCGGATCGCACAGGCCGCAAGGCTGAGGCGGTCATCATCGATCCCCGCCGACCCGTCGCATAGCGCGCGCACGCGCGGATCGCGGTCATGCGGATCAACCTTGCCTCCCGGAAACACGAGCGCACCCGAGGCGAAATCGATCTGGTGGTGCCGCTTGACCATGAAGACCTCAAGCCCTGACGCGCCATCGCGCAGCAGCAGAAGCGTGGAGGAGGGCAGGCTGGCAGGCGGTTTTTTCGGCTCATTGCCTGTGTTTGTCATGGGTCCCGTGCGCGCAGTGACTAAAGTTTTATATGCTCAAATGCGAGCGGAGCTTACGACGCTCCATTAAAGGGTCAAAGCGATACTGTGCGCCGGGCAGTCCCCAAGGCTGGGCCCGGATGCGAAGGTAGTCCAGAGACCATGAGCGACAAGCAGTTCCGCCTCGCCGAGACAGACATCGACCAGGGCTTCGAGCGGGGCGAGTTCCGCCTCGTCTTCCAGCCCAAGATCGACCTCGCCACGCGGCGCATGACGGGCGCCGAGGCCTTCATCCGCTGGCAGCACCCCAAGTTTGGCCTGCTGCCGCCCGGGCTGTTCCTTGACTTCATCGAGGCGGCCGGCCGCATCCCCGAGCTCACCTCATTCGTGTTTCATGAGAGCTTCAGCGCTGCCGCAAGCTGGCGCGCACGCGGGCGCGACTGGTCGATCTCGATCAATGTCGCACCCGGCACCGTGACCGCCCCCGACTTCCGCGAGGGACTTGCAATCCTGCTCGAAGACTATGGCCTCGAGGCTACGGACGTGATCATCGAGATCCCCGAGCGCTCGGTTGCGCAGGAACCGGGCGAACTCTGCAGGGCGCTCAATGAGATCCGCGCGCTGGGCGTGCAGGTGGCGCTCGATGGCGGAGGCATCGTGCCGGTCGATCTTGATGCATTCAAGCCGATGCCCTTCACTGCCATCAAGGTTGGCGGGCCCGCGAGCATCCGCCTGGCCCAGCGCCTGGGCCTGAAGGGGCGCGGCGCGCTGGCGGCACGATTGCGCCAGGCTCGCCGCTTCGGGCTCGAGGCGGTGGCTGTCGGCGCCGAGGACGAGGTCACCATGGAGGGCCTCGCCGATGTCGGTTTCACCTCGGCGCAGGGCATCTGGATCCAGAAACCCCTGTCCAACGCAGAGCTCCTTGCCTGGGATGGACGCTGGGCCCGCGGGTCCGTCGCGATTGATGTGAAACTGCCCGTCGCGCCGCAGCCCCCGGCCGACCAGCGTCCGCGCCGCCACGCAAACCACCAGCCCACGCTGCAGC
>DAISVV010000132.1:0-8895 GCA_036840015.1 Micropepsaceae bacterium
CCTCCCCCCCCCCTTCCTCCTTCTCTCGGTGCGCCGCCGCCCTGCCGCTTGCTGCCCCTCTCGCCCCCCCCCACGGCCGGTCAGCGCCTGTCCGAGTTCACGAAACAGCTGAGCGGGCCGCGATTGCGCGTTCAGCTCGGCGAGCGCCTGCCCGTTGTTGTTGGCCGTGGCGAAGATCTGCGGATCGAAGGGCATGACGATCGAGGGATCGCATCCCATGGCATTGGCGAAGTCCTTGACCGGGATTTCCGGCCGCTTGGGCACCCCGACCTGGTTCAGCGCGAACTTCAGCGGCTGGTCGTTCGGCCGTGACAGCGTCAGCATCTCATGGAGGTTCTTGCCATTGCGCAGGCTCGACAGCTCCGGCGTCGCGGTGATCACGATCTCGTCAGCCGACGAGAGAACCTGCTTCACCCAAGTCGACCACGTGTGCGGCAGGTCGATGATGACGCAGGGCGACACCTGCCGGACCGCATCGATGATGATGTCGACGGCTGCCGGCGAGATGTCCAATTCCCGGTCGACAAGGGCGGGCGAGATCAGAAGGCTCAGCCTGTCGGTATGCCTCAGCAGCAGCCGCTCCAGCATCATCTCGTCAAGCCGCTCGGGACTCGTCAGGGCCTCCGTGATGCCCTGCCCGATGTCCTGGTTGAAGTCGAGGCCGGTGGTGCCGAACGGCACATCGAGGTCGATGACGGTCGTGGCGATGCGCTGATCTTCGGCAATCGACCAGGCCACATTGTGGGCGAACGTCGACGATCCCGAGCCGCCCCGCGCGCCATAGAACGCAAACACCTTGCCGATCGGGCCCGACGACTGCCCGTGATACAGCGACGCAACAGCCTCGATGACCTGGATCGGGTTCAGAGGCGCGACCAGGTACTCGCTGATGCCCTGCCGGATCAGCTCGCGATAGAGGCCAACGTCATTCGACCGTCCGATGACGATGACCTTGGTTCCCGGATCGCAGACATGCGCGAGCTTCTCGAGTTCGCCAAAGATGGCATTACCCTGCTCGCGGGTCTCGACCATGATCACGTTCGGCGTCGAGGAATCCCCGAAATACTCGACAGCACCAAAGACGCCGCCCATATGCACGGTGAGATGCGCCTTCGCCAGTCGCCGGTCCTGCCCTGCCCGCTGGATGACCGCACCGGTCTCCGGCGACTCGCAGAACGCATGGATCGACACGCGGGGAATCGGCCGGTCCTGCAATGCGGCGCCAAACGGCGCGTCACCCTTGTCCTGCGACCTCGACTTGCTCATGATGCGCGATACCTCAAATTTCAGACTTGCTCAGGCAACCGTCAATCCTTGGCGACGTTCGAGACTTCGCCACCCTCCTTGGAGGCGTCAGTCTGCGTTGCGGTCGGTTCACCCTTGCGATACTTGTCGAAAACGACGCCACGGCGCATGGCATCCGACGGGTCCTGCTGGCGTGGCTGCACGAGATCACGCGGATCCTCGAGGATCGCAGCGAGGTTCTGCTGCGTCGCGCACGCGTAGTTCTGGTAGGGAAGGTTCCGTGGCTCCTCGCCGATGTCCTGCGTCCAGTTGCCCTCGCAGCTCGCTGCAACAGCCATGTCCGTCATGAATGTGAGTGAAACGCTAGCCCCACGCCCTGCATCGTTTGCAGGGGCAGACGAGACACGCATCGAACTCTCGGTCACATTCGCAGCCGTAAGGATATTGCGCACATCGCGCAGCGCCACCTCTGGCGCCACGGGACCCTCGGACGAGACACCCAGCAGGCCGTAGCCCCGCTGTTTCCACACATCCGCAAATGCACGGACGCGGTCACCGTCGCGCGTCTGCAGGCTGCCGTCGGCACCCACAGGCACCACGAGCGTTGCAACCTGCGGCTCTACCCGGATCGGGAAACGGTTGCCGACCTGGTCGAGCTGGTCCTCGCTGTTTGCGATCGGCAGCGTACACCCGGCAACCGATGTCGCCAGCAGCACCAACACGCAAATCCTCGACGTGATCCTCATGATCCTGATCCTAATCCTGTCTCAATTGCCAAAGTCTTGAATGCGTCGAAAACCAATGTTGATTGCGGTTACTGGATCGTGAACCCGGCAGGTCCCTTCAGCTTTCCGTCGACCTTCCCGCCCTTGGCGTAGGTCGCACTGAGCCGCGAGAGAAACACCGTTTCCGCATCCGTCGGAGGCACGAACCCGTCCGCCGGCGTCGCCAGCGCGGTGCGCGCGGCAGGCTTCACGAGGTACGGCGTGACGATGACGACAAGCTCCGTCTCGCCGGACTGGAAGTCCCGGCTCTGGAACAGCGATCCGAGGATCGGGATGTTCCTGAGCCCCGGGAGGCCGTCGATGTTCTGCTTCATGTCCTGCTTGAGCATGCCGGCCATGACCATGCTGCCACCCGAGGGCAGCTCGACCGTGGTCTCGGCTCGCCTGACCCTGAGGGCCGGAATGGCGACATCGCCCAGGATCAGGGCATCCTCTGCCGAAAGCTCTGAAACCTCTGTCGAGATGCGCAGGCTGATGCGTCCGTCGGACAGCACCACCGGCGTGAACCCGAGCCCGACACCATAGGGCTTGAACTCCAGCGTGATGTTTCCATCTTCGTCGCGACCCACCGGCACCGGGTATTCGCCACCCGCGAGAAACGTTGCGGACTCACCGGAAATGGCTGTCAGGTTCGGCTCCGCCAGCGTCTTGATCATGCCGGAACGCTCGAAGGCCCTGATCACCGCCGCAGCCGGCGAAATCGCATTACCGAGCGCATCGAACTCGCCAAGCAGGATGCTCGAGCCCGGCGCCAGCGCCGATCCCAGAAGCGAGAACGGGTTGACATTGGTGATGCTGCCCGGCGCACCGTTTCCAAGGTCGAAGCTGCCATAGATGTTCGTGCCGATCTGCTTCGACAGCGTGCGCTGCATCTCGGCGACACGCACGCTGAGCATGACCTGCTCGCCACTGCGGATACCGACACGATTGACCACCGACGTATCCGCAGGCTCCTTGCCTGCTTCAGTGATGTAGCGCATGGCAATCTGACGCGCCGCCTCGGCGTCGCTCGCGCTCTTCACCGATCCGTTGAGCACCACGCTGTCGTTGATCGTCTCCACGTCCACCGTGGATCCCTGAACATTTCGCTCGATGATATTCTTCAGCTCTGTCATGTCACGCTCGACCCTGATCTCCAGATTCAGGATCTGCTTCCCGTTCGCCGCAAAGAAAAAGGCGTTCGTCGGGCCGGTCTTGCGCCCGACAAGATAGATCTGTCGCGGGGTCCGCACGATCGCATCGACAATGTCCGGGTTGGACACCAGCACGTCACGCGCGTCCTGCGGCAACTCCACGATCATGCCCTTGCCAGCCGACAGGGTGACACGGCGGGATTGCGTTCCCGCTCCGCCCGCATCGATCTTGAGACGCTGCTCCGCGGCAGCGGCAGGCTTCGGCTGGGCGGCCACCTTCATCCCGTCGGCCTGCGCCGAAAGCGCAAGGACAAGGCTGGCAGCCGAAGCAGTGAAAAGACGCAGCATGGTCATCGTTGTCACCTGTTATTCGCTGGGCGTCGCGGTGGACATGCCCTTGATCCCGTACCGCACGACGGTCACGCCTGCCGCCGCTCCCTGGTTGAGCGCATTCTTTTCGTCGTCGGTTCCGCTCTGGTCATCCGCACGCGCCAGCGACCGCAAGGTCAGCGAAAGGTCTCCCATCGCATCCGCAAGCGCCAGTGTTTCGGCTTCCCTCTCGCTCACCTCGAGCGTAGCGGTCTTCGCAACAATCGCCTTCGAGTCAGTTTCATCATCCGAGGTCTGGTCAACCGCGAGCACCCGCACGTTGCGCAGCACCGTGATCGCCTGGTAGTTGCTCTCGCCTGACGAATCCTGCCCGAGCTTGCGCGTCATGAGGACGTCAACGCGGTCATTCGGCAGGATGAAACCGCCAGCACCGCGCTCGGCATTCAGTTCGATCCCGTAGGCGCGCTTGCCGGCGCTTAGCGTCGCCGCCATGAAGCCACCACTGTCCGCCCTGACGACATTCTGCTCCGTGATGGGCTGTCCAGGTGTCAGCGGCGAACGCGCCACGGCGCTCAGCGCCACTTCTTCCACGGCAGTTGGCTGCGCCGCCTTCGTGATGAAGCTCGAGCTCACCGCGGCCTTCGGCCATTCCATCCACCGCACATCGGAGACGGTCAGCCGGGTGCCGACCTCGATATCACGCGACGCAACCAGAACTTCATCAAGCTCTATCCTCGGTGACGCTTCGGCCTCGGTTTGCGTTCCCATGAAATTGCGCACCAGCAGCGCGGCAACGCCAGCAGCTGCAATGGCGGCAACCAGAACGAGGATTCTCGTCAGGCTCATGGGTGTCAATCTCCGGTCGGTTCAGGCGGTTTCAGGCCATGGGCACGATCTATGGGGCACCAAGTCTCAAGCTATGGTTAATTCCGGCAGTACATTTGTGAAGGCATCGGAAACGCGTGTCCCGCGCGCATCATCCGGCCGGGAGCAGTGCGGGCGCGAAGAGCTGCGTCTCGGGCAGGACCACCAGCGCGCCCACGGCAATCGCAATGCCATAGGGAATGACGGCACCATCCCGCGTATGTTTCAGGAACCAGTCCATGGAAACGCCGAAACCCGCGATTTTCTTGGCCGCCATGATGAGGAGCGCGAGCGCTCCGCCTGCCATGATGACGACCACCGCATAACTCGCCAGGTCCGAGAGGCCGACAAACAGCGACACGGCCGCAAAGAATTTCGCATCCCCGCCACCGATCAGGTTGAAGGCGAAAAGGACCATGCCCGCCAGGAGAGCTGAAAAGCCGATGATCAGGTGGATGCCGATGGCAGTGAAATCCGAACCACTGCAAAGCGCAACCACGGGAAACAGCGCCACGAGCACCAGCGATATCCAGTTCGGGATGGTGAGGGTCGCCGCGTCATAGATGGCGGCAATGGTGACAATGAAGCCAACCGACAGCAAAAGCGTGAGCATGATCATCTCAAGGTCCCTCCTCCTTCGGAAGATCGGGAGCATAGCCGCGACATCGCTAACCGGCCATTAAGTGACCGGAACGTGCAAACGCCAGCCACGGAAGCATCCGGGGCTGGCGTTGGCAGCTTGAACGTCCCCCCGGACATGCCGGGGGGAAGGCGTCTTACTTCGCCTTGATGTTCGTGCCGACCTTCGTGAACGTGCCGCTGAGTTCGGTACCAACGGTCGTCACGGCCGCGATGATGGCGGTCGAAATCAGAGCGGCAATCAGGCCGTACTCGATGGCCGTCGCACCAGACTCATCCTTGAAGAAACGGGTAAAGAGATTCATTGAGGCCTCCATTGAATGACACCACTACACCAGTCTTTCGAAGAGGGTGTATCCCGCTTTCGAAAACTGATCGGAGTGTAAGACGAGGCCCTTAACGGGAACTTACCTGAATAGCCAAAACACGCAGTTACGCTGTTGTAGACGAGTTATCGGCGATTATATTTAACAGCGCGCTAACGACGGACGGATAAATCGGTCTGTCAGAGCCTTGACCGGCCAGAACAACCACCTCGCGCGGGTGCACGGGCAACGGGGGCACGCGCGACCACCGGACAACATGAGGGGCGCAAGGGCCATGTTATTGGCCCTGCGCCCCGGAAAAACGCTTCATCGGTCAGCTGCAAGCCGGCTGGCGACCGGCCAAAGGCCGGAAGGCGCGCCGTCCTGCCCTGGTTACTTCGCCTTGATGTTGGTGCCGACCTTCGTGAAGGTACCACTAAGGTTCGTACCGACTGTCGTCACCGCCGCGATGATGGCAGTGGAAATAAGTGCCGCAATCAGGCCGTACTCGATCGCGGTTGCACCAGACTCATCCTTCAGAAAACGAGACACAAGCTTCACGACACCCTCCATTCTCAGACACCACCCAATGTCGCCGCACAGGATTTTCCTGTCCTGCGACTTGTACGCAAGAGTAGTCGGCAGAATACTAATGAGGAGTAAACAATGTCGTGAAAACGCAAGTTTTCGGCACGCTGCCTGAAGTCTATGGAAACATCGCTAACAGGGAGTAAACGCAGCGCACCACCTCGTGCCATTGCGTCGGGATCACGGTTCATGAAGCCTTAAGCGCTTTCGCGCACGATGCCGTCCGTATCCATCAATCGATCTGGAACCGACAATGACGTTCAAGCAGAAGGCCCTGAGTGCGGCAGCCACCCTGTCCCTGCTGATCCACCTCGCCCCGGCCCACGCGACCGAGGCTGGCAGCACCAAGGAGGCTGACAGCGTCAAGCAGGAACAGCCCGTCGAAACCCAGTACATCCGTGTTGCCTCGGACCAGGCAAAGCCCGTACGGCTCGACGTGCCGGTCAAGACCATCGTGATCGGCAATGCCTCCGTCGCAGAGGCCATGCTTGTGAACGACCGCCTGATTTATGTGCAAGGCCGTATCTTCGGGACCACCAACCTTGTCGCGCTCGACCATCGCGGCAAGGAGATCTTCAAGGCCTTTGTGACCGTCGGCTCGCCCGACTCCGCGCAGGTCACGCTTTATCGTGGCCCGGCACAATTCACGATGGTCTGCTCGCCGCGCTGCGAGCGCACTGTGACCATGGGCGACGCGGACATGGAAGTCCAGGCCAAGTCCGGCACTGGCAAGATGGACGTGGCCAAGGCAGGCGCCGGTCTTTCGACCGCACCCTGACGGCCCGGAATCGCGAAGGCCCGCTTCACGCGGGCCTTTGCTCTGACTCACGCGCATGCGAGGCACGCATCACCCTACTTCGTGATCCGCAGTTCCGTGACACCCACCGCAATCGCCTCGAAGGCCTTGATGAGCTGCGTCGAGTCACTCGCATCGTAGAAGAATCCGCCACCTGAACTGCATTGCTCGAGCATCTGCTTGGTCGCAGAATCGGTGACCTCGAAGGCAATCGAGTAGATCTCGATCCCGTCCTGCTTGATGTTGCTGCAGATATCACGCGTGAGCTGGTCTGCCGCGACGCGGTTGGTCCCTGTGTGAAGAGGCCCCGTGCCCTGCAGCGACAGCGAGTTCGTGCCATCCGTCATCAGAAGCATGACACGCCGTGGCTGCGGGCTGGACGAATAGGCAGTACCCTCTGTGAACGGAATGCGTGGCGTGAGCACATGCCACCCAACCTGAAGGCCGGCGGGAATATAGGTGTTTCCGCTTGCAGATAGCGCCGAGATCGCATTGCGAAGCGTCGACAGCGAGTTCGTCAGCAACGTGACTGGTCGCCCGCACGAGACATTCATCAGTCCGGGCAGGGATGTACCGGGGAACTGGACATCCGACGCATTCAGCGGCGGGGGACGGGACCCCACGCAACCATTCCATGTCTGCGAGGTACAGCTCTGCGTAGGCTGCGTGGTGGTGGTACAGCCAGTACCGCGCGTCCTCGTGCAGGGATAGCTTTCGGTATCATAGACGGTGCAGGGAACCTGGGCACCATCAACCGGGCAGGTCCCGGGGCGCGGATTGATCTGGCGCGTGCACGTCGTCTGGTACTGTTCCGTGCCTGTGCACGTGGTCACGCTCCTGTTGACGGTGGTACAGGTCGTCGAGTTGGCCGGAACCGACACTCCGGCAATGGACCTGTTGCCGGTCCCGATGTTGACATATTGTGCAAACGGCACGACGGCAACCCGCACCGACGGGTCAATGGCGATGGTGTTGACAAGATTCGTGGCTGCAGATCGCAGCGTATTGATGCGGGGGCCCTGCATCGACGCCGTTGTGTCGAGCACCAGCGCCATTTCCAGCCCGCGCGCTGCACGCATGACTTCCGTGGTCGCCGACACTTCAACATCGTTCAGGCCCGCAACCGACATGAACGCCGTCGAGACCCGGGAAGTTGCGGAAAGCTGGTATCCCTGACCCGTATCCGTCGGCACGACCGAAAGTGACGTGACAGTACCGATGTCGCTGCCTGCATAGTTCGCGTAGAAATACGCATGGGCAATCGCCGTGATGCTGGCCGTTTCCGTCGTCGGCGTGCGCGCAACCGCAAGCGCCGTTGCGTCCAGCGCATCCACAAGCCTGCTCTTGGCTGCAACCGCACGGCTGATATCAACCCCGCAGCCGATCGCCAGCACCATGGGAATGAGCGCCAGGCCGAAGGTAAGCGCGACCTGTCCGGACTCGGCACGAGCCAGCTCCAGCAATCGCGAACGAACTCTTGAAATCAATGAAAATTGCATGTCTCGCGAGCCTTGCAGCTTGTCCGCGGGACGAATTGCGGACTTCCGGCAGAAGGCTAGGCGCGTGATGCTTTACCGATCCTGTCCGGAGTGGCGAGAGATGAACCTATTCCTGCAGCAAGGTTACGAAGCGGCAAAGGACCCGCAGGCCTGTTAACCCGGCAGCAACTACGACGGAAGGATCCGCCGCCAACAACGCCGTCTTGCAGTATTTCTAACGCGCGTGCGTCATCCTCCGGGATGCAACGTGTTTCACAACCATGGATCAGGCGTGTACGACATGAGCAAGAGATCCGTCTTTGTCGCGTTCCTGCACCGTTTCGCAAGGCGAAAGGACGGCGCAGCCGCCATCGAAATGGCGGTGGTCGCCATTCCCTTCTTTTCGCTGATCTTCGCGATCTTCGAGGTGGCGCTGATCTATCTGGGAACCTCGTCCCTCGACAATGGCCTCACTTCGGCAGCACGCCAGATCAGGACGGGACAGGCCCAGAGCAGCAACATGACGGCGACACAGTTCCGCCAGCTCGTCTGTGACCGCATCACCCCGCTCCTGGCCTGCGACAGCAGGCTTGTGATCGACGTGCGGCGCTTCAGCAGCTTCGGCGGTATCGTCGTGCCACCTCCGCTGGACGGAACCGGAAACTTCGCCGGCGGCAATGTGTTCCAGTCTGGCGCGGCCGGCGACATCATCGTCGCACGCGCCTACTACGC
>DAISVV010000133.1:0-8828 GCA_036840015.1 Micropepsaceae bacterium
GTTCCGGGATCGGATGGCGGTATTGCAACCGACGAGGAGGCACTGAAGGTTGCCGCGGAGATCGGTTATCCGCTGATCGTCAAGGCAGCGGCCGGCGGCGGCGGGCGCGGCATGAAGGTTGCGCGTGACGAGAGCGAGCTTGCGATTGCATTGGCGACGGCCCGGTCAGAGGCGAAGGCCGCCTTTGGCGATGACGCCGTGTATCTTGAGCGCTATCTCCAGCTGCCGCGGCATATCGAGATCCAGGTGCTGGCCGACAGCAGTGGAAAGGTCGTTCACCTCGGTGAACGCGACTGTTCGCTGCAGCGCCGCCACCAGAAGGTCTGGGAAGAAGCCGGTTCGCCAGCCCTCAACCCCGAGGCGCGCGACAAGATCGGCAAGATCGTGACGGATGCGCTGGGCGAGCTTGGCTATCTGGGCGTGGGCACCGTCGAGTTTCTCTACGAGAACGGCGAGTTCTACTTCATCGAGATGAATACCCGCCTGCAGGTCGAGCATCCTGTCACCGAGATGATCACGGGGCTTGACCTTGTGCGCGAGCAGCTGCGCGTGGCGCATGGCGGCATGATCGGCTTCGACCAGTCGGATGTGACCTATTCGGGGCACGCCATCGAATGCCGCATCAATGCCGAGAACCCGAAGACCTTCCGCCCCTCGCCAGGACTCATCAAGGACTTCCACGTGCCGGGCGGGCTTGGTGTTCGCGTGGATTCAGCGGCCTATTCCGGGTACCGGATCCCGCCCAACTATGACAGCCTGATCGGCAAGCTGATCGTGCACGGCAAGAACCGCACAGAGTGTCTCATGCGGCTGCGCCGGAGCCTGTCGGAGTTCGTGATCGACGGCATCGAGACGACGATCCCCCTCTTCCAGGCGCTGGTGAACGAGAAGGACATCATCGACGGCGACTACTCGATCCACTGGCTCGAGAAGTACCTGAAGCGCCAGCAGGAAGCGGGCTGATGCCGTGAAGGGCGGCTTGCCGGGTCCCGTCCTGCCTGCCGACCTCCTGCTTGAGGTCTACCGCGAGGGTATCTTCCCGATGGCTGACCATCGTGAAGATGCGGAGGTCGGCTGGGTTGATCCGGAGCGGCGCGGTATCCTGCCCCTCGACCTGTTCCACGTTCCGCGCCGGCTCGCGCGCACGATGCGAAAGTCGACATTCACTGTCACGGTCGACCAGGCCTTCGAGCAGGTGATCTCGCTTTGCGCAGAGCAAGTGCAGGATCGGCCGGTTACCTGGATCAATCATGCGATCGAGGCTTCCTATGTGGAGCTTTTCAAGGCAGGTCACGCACACAGCGTGGAGGTCTGGGATGGCGAGGACCTGGTCGGCGGGCTCTACGGACCCTCGATTGGCGCTGCATTCTTTGGTGAAAGCATGTTCAGCCGTGCAACAGATGCCAGCAAGATGGCGCTCGTCCACCTCGTGGCACGCCTGCGGGCAGGCGGCTACAGGCTGCTCGACACGCAATTCATCACGGCGCACTTGGCGCAGTTCGGCGCTGTCGAGATCAGCCGGGCGGCCTACAGAAGGCTGCTCAAACCGGCGGTCCGGGCAAAGGCTGATTTCTACGTGTTGGGCGGAACCGGGGACGTGTTGGCGGCTGGGGCCGTCTTGCAGCTGACGACCCAGACATCGTAGACGGGATGCTCGAGCGCATTCAGCGCCGGGCTTGAGGCGAACATCCAGCCCGAGAACAGCTTCTGCATCGTGCCGTCGGGCTTGCGCTCGAGGATCTCGAGGAAGGCGGCGGACTCGGGCGGTTCTTCCGGTGGCCTGGTCTTGCAGGCATAGGCCTTGATGATCAGCGTGTTATAGACGGCCTGCTGGCGCAGGTTGATCTCGAACTTGGCGGTGCGTGCGGCGACCTTGTCGATGCCGCCAAGGATCACGCCGAGCGCCTGGGGCGCTGCGCTAGTTGAGGGCGCCGGGTCGATAACCTCCGGCGGCGGCATCACGGGCTCTGCAACAGGCGGTGGTGCGGGCTGGACCTGCGGCGCCGGAAGCTCCTCGATCGGTTCGGGGTCGGGGCTCACCGTTGGGTCCACGGGATCGGGTAACGGGATCTCCACGGGTGGCTGCTCAGGCTGGGCCTGCGAGGGCTGCACGGCAACCGTCCCGGCGAGGAAGGTGGCTGCCAGCAGGGCCGTGGCGGCGAGGGTCAGCGGCGTCTTGTGCATCAGTCTATCCAGGTCCGGTGGGTTCCAGCTCTCACGGCATCGCGGGCGCGGCGTTGTCAGCCGAGCCACCCGGCCCCGCGGGATCAGCTGCGTTGGACTCGCCGCCGGACATCGACTTCACGAAGAGCGTGATCAGGTCGACGGAACCCTGCGTGATCTCGAATTCGCCGCCGGACTTCATGTTGGATTCGCTCGCACCCGGCATGACGGCGAGGTAGGAGCCGCCGAGCAGGCCTTCGCTTGCAACCTTGACCGACGAGTCATCCGGGATCGGAACGCCTTCCTTGATGTTCATCTTCACGACGGCGCGGTAGGACTTGGCATCGAGTTCCTGAGCGGTCACCGTGCCGATCTTGATGCCCGAGAGGCGCACGTCAGTGCCCACGTTGATGCCATCGATGCGTTCGAACTTTGCGACGAGCTCGTAGCCCTGCACCGAACCCGATCCAGTGGTGCTCCAGCCGTAGTAGAAAAACACGCCCGCCACGGCGACGACCGCGGCACCGATCAGCGTTTCGACAAATCCGTTCTGCATGTGGACCCCTTGTTCCCCTACTTTGGCTGCCAGGCTTCGTAATCGCCGGTGGCATGTGGACGCTGGCCGCCGGCCATGATGCTGCCAGCGGGCTTGTGGGCGAGCGGCGTGCCCGTGAGGTTGGGCTGGTGCTCGCGCTCCCAGGCCTTGACCTTGGGCGGCTCGACCGTTGGTGGCTTGTCAAAGGTGTGATGAAGCCAGCCGTGCCATTCTGCGGGCACCAGCGAGGCTTCGGCGATGTTCTTGTAGAGCACCCAGCGGCGCTTGCCGTCGGCGGTCTGGTAATAGGCGTTGCCGAATACGTCCTCACCGACGAGGCGCCCGTGGCGCTTCGTGAAGATCCAGGTGCCGATCGTGTGCCCGTTCCACCAGGTCACGAGCCAATTCAGGAATTTAAGCATGTCTTTTCGTGACTCTCATCCGGGCGGACTATTGCCCGACTGCTTCCAATCGTAAAGCCAAGGTTTTGAGGGCGGGGGACGTCAACTCCCCCACTGGTTGCAGACCGATAGACATAAACTATTTGGGTTGCAACCCCTTCGCCGCGGCCTGGGGCAGGATGCGGATTTCCACCCTGCCCGCTGGCTTCAGCCATGTCCTTGCGGCGGCCACGAGTTCCTCGCGGGTGACGGTGCTCACGTCGGAGATCTGGGTCCTGATGGCTTCGATGGCGCGGGGCTCGGACTGCAGGTCCACGGTGACCCCGGCCCAGAAGCCGTTGCCCAGCCGGTTCTTTTCCAGCGCCTTGACCAGCGGCGCGCGGGCGCGGTCGATGACATCGTCGGTCAGCTTGCCGGAGGCGATCTCGGCCACCACCTCATCCACGGTCCTGAAAAAGTCCTCGACCAGCTCGGGCTTGGTCTCGGAGGCGGCCGACAGGTAGCCGAAGCCCGGGAAGACATCGGAGAAGGATGAGCCGGCCGAGGGCGAATAGGCGGCGCCCTGCGCCTCGCGGAACTCGTCCGTCAGGCGGACCTTGATGATCTCGCGCAGGAGCGACAGCGTGCGCGAACGGCGCATGTCGGCATAGAAGTCGGGGCCGCGCCAGGCGACGTAGGCCAGCGCCTGGTCGGCGGCGCCTTCATGCGTGAAGCGGAACTTTCCGCCCCCGCTTGGGAAGCGCACGTCGCGCCCGCCCGGTGGCGCCGTGAATGTGGTCGGACGTGGCTTCAGGGCGCCGAAGGTGTCCGCCACCGCCTTGATGGCGTCGGCCTCGTTCACGTCGCCGACGATTGCGATCTCGATGGGTGCATCCTGCAGCATGGGTGCCATGATGGCCTCGACGTCCTTCATCGACACCGATTGCAGGTTCTCAAGGGTCGGGAACGTCCAGCGCTTGTCGCCCGAACGCAGGAGGCCCGAGAGCTCGCGCGACAGAACGCGGCCCGGGCTTGAGGAGAACTGCTTGAGGTCGTCGACCGCCGAGGCGAGCTGGCGCTCAAGGCCTTCCGGCCGGTAGGCCGGATCGGTCGCGAAGGCGGCCATGAGCTGCAGCTGAAGCGCCAGGTCGCGCCGGTTGGTGCCGCCGCTGAAGCCCAGCGCATCGTCGTCGAGCGAGGCGCCTATCGAAACGATGCGCCCGGCGAGGGCTTCCTCGAGCTGGTCGGTTGTCAGCTTCCTCAGGCCGCCCTCGCTGAAGGCGAAGGGCAGGACCCAGTAAAGGCCTGCGCGGTCGCGCGGCAGCGAGACGAAGCCGCCGCCGAAGCGCACGCTGACGGTCGCCGTGTCGATGTCGAAGCTGGTCTGCTTGAAGTTGAGGCGCACGCCGTTGGCAAAGCGGATGAGCGTGATGCCGAGGTCGTCGATGACCTTTCGCTCGACTACCGTGCCGGCAGGCCCGAAATTGTCATAGGGGAAGGCCAATGTCGCGCGGGAGGCAGGCGGCTCGACCTTCGTGCGGGTGCTCTGCTCGAAAGCCGCGGCGACGGCGGCGCTGCCGCCCGGCACGTGCTGCGAGGTCGAGAGCACGACGACCGGGCCGGTGCCGCTGGCAATCTCCCGGAAGCCCTGGAGGACCGTCTCGGGCGTTAGGGTCGGTGCATAGCGGTTGAAGAGTTCCAGCTCGGCCGAGGGATGGGTCGCGACATTGTGCTCGTCGAAGCTCGAAAGAATGCTGCGAGCCAGCTGCGACGACTGGCGCGTGGCAGCCGAGCCGTTCGCGTCCTCGACCCCGGCGCGCCATTCCTTGATTTCGCGCTCGATCTCGCTGGCGCTGAAGCCGTATTGCAGGGCGCGGCGGACTTCCTGCTCCGCGGCTGCCATGGCGGTGCGCCAGGAGCCGGGCTTCGAGGAGAGCGACAGCGAGAATGAGTTGACGACGCCACGCTCGTGGTTGAACCCCACAGAGGCCGCAATGAAGGGAGGGTTTGCCGCGCGCGCCAGGCGCGCGAGGCGGCGGTTGACGATCGTGTTGGCCATCCACCAGCGGGAATCGGCGATGCGAAGCCGGGACGTGTCGGCCTCGCGCCCGGCGGCGCTCAGCCAGTTGATGGTCATCACCTCGGGCAGGTTCTTCTCGACGAAGAGTGCGCCGGTCACGCCGCGCTGCCTGGGTGGAGCCATTGGCGGGTCGCGCGGGTCGGTCCCCTGCCCTTGCCAGTCCGAGAAGCCCTTCCTGATGCGCGCCTCGATGTCGGCGACGTCGATGTCGCCCACGACGACGACCATGGTGCGCTCGGGGCGATAGTTACGCTGGTAAAATTCGAGAAGCTTCTCGCGCGTGGCGCCCGCGATGGTTTCAGTCAGGCCGATGGGCAGGCGATCGGCGAGGCGCTGGCCTTCATACCAGATCTTCCAGCGGGCCTCGAAGGCGCGGTATTCAGGCGTATTGCGCGAGCGCTGCTCGGCCAGGATCACGCCCTTCTCGCGGTCGATCGCTTTCTGGTCGAGGGACAGGTTGCCGGCGACTTCACGGAACAGCATGAGGCCGGTGTCGAGGAGATCCGGCGTGTTCTTGGGCAACTCCAGCATGTAGACGGTTTCGCTGGTGCTCGTGTAGGCATTGGTGTGGGCGCCAAAGGCGAGGCCCTTGCGCTGGAGGAGCTTCACGAACTCGCCTTCGGGAACGTTCTTCGAGCCATTGAAGGCCATGTGCTCGAGGAAATGCGCAAGGCCACGCTGGTCGTCGTTTTCCTGAAGCGAGCCCGCGGCAACCCGCAGGCGCAGGGACACGGCACCCGCCGGCTGGGGGCCACGCATGATCGCGTAACGCATTCCGTTCGGGAGCACGCCATACCTGATGCCCGGATCGGGCTTGAGGTCGCTGACCTCGTGGGGCCAGAACGTGTAGTCGGGCTGCAGGGCCTGGGTTGCGGCAACGGGTGCACCGGGGCGTGGCGCCACGCAGGACGACAGCACCAATGCCGTCAGGACAAGAGCGCACGCGCGCAGAACGCCAGAACGGATTGCCATGCGCTGTCTCCCTGCTGCAGGTGTTCTAGCTGAACATGATCACGGAGCGTGCCAACTCGCCGCGCGTGAGCTCCTCGAAGGCATCGTTGACGTCCTCAAGGCGGATGCGCCGCGAAATCATCTGGTCGAGCTTCAGCTTGCCGGACATGTAGAAGTCGACAAGGCGAGGCATGTCGACCGGGAAGCGGTTCGAGCCCATGTAGGATCCCTGGATCTTCCGTTCGCCGAGAAAATCCGCGCCGTGCAGTTCGATGTTCACCCCGACGGGGATCATGCCGATGATGTTGGCCGTGCCGCCACGGCGAAGCATGCGGAACGACTGCTCAGCGGTCTGTTTAAGCCCGATCGCCTCGAAGGAATGGTGGACGCCGCCGCTGGTCAACTCGATGACCTGCTTGACGGGGTCGCCGTCCTTTGGATTGACGACATCCGTGGCGCCAAGCTCCCTCGCGATGTTAAGCTTGGAGCCCTGCATGTCGATTGCGATGATGCGGCCAGCACCCGCGATGGCAGCGCCATTGATGCACGAAAGGCCAACGCCTCCGCAACCGATGACGGCGACGGTCTCGCCAGGCCGGACCTTGCTTGTATGCATGACAGCGCCCACGCCGGTCATCACCGAACACCCGATGAGCGCCGCGCGATCAAACGGCATGTCCGGCCGGATCTTCACGCAAGCGTTCTCATGCACCAACATCTGCTCGGCAAAGGAGGACAGGTTCAGGTACTGGAACATTGAGCCGGATGTTGCCGCGAGGCGAGGCTTGTCGGTCTTGAGACGGCGTGTCTCCGGGCTGACGCAGCGCGACATGGAACCCGTGACGCAGTCCTCGCAGTGGCCGCAGAATGCAGACAGGCAGGTGATGACATGATCGCCCGGCTTGACCGTCCTGACCTCCGAGCCGACCTGCTCGACGACGCCCGCGGACTCGTGTCCCAGCACCGCGGGAAGCGGGTGAGCGTAATGGCCTTCCACGAAGTGCAGGTCCGAATGACACACGCCGGCTGCCACCGTGCGGATCAGGACCTCGCGCGGGCCGGGCTTGCTGATCTCGACCTCTTCGATCGACAAGGGCTTCTTCACTTCACGAAGGACGGCGGCTTTCATGGGGAAACTCCGATGCGCAATGGGCTTTACGGCGGAGGTTAGCCCGCCGGAGCATCCCGTGTCACCCGCGATCAGAGGTTTGGCCGGCGCAGAAAGCCCTCTGGCGCGGGGTCTTTCTCGTTCTTGATGTCAATGCCGGTCACGGAGGCCGCGGGCGGGCCTTGCGTGCAGGCCCGCAGAATGTCCTGCACGGCGGCGTCGGGGCCTGAAACCAGCGCCTCGACGGTGCCGTCGGAGCGGTTGCGTACCCAGCCGTTCAGGCCGCGAGCGCGGGCTTCCCCGAGCAGCCAGTCGCGAAAGCCTACGCCCTGTACGCGGCCGGCGATGCGCAGGCGGAAGTGGGTTTGCTCACTCGAACTCAAGGATCACCGCATCGACGGGAAGGCTGTCGCCGGGCTTGGCTGCAATGCGCTTGACCACGCCGTCACGCTCGGCCCGCAGGACGTTTTCCATCTTCATGGCTTCGACCACGGCGAGAACCTCGCCGGCCTTCACGTCCTGTCCGACCTGGACCTGGATCGAGATCACGAGACCGGGCATCGGGCAGAGCAACTGCTTCGAGGTATCAGCGGGTGGCTTCTCGATCATGTGGCCGGCGAGAGCGGCGACGCGGGGGCGGCGGACGCTGATTGTCGCCGTCGCGCCGCGGTGCATCAGCCGATACTGGTCCGACTTGCGCGTGACCTGCATGGCCAGCGCCTCACCGGCTACTTCACCGACAAAGACCGGTTCGCCCGGTTTCCAGTAGCTCTCGACCTCGACCATGCGCGAGAACTTGCCCTCGCCCAGGCGCACGGCGACGACATCCTTGCCTTCGGTCATCGTGCGGACCGGAACGGAATCCTGGTTGTTGATTCCAACCGTCCATTCCTTTGGCGTGGCAGCAGTGCCATTGAGCTGGCCACTTATGCGCCGCCTGCGCTCTTCCTCGCGCAGGTGCATGAACACGGCCACTGCCGCCATGCGGTCCTTCAGTTCCGGCGTCAGGTCGGCACCTTCGAAGCCACCCTTGAATTCCTCGGCGATGAAGTTCGTCGACAGCCGGCCCGAGCGGAAGCGGGGATGCATCATCACGGCCTGCAGGAAGGCAATGTTGTGCCGGATGCCATCGATATGGAACTGGTCCAGCGCACCGGCCATCTGGCCGGTCGCCTGCGCGCGCGTCGCCGCATGGGCACAAAGCTCGGCGAGCATCGGGTCGTAGTAGATCTAAATCTCGCCACCCTCGAACACGCCGGTGTCGTTGCGGATTGTCTTGCCGTTGGCCGTGGTTTCAGCGGGCGGCCTGTAGCGCACGAGACGCCCCGTCGAGGGCAGGAAGTTGCGATATGGATCCTCGGCGTAGCTGCGGCTTTCCAGCGCCCATCCCTTGAGCTTCACGTCTTCCTGGCGGATCGACAGCTTCTCGCCGGCGGCAACGCGGATCATCTGCTCGACAAGGTCAAAACCCGTGACAAGTTCGGTGACCGGATGCTCGACCTGAAGGCGCGTGTTCATTTCGAGGAAGTAGAAGTTGCGGTCCTTGTCGACGATGAACTCGACCGTGCCGGCGCTCTCGTAGTTCACGGCCTTGGCCAGGGCCACGGCCTG
>DAISVV010000134.1:0-8574 GCA_036840015.1 Micropepsaceae bacterium
GTCATCAAGGAGGGCTCGTCCTACACGCAGGCCCAGGTCGACCAGTCGCTGAAGACGCTTTATGGCACTGGCCTGTTTGCCGACGTGCAGATCCAGCAGGCTGACGGCGTCGTGAAGGTAAAGGTGGTCGAGAACCCGATCATCAACCGCATTGCGTTCGACGGCAATTCCAAGGTGTCGATCAAGTCGCTTGAGGAAGAAGTCCAGCTCAAGCCGCGCATGGTGTTTTCGCGTGCGAAGGTTCAGGCCGACGTCCAGCGCATTCTTGAAATCTATCGCCGCTCGGGCCGCTTCGCCGCGCAGGTCGAGCCGAAGACGGTGCAGCTTGGCCAGAACCGCGTTGACCTTGTCTTCGAGATCAACGAGGGCCCGACGACGGGCGTCAGCCGCATCATCTTCATCGGTAACAAGGCCTACAGCGACGGCACGCTGCGCGAACGCATCGCCACGACCGAATCGGTCTGGTGGAACTTCCTGCAGAGCAACGACAACTACGATCCCGATCGGCTGACCTTCGACCGTGAGCAGCTGCGTCGCTTCTACCTGTCGCAGGGCTATGCCGACTTTCGCGTGATCTCGGCGGTGGCCGAACTCGCGCCCGACCGCAGCGGCTTCTACATCACCTTCACCATCGAAGAGGGTGAGCGCTACAATTTCGGCAAGGTCGACATCGACACCAAGCTCAAGGACATTCCCGTCGCCGAGCTGCGCGAACTCATCCGCTTCAATGGCGGCGAGCTGTATAACGCCGAGCTCATCGACAAGAGCGTCGACGCCCTCACGCTGGCTGCAGGCACCAAGGGCTATGCCTTCGTGGACATCCGCCCCCGCGTGCGCCGCAATCGCGAGGAGCGCACCGTTGATGTCGTCTTCAAGGTCGAGGAAGGTCCGCGCGTCTACATCGAGCGCATCAACATCGTTGGCAACACGCGCACGCTCGACAAGGTCATCCGTCGTGAAATCCGCCTGGTTGAAGGCGATGCCTTCAACCGTGTGCTGATCAACCGTTCGCGCTCGCGCATTCGCGGTCTTGGCTACTTCAAGAAGGTCGAGATCAACGAGGAACCCGGGACGTCAGGCGACCGCACGGTCCTGAACGTCGAAGTTGAAGAGCAGTCCACGGGCGAGTTCTCCGTCAGCGCCGGCTTCTCGTCGTCGGGTGACAACATTGTCGGCGCCGCAAGCCTGACCGAAAAGAACCTGCTGGGCCGTGGCCAGTTCCTGCGCCTGCAGGTCTCGGTTTCGAACATCCGCCAGCAGGTCGACCTGCGCTTTACCGAGCCGTACTTCATGGACCGCAATATGTCCGCCGGCTTCGACATCTATAACCAGTACCAGACCTTCGACGAGTCGAACTACGAGGCCAGCATCCGCGGCATCGGCCTTCGTCTCGGCTTCCCGCTGTCGGAGTTTGGACGCCTTGGCCTTCGCTACACGCTGCGCCAGGACGACATCGTGATCACGGGTCCGGCCGGTGACGTGGAGCAGGGTGTGACCATGCTGTCGCAGGCTGGCTTCACCTACGTCTACGACGACAAGGACGATCCGATCGAACCGCAGAACGGTGTCGACCTGAGCTGGAGCTTCGACGTTGCCGGCCTCGGCGGCGACAAGGAATACCTGCGCACGGAAATCAGCGGCGACTGGTTCAAGCGCCTCTGGTACGACGATCTCATTCTGAATGTGGCCATGTCGGCGGGCTACATCATTGCCTATGGTACCGACCAGCTCTCGGCGAACGACCGCTTCTTCAAGGGTGGCGCCTCGTTCCGTGGCTTCAAGACCTCGGGCATTGGTCCGCGCGAAACAGCCGTGTTCGGAACGCCTCCGTCCGTCGGTGGCGAAGCCTACGCAATCGGCACTGTCGAACTGCGTTTCCCGAACTTCCTGCCTGAAGAGCTCGGCATCAAGACCGCCCTGTTCACTGACGTTGGTACAGTGGGCCTGGTGTCTGACAAGCCGGTCTGTTCTCCGTTCTCGTGTATCGTGGACGATATGTCGCTGCGGGCATCTGCTGGTTTGAGCGTGTACTGGAACTCACCTTTTGGTCCGGTCCGTCTTGATTTCTCGCAGGTTTTGAACAAAGAAGACTACGACCAAACGGAGTCCTTCCGCTTCAGCGCAGGAACGAAGTTTTAGTCCGCTCCAGGAGATTACAAACATGACTATTCGAAAGGCCCGGTGGGCCACGGCTGCTCTCGCCGCCACCTCACTCGTATTTGGTGTAATGACCGCCAACGCACAACCGGCGCCTGCAAAGCCGGCGCCTGCCAAGCCGGCCACCGCCGCGGCTCCTGCTGCCGGCGCTCTCAAGCCCGCTCCGGCTGCCGTGATCCTGTACCTCGACCGCGCCACCATCCTGCGCAAGTCGGCGGCCGGCGTGGAACTTCAGAAGCAGGCGGAAGCCATTGCCAAGAAGATCCAGACCGATCTCGGCCCCGAGGACAAGAAGCTCCAGGCCGACATCCAGGCGCTGCAGGCCCAGGCTGACGTTCTGTCGCCCCAGGCCCGGCAGGCCAAGATCAAGGAAATCGAGACCCGTCGCCAGGCCCTTCAGAAGAAGGTGCAGGAGCGCCAGGTTGGTCTCCAGAACGGCATCAGCAACGCCCGCACCCAGATGGAGCGTGCCCTGTCGCCGATCCTCGAGAAGATCCTCGTGGAGCGCAAGGCCAACCTGCTCCTGGACCGCGGTCTGGTTGTTGTCGGCGTGAACGAACTCGACATCACCAACGTCGCCATCGAGCGCCTCAACAAAGCCCTGCCGCGCGTCACCGTGACGCCCGTCGCGCCGAAGCCTGCCGCCCCGGCCAAGCCGGCCGCCGCGCCGGCGAAGCCCGGCGGTTGATGGTTGAACCACAACTGAGCTGACAGGGACCGGATCTGAAAAGATCCGGTCCTTTGTCTATTGTGCGCCATGGCTGATCCACGATTCTATGACAACGCAGGACCCATCAGCATTGCCCGCATAGGGCAGCTGACAGGGGCAACATTCGCCGCCGGCCACGCCGACGCGCAGGTCCATGACGTGGCCCCCCTTGACCGGGCAACGGCAGGGCAGGCCTCTTACTGTGACAGTCCGCGCTTCTCCGGTGCGCTGAAGCAGACGCAGGCCAGCGCCGTGTTCGTGACCGAACAGATGGCACCCGGTGCGCCCACCCACGTCATCGTGCTGGTCTGCGCGCGTCCGGCGCTTGCGTTCGCGCAGCTGGCAACGCATCTCTATCCGGGTGCGGGCAGCCTCTGGCCGGTTTCGCAGCCTCCCGTCCTGCCGATCGCAACCACCGCGCGGATCGGCGAGGGCGCGGTCGTGGCCCCAGGCGCCTTCATCGGCGAAGGCGTGGAGATCGGTGATGCAGCCGTGATCGGCCCGGGCGCCGTCATCGGTCGCGGCGTCCAGATCGGACGCGGAACCCGGATCGGTCCCCATGTGTCGATCAGCCATGCATTGATTGGCGACAACTGCCTCATCCATCCGGGCGCGCGCATTGGACAGGATGGATTTGGTTTCGTGAACGGCCCGCAGGGCCATTTCAAGATCCCCCAGCTCGGGCGCGTCATCATCCAGGACAATGTCGAGATCGGCGCCAACGTCGCGATCGACCGCGGCGCAATGGCTGACACCGTCATCGGCGAGGGAACGAAGATCGATAACCTCGTCCAGATCGGCCACAACAACCACCTCGGGCGCAACTGCATCGTGGTCTCGCAGGTCGGCATCTCGGGCAGTTGCGACATCGAGGATTTCGCCGTCCTCGGCGGCCAGGTCGGCGTGGCCGACCACGTCAGGATCGGCGCGCGCGCCTTTGTCGCCGCGCGCGGAGGCGTGACTCGCTCGCTTGAAGGCGGCAAGGTATATGGCGGCTTCCCGGCGAAGCCCGTCGACCAGTGGAGACGCGAGGTGGGTGCGCTTTCGCGTCTGGGAAAGGCAAGCAAGACAAAGACCGAGACAGGAAATGACTGAAAAGCCGCTCGAGACCGCCGACATCCGACGCCTCATGGAACTGCTGCCGCATCGGCCACCGATGCTGCTCATTGACCGCATGATCGACATCGTCCCGAACGTCAGCGCCACGGGCGTGAAGGCGATATCGATGAACGAGCCATGCTTCGTCGGCCACTTCCCGGGTTATCCGATCTTCCCGGGTGTCCTCATCATCGAGGCCATGGCACAGACCGCCGGCGCCCTGGTGATGCATTCCATCGACGCGAAGGCCGGCGACAAGATCGTCTACTTCATGGGTATCGACAAGGCGCGCTTCCGCCACCCCGTCATGCCCGGCGACCTGCTTCTTCTGCAGGTCAAGATGCAGAAGGCGCGCATGCCTGTATGGCGTTTCGCAGGCGAGGCCTACGTCAACGGCAAGCTTTGTGCCGAGGCGGAATTCACGGCCATGATCGCCGAACCAAGGGAAAAGACGGACAACTGACATGACCAAGATCCACCCCAGTGCCGTCGTTGACCCGAAGGCAGAGATCCACGAAAGCGTCGAGATCGGCCCGTTCTGCGTTGTCGGGCCCCAGGTCAGGCTGGGCGCCAATGTCAGGTTGTTCAGCCACGTCTGCGTCGACGGCGCGACCACGATCGGCGAGGGAACAACCGTGTTTCCCTTTGCTTCGCTGGGCCATCCACCCCAGAGCCTCGCTTACAGGGGTGAACCCGTCGAACTGATCATCGGGCGCAACAACCTGATCCGCGAACACGTGACGATGAACCCGGGCACGGCAAAGGGCGGCGCCGTGACGCGCGTGGGTGACAATTGCATGTTCATGGCCGATAGCCACGTGGCCCATGACTGCATTGTCGGCAGCAACTGCGTCTTTGCCAACAATGCGATGGTGGGCGGGCACGTCATCGTCGAAGACTTTGTCTGGCTTGGCGGTGGTGCCGCCGTCCACCAGTTCAGCCGCATCGGCCGCCACGCCTTCGTCGGCGGCATGGCAGGCCTCGAGGGCGACCTGATCCCCTATGGGTCGGTCATGGGCAACAGGGCCTATCTCGCCGGGCTGAACCTGGTCGGACTGAAGCGCCGGGGCTTCTCGCGCGACCAGATCCATGAATTGCGGAACGCCTACCGGCTGCTGTTCGCGCAGGAAGGTACCTTCCAGGAGCGCCTGTCCGACGTGGCCGAACTCTTCGCGAGCAATGCCGAGGTCATGGAAATCGTGAACTTCGTCCGCAACAATACCAACCGTCCGCTCTGCATGCCCAACCGCGAGACGCGCAACGAGATGGCGTGAGCCCCTCATCGGCCAGGCTTGCAATCATTGCCGGCGGCGGTGAGTTGCCCATGGAGATCGCGCGCGCGGCGATGGTTGCCGGACGTGACGTTTTCCTGCTGGCTGTTGAAGAGTTCGCAGACCCTGCGCCCGCGGGCATCGACAGCGAGCGCAAGAGCATCGGAAAGCTGGGCTGGTGCATCAGGCGGCTGCGCGAGCGCCAGTGCACCGAGGTCGTGTTCGCAGGTCACTTCAAGCGCCCGCGGGATGGAAACATCCGCATGCGTCCGGACCTCGGGGGCATCTGGTTCCTTGTGTCCAACTTCGGCGTCCTGAGGCGCCACAATGACGGGATCCATCGCGCAATCGCCTCGACCTTCGAGCGCGCCGGATTCAGGGTCCTCTCGCCCCTTCAGGCCGCACCGACGCTGGCCGCATCGCCGGGCTATCTGACCCTGTCGCGCGGCGCGCCAGCGCTCGAACGCGACTTCCGCCTCGCCCTCGAGGCTGCTCGCCAGCACGGTGCCTCCGGCCAGGGCCAGGCGATCATCTACGCCAACGGCAGGACCGTGGCCGCCGAGACAAAGGCGGGCACCGATGCGATGCTGAAGGGTGTTGATCCCCTGGCGGCAAGGGGCGGCCTCCTGGTGAAGAGCATGGCGCCCGGACAGCTTGTGTCCATGGACCCGCCGGCCATCGGGTGCCACACCGTCGAGCTGGCGGCCGCGGCTGGCCTCGCAGGGATCCTTGTCGAAGCCGGGCACAGCGTCATCGTCCAGCCTCAGGCCGTGAAGGCCGCAGCAGACGCCGCAGGACTGTTCGTTTATGGAATGAGCGAGCCATGACAGCCACCGATCTCGACCGCCCGCCCAGGATCATGCTTGTCGTCGGCGAACCCTCCGGCGACGCCCTTGGCCAGCAGGTCATCCTTGCCCTGCGCGCCTTGACCGGGGGCAGGGCAGACATCATTGGCGTCGGGGGCGAGCGCATGCGTTCCGCCGGCCTGCAGAGCCTCTATTCGATCACCGACACATCCGTGATGGGCCTGCGGGAAGTTGTCCCGAAGGTTCCCGTGATCCTGAAGCGCATCCGGCAGGTCGCCGCCTTTGCCCGCGACACGCAACCCGATGTCGTCGTCATGATCGACAGCCCGGACTTCACGCACAAGGTCGCAAGGCGTCTGCGCAGGATCGCACCCGACATGAAGATCGTCGACTATGTGGCCCCGCAAGTCTGGGCCTCTCGGCCGGGTCGCGCAAAGAAGATGGCGCAGTACTTCGATCACGTCCTTTGCCTCTTGCCGTTCGAAGTGCCGTTCTTCCAGGGCGCGGGCATGGGCGCATCCTTCGTGGGACATCCGGCCGTCGAGCGCGCGCCGAAACCTGGTCAGGGCGAGGCGTTCCGTGCGCGACACGACCTCCAGCCGGATGCGCGCATCCTCATGCTGCTGCCGGGCAGCCGCTCGGGCGAACTGCGCTTCCTCTGGCCGGTCTTCCGCGAAGCCATCGAGATGACCGAGCGCGAGGCGGGAAGCTTCCGCATCGTGCTGCCCACCGTGCAGACCGTCAGCCGCAAGGTCCATGATCTGGTCCGTCAATGGGGCCGCGATGTGATCGTCGTCGAGGATCCGGACGACAAGCTCGGCGCCTTCGACGCGGCCGACGTCGCACTCGCCGCATCCGGTACCGTCGCCACGGAGCTCGCGCTCAGCGCCACGCCAATGGTGATCGGATACCGCGTCGGCGCACTCACGGCAGCCATCGCCCGTCGCATGGTGCGCGTACGCTATGTCACGCTGGTGAACCTGATCCTCGACCGGGAGGTGGTGCCTGAATTCATCCAGGAGAACTGCACGGCCCCGAACCTGTCGCGCGAACTGGTGCGGCTGCTGACGAACCATGCCGCGCGGGTGAGCCAGGTGACCGCTAGCACCGCGGCACTCAAGCAGATGGGCCTCGGCGACGAGCCCCCGAGCCTGCGCGCGGCGCGCGAGATCCTGCGGATCATGAAAGCGCCGCGCCGGAAACCCGACGCGGCCCCTGAAAGTGCAAGCTAGCCCTCAGGCCTGGCGCTTGTTGACCGGCACATAGTCGCGACGGCCAGCGCCCACGTAGAGCTGGCGCGGGCGGCCGATCTTCTGGCTCGGGTCTTCGATCATCTCGGCCCACTGCGCGATCCAGCCAACCGTGCGTGCGAGCGCGAACAGCGCCGTGAACATGGACGTCGGGAAGCCGAGTGCCCGCAGCGTGATGCCCGAATAGAAGTCGATATTCGGGTAGAGCTTCTTCTCGACGAAGTACGGGTCGTTCAGCGCGATCTTCTCGAGGTCCATCGCCACCTGAAGCAGCGGGTCGTTGCGGATGCCAAGCTCGTCGAGCACCTCGTGGCAGGTCTTCTGCATGACCTTCGCGCGCGGATCGTAGTTCTTGTAGACGCGGTGGCCGAAGCCCATCAGGCGGAAGCCCGAGTTCTTGTCCTTCGCCCGCGCCACATATTCGGGGATGCGCTTCACATCGCCGATTTCCTCGAGCATGCGAAGCGCCGCCTCGTTGGCGCCGCCATGGGCGGGCCCCCAAAGACAGGCGATGCCGGCCGCAATGCAGGCAAACGGATTGGCGCCCGACGAACCCGCGAGGCGTACGGTCGATGTCGACGCGTTCTGCTCGTGATCGGCATGCAGGATGAAGATGCGGTCAAGCGCGCGCGCCAGAACCGGGTTGACCTTGTACTCTTCCGCCGGCACCGCAAAGCACATGCGCAGGAAATTCTCGGCGTAGTTCAGGTCGTTCTGCGGATAGACGAACGGCTGGCCGACCGAATACTTGTAGGCCATCGCAGCGATCGTCGGCATCTTCGCGATCATGCGATGGCTGGCAATCGTGCGCTGCTGCGGGTCATTGATGTCGGTCGAGTCGTGATAGAACGCCGACAGCGCACCGACAACGCCGCACATCACGGCCATCGGGTGCGCATCGCGACGGAAGCCGCGGAAGAACATGCTGATCTGCTCGTGCACCATCGTGTGGCGCGTGATGGCCGTGCGGAAGGCCTTCAGCCGGTCGGCCGACGGCAGTTCGCCGTGCAGCAGCAGATAGCAGACCTCGATGAAGTCGCTCTGCTCGGCCAGCTGGTCGATCGGGTAGCCCCGATAGAGCAGCACGCCCTCGTCGCCATCGATATAGGTGATCGCGCTCTCGCAGCTTGCGGTCGACTGGAAGCCGGGGTCATAGGTAAAGATGCCTGCATCGCCGTAGAGCTTGCGGATGTCGACCACATCCGGCCCCACAGTGCCGCTTGAAACAGGGAACTCGAGCGTCTTGCCACCAATGGTCAGGCTGGCCTTGCCGGCGGCTTTCG
>DAISVV010000135.1:0-8574 GCA_036840015.1 Micropepsaceae bacterium
AGGGCAGGAACGGCAGCAGCGCGATGTTGATGAGGCGCCCCAGCGCCAGCACGAACTCGGCCCGCGTCAGGTCGAGGCAGCAGCCGATCAGGCTCAGGCTGGCGACGAAGGCAACAAAAAACAGGAAAAGCGCGAGGATGACATCACTGACCTGCCAGAGCGGGATTCCGTAGATCCCGTGCGTGATGCCGGCTATCACGATCGTCAGGATCCCGTAAGTCAGCCACGCCTGCGCAAAGTCCTTGAGCACGAGGCCCCAATAGGCGAAAGGTCCTGCAGCAGCGTGAGCCACCTCATGTCGATTGACCATGTCCGGAACACCCTCTTGTCGCCCGGAAAACCTAGCCGGACCAGACGTCGGCGTAAACACACGCGTGGCGCGGACACGCCACCCGTGTTCCCGCGCGAGGCGTAATCATGGACAAACGCCCCCTCGAGCAATCCCTCCTGCGCGCACTCTGCGGCGGAGCCGCAGTCGCCCTGATGATCGCCATCGCCGACGCGACGGGCCAGGCGTTGCTGTGGCTCCCCTTCACGACCTCGATCGTAATGGTGCTCGGAAGCCCGGAGGTCGCCGCCGCCCATCCCCGCAGGGTCCTCGGCGGACACCTTGTCTGCGCGGCCAGCGGCATTGCATGCACATTAGCCCTTGGCGTGGACCCCCTCGTTGCAGCGCTGGCCATCGCAGTTTCGATGCTCGCCATGCAGACACTCGACGTCTTTCATCCACCCGCCGGCATCACGCCGATGATCATCGTGGCATCGAAGGCAGAACCGCTTTTCATCCTGTCACCTGTGCTTGCAGGCACGATCATACTGCTGGGTTTTTCTGCAGTTTGCCGGAAGCTCTCGGGAAAGGGATCAGGTATTCAGCCGGATTAACCCGCAGCTAACCAATCTGCGGCCGCGCGCTGATAAAGCAATTTTTACGCCGCCTGGGATACTTTGCAGTCGTTCTATTGAACGGATCAAAGCGATGAACTCACTTGCGGCAACACGCGCTATGGCAAAGAACAGCCTTGCGAACCTCGGTCGCAGCTGCTCGACGGATCGCGTGCTTAACCTGTCGAGGGTCTACCAGCAGCATCGCGACACAGAAGCGTACCAACAGGCGCCTCTCTTCAAGAATCCGCGCCTGAACAGATCGATCTTCCTCAAGCACACGTTGCGCATGCATGAGCGCGATCCGAGGAAACACGGTCGCATGACCGTCACCAAGTTGATCATGCCATTCGACTCCGGTGAACTGTCGATTGGTGGCTTCAGCTCCTTTTTGAGCGACGTGGATGTTGATCGAACCATCGCGACCCAGTTCGGCGGCGACATTTCCTCCCCGGCTTTCCAGCGGGACCTGTCAGTCATCAGGATCATGGATTCGCTTCCCACATTCGATCCATTCCTCCTGCGGGAACGCCTCAAGCGTGACGGAATTTCGGTCGCGCGCTGCTACTTCGACCTGTCCGAGGCCGCCGCAAACCGGATGCGCCAGTACGTGCACAGCGAAATCCAGAAGATCGTGAGCCTGGCATTCTCTGGCAACAGCAACCTGATGGAGCAGTCCAGCACGATGGTGGACAAGCTCATGACCGATGAAACCGCAGCAAGCCTCGAGCCACTGCGCCAGGTGCTGCAGCTTTCCGGCGAAGAGTACCGTGACGGCATTTTTGCGTGGAAGGGCTTCCTCTATTACAGCTGGAACATCGACGCGACCACAAAGTTCATGCCGGTCCTGCTGGAAGAGATGCTCGGCGCAAGGATCAAGCGCGCGACGAAACAAGAGCTCTCCGAAATCGAAGCCATTCGCCGCCGCATCTCCTGCTGCCTGACATATCTGAACCAGGTGGCACACAACGGCGTGGAGCTTTACCGAGCCGCCTACAAGGAACTTCTCAACGGCAAGCCCATGGCATTCCAGCAATTCCTGAAGGACTCACCTGCGAAGTTCCTTGAAGTGGGCGAAGCCTTTGGCATGATCATGCACATCCGGTCCTTCTGGAACTTCCGCTTCAAGATGTATCCGGGCTATCTCCTGGTCGAGGATGCGCTCGAGATCTTCCGGGATTTTGACGCGCAGGTCGCCGCCATCTATGACCAGCTGGACTGATCCCGCACACCCGCTCAGCGGAACGACAGCCACGGACGGGCGGCGCACGCTCTGACAACCCTCCGCGGCATCAAGACCGCGCCGGCTGCAACCCTGGTCCGCATGAAGCCGGACTTTGCTCCCGCCATCGGCTATCTTTCGATCATCACGAGCCGCAGTGCCCGGGATACGCCGCGCCCTCGCCGCTCAGCGGTTCCGGAAACCATGCAATGTTCGCCGCCGGATCCCCGTGAAGGGATGATGACCGCAAGGACCAGTCACCACCCGGATCAGCCCTTGCAAGGCATGGCTCTTTCAAAGCCCCAGCACCATCTTCGCCATGATGTTGCGCTGGATCTCGTTTGAACCCGCATAGATCGAGGCTTTTCGCAAATTGAAGTAGTAGGGCGACGTTGTCACGGCATGGTCGGGCTGCGGCCAGGGCTCGTTCTTCTTCTCCCATGGCGCCTGCACGAAGGGCATTGACGAGTACTGGATCGCCTCGACGGCCAGCTCGGAAATGGCCTGCTGCAACTCGGTGCCGCGCGTCTTGAACAACGAGGATTCGGCCCCGGGGCGCTGCCCGGCGGACATGCGCGAGAAGAAACGCATCTCGGTATAGTCAAGCGCGTCGATCTGGATCGAAACCTCGTCGAGCTTGCGCCGGAAGTCGGCGTCATCGAGCAGCTTGCCCCCGTCGAGCCCCTCGACCGAGGCGATGCTGCGTACCTTCTTCAGCGACCGCCTGAGGCCCGAGGCATAGGCATTGCCACGCTCGAACTCGAGCAGGTACTTGGCATAGGTCCAGCCCTCGGCCTGCTCGCCAATGAGGTTCTCCTTGGGGACCTTCACGTTGTCGAAGAAGACCTGGTTGACCTCCTGCTCGTTCTCAGGCGGTCCGTCGATCGTCACGATGGGTCGCACCGAGATGCCGGGCGTCTTCATGTCGATCAGGATGAAGGAAATGCCCTCTTGCGGCTTCTGCCCCGGCGTCGTGCGCACAAGGCAGAAGATCCAGGCGGCCCTCTGGGCGTGGGTCGTCCAGATCTTGGTGCCATTACACAGGTAGTGGTCACCCTTGTCCTCGGCCCGCATGTTCAGGCTGGCCAGGTCCGAGCCCGATCCGGGCTCCGAATAGCCCTGGCACCACCACACATCCGATGACAGGATCGGTGGCAGGAACTTCTTCTTCTGCGCGTCATTGCCAAAGGCCATGATCACGGGCGCAACCATCTTGAGCCCCATGGGACTGACGACAGGCGTTCCGGCGGCCGCCATCTCGACATCGAAAATGTACTTCTGGTTCGTCGAGAAGCCGGGCCCGCCATGCTCCTTCGGCCAGTTCACGGCGATCCAGCCCTTCTCGTACAGGGCCTTCTGCCACTTCACCTGCCCGGCCTTGTCCAGGTAACCGTTCTTCGAGCACGCCATCTTGTGGCGCAGGTCCTCGTCGAACCGCTCGGCGATGAAGGCGCGCACGTCGCTGCGGAACTTCTCGTCTTCCTTGCTGAATGAAAGCTCCATGGGATCAGGCCTTTTCCAGCATGTCGATTACAGGGCGCCCATCAAGCACTGCCCCAAGCTTCGGGCCCGCCGCAACGAAATGCGCCGTCTTGCCATGGGCCGCCAGGGCCTCGGCACTGGCGTACTGCTCCATCACTACATACGTCGACGGCGTCTTCGAGCGGAACAGGTCATAGAGCAGGCAGCCCGGCTCATTCTGCTTCACCTGCCCCGCCAGCTCGCGAAACACGGTTTCGAACTCGGCTTCCTTGCCCGGCTTGACCTTGATCGTGGCGATGATCCCGACTGTCATGAATGAACTCCCGTGTTGGACTGGCAAAGTTGGATTACTGGATATGTCGAATAGACAAGAGCCGCCGCCTCAAGACAAGGCCGCCGGCCCGAAGGGCCTGAACGCTGCGGAAACCATGGCTCAGCGCCCCTGGTAGTTCCCCGGCCGCTTCTCGAAGAAGGCATCGATAGCCTCGCCATGGTCTTCCGTGTGATGGGCCAGCGCCTGCATGGCCGCCGACAGCTCCATGATGTTGTCGAAGCTCACGGCCTGCCCCTCGCGCAGCAGCTTCTTTGTCATGCGCAGCACATCCGGTGGCTGCTGGCAGATCTTCTGCGCAAGCTGCTTCGCTTCGTCCATGAGGCTCGCCGCCGGCACCACCCGCGACACCAGTCCCCAGCCAAGCGCCGTCTGCGCATCGATCGTGTCGCCCGTGTAGAGCAGCTCGCTGGCCCGCGCCATCCCGATGACCCGCGGCAAGAGCCAGGCGCCGCCATCACCGGGCACGAGGCCGATCTTCAGGAAGGTCGCCCCGAAGATCGCCGTATCGGAGGCAATCCGCATGTCGGCAAGACAGGCCACGTCGTTGCCAAGCCCGATCGCCGGACCGTTCACGGCAGCGATCACCGGAACCTCGATATTCCAGACGCTGCGGACGATCCGGTGGATGCCCGTGCGATAGCGCTCGCGGATCGCAACACCCGGCCCCGAGAACGCGCCTGCAAGATCCTTCATCGCCTTCACGTCGCCGCCGGCCGAGAAGGCCTTCCCCGCGCCCGTCAGGATCACGGCGCGGATCGACCGGTCTGCGTTGATGCGCTGAGCCGCCGTAGCAAAGGCATCGCCATCGCCATCAGCCCCGAGCGGGTTGCGGCTCTCGGCCCGGTTGATGGTCAAGACCGCCACGGGGCCATGGGTTTCAAAAAGCAAGACTTCGTTCATTTCCGGTCCTCGGCATGGCGATGAGTTAACCCGACCGTAACCGACACCTTGGCGAAAACAAGCCCTGGATCGCCGTCCCCCGCCTCAAATGACAGCAAACCCAGTATTCCTTAACGGCTGTCATGCAAGATGAGTCCCGGGTGGGATCAGTCATCGGGCCATGAGCGCGAACTTCAACAGCAAGGTCAGGACAAGCGCGCCGTCGGTGGCCGCGCTCGAGCCCGAGCGCGCTGCCAGGCTCGAAAACGAACAGCTGAGGCTGGTCGAGCGAAACCTGCGGCCGATGCTCTACTCGCTGCCGCTGCTTGGCGCCCTCATGGGCGTGCTGCTCGCTGCCTGGATCAATCCGGCGCACCTCTTTGCCTGGTACCTTCTTCTGTGCGCCGCCTGCATCCGCTTCTGGTTCTCGGAACTGTTCCTCGAAACCCCCGGGATGACTGCGGAACGGGTCAGTCGCTGGCACATTCTGCTTGCAGCGGGCCTTGCATGTGTCAACGCCATCTGGGCCCTCCCGAACTTCATTTTCTATGACCAGTGTGGCGCGACCGGCCAGATGCTGCTCTTCCTCGTGGCGTCCTGCACGCTCGCCTGCGTGCTGGTCATGGTGGCGGCAAGCCGGTTCATGCTGTGGGCGACCATCATCCCGCTCGGCAGCGCCATTGTGATCCCGCCCCTGCTCCAGGGTGAACCCCTCCAGATCGGCCTCGCCTTTCTGGGTATTGGCCTGACGCTGTATCTCGGACATGTGGCCTGGAACATCAACCGCAGCACACGCGAGCTCCTGCTGGCACGCGACGAGAAGAACCAGGTGATCGAACAGCTTGCCGCTGCCAAGTTCGAAGCCGACAAGGGCCGCCAGCGCGCCGAAGCTGCCAGCCTCGCAAAGTCCGAATTCCTTGCCAACATGAGCCACGAGCTGCGAACGCCGCTCAATGCGATCCTCGGCTTCTCCGACCTGATGCAGCGCGAGATCTTCGGCCCGCTGGGGGCCCACCAGTATTCCGAGTACACCGGGCACATCAACGAAAGCGGTCGCCAGCTTCTGGGCATGATCAACGAGATCCTCGACCTCGCCCGGATCGAATCCGGCCGCGTATCGCTGAAGATGGTCGAGATCAACCTGCGCGAGACCATCAAGGTCGCCGTCAGGGCCTTCGAAATCCAGGCGTCCGAGAAGAATGTCCGGCTTGAATCAGACCTCGACCGCAACCTGCCCTGCCTGCACGCGGACGAGCGGGGCACGCAGCAGATCCTGATGAACCTTCTGTCAAACGCCGTGAAGTTCACCCCGGCCGGAGGCACCGTCACCGTCTTTGCGCGCTCACTCCCGTCAGGCGAACTCGAGCTTGGCGTGCGCGACACCGGCGAAGGCATCGACCCGGTCGACATCGACGCCGTCTTCGCCGGCTTCGGCCGCGGCCGCCACGACATCACCTCGACGAAAAAGGGCACGGGCCTCGGCCTGCCCATCGTGAAGGGCCTGGTCGAGGCCCATGGCGGCAAGCTGCTGCTGCAGAGCGAACTGGGCCGCGGCACGTTGATCGCCTGCCGCTTCCCCCGCGAGCGCGTCACCGCCCCCCAGCCCGCCCCCGTGCGCGCAACCGTGACACCCTGAAAAGCCGGATGGCGCCGGCCTGGAGGCCGACGCCATCACGAATGCTTCCCTTTTGCGGGCTTCGAGCGCGCTGTCAGGCCGCGGCCGAATAGCGCTTCAGGTGATGGTCGACATTTCCGAACATCGTGTCGATCATGGTCAGCCGCTTGAAATAGTGGCCGACATTGAGCTCGTCCGTCATGCCCATTCCGCCATGCAGCTGCACGGCCTGCTGCCCGATGAACCGGGCTGCCTTGCCGATTTGCACCTTCGCCGCCGATGCAGCCCGGCGGCGCTCGGCGTCGGGCGCATCAAGCTTCAGCGTCACCATGTAGGTGATCGAGACCGACTGCTCATAGTTCATGAACATGTCGACCATGCGGTGCTGCAGCACCTGGAACTTCCCGATCGGCGTGCCGAACTGCTTGCGGGTCTTGCAGTACTCGGTCGTCGTGTCATTCAGCACCTTCATCGCGCCGATCGCCTCGGCCGACAGGGCGGCGATGCCCTCGTCCACCACGCGCTCGACCAGCTTCAGGCCATTGTCGACCTCGCCGATCACGGCGTCCGCACCCACCGCCACGTTCTCGAACGTCACTTCAGATGCCCTGAGCCCATCGACCGTCGGATAGTCGCGACACGAAACGCCCTTCGCCTTCTTGTCGACGATGAAAACCGACACACCATTCGCGTCACGCTGCCCGCCCGCCGTGCGCGCCGTCACGACCAGCGTATCGGCCCATGGCGCACCGATGACAACGGCCTTGTGCCCGTTCAGCACATAGCCGGCCCCGCTCTTCTTCGCCGTCACGGCAAGATCGGCGAGATTGTAGCGACCCTGCGGCTCGGCGAAGGCGAAGGCGCAGACGCGCTTGCCCTCGATGATCTCGGGAATGTACTGCGCCTGCTGCGCCTTGCTGCCACCATGACGCAGGAAGCCACCCGCCAGCACCACCGTGCCGAGGAACGGCTCGACCACGAGGCCACGCCCGAACTCCTCCATGATGATCATGGTCTCGACTGGCCCGCCGCCCATGCCGCCGTGCTCTTCGGAAAACGCCGCACCCAGCACGCCGAGCTCGGCGAACGTCGACCAGTTCTGCCGCTTCCAGCCGGCTTCGCTGCGGATGATCGCGCGGCGATTGTCGAACGTGTAGTCGTTCTGCACGAATTTCTGCACCATGTTGCGCAGCAGGTTCTGTTCTTCAGTGAATGAAAAATCCATGTCGAAGTCCGGTCTGTTCGGTGTTTGATGGGGGAATGCGGCTCAGAGCCCGAGCACCATCTTGGCGATGATGTTCCGCTGGATCTCGTTCGAGCCGCCATAGATCGACGTGCGCCGCGTCAGGAAATAGTTCTGCGAAGCGCCATGCGCATAGTCCGGCCCCGGCACATACTCGTTCGTGGCCTTGTCATGCGCGAACGGACGATAGGGATTTCCGTAATAGGCAATCGCTTCCAGCGTCAGCTCCGTCAGGCGCTGCTGGATGTCGGTGCCGCGGATCTTGAGGATCGAGGCCTCGGGGCCATGTCCACCCTTCGACTCGTTGGCCAGCGTCCGCAGCTCAGTGTACTCGAGCGCCAGCAGGTCGACCTCAAGCTCGGCGATCGAGCGTGCAAAGAGCTCGTCCTCGATCAGCCGGCTGCCCTCGCCCGTCTGCTCGGCGGCCGCAAGCTGCTTGAGGCGCGTGACACCCCGCTTCGATCGGGCGACGCCGGCAATGCCGGCCCGCTCGTGGCCCAGCAGGAACTTGGCATAGGTCCAGCCTTCGTTCTCCTTGCCGATCAGGTTGGCCACCGGCACGCGCACATTGTCGAGCCACACCTCGTTGACTTCATGCGCGCCATCCATGGTGATGATCGGCCGCACCGACACACCCGGCGTCTTCATGTCGATGAGCAGGAACGAGATGCCTTCCTGCTGCTAGGCAGTGGGGTTCGTGCGCACGAGGCAGGAAAAGCAGTCGGCATACTGCGCCAGCGTCGTCCAGGTCTTCTGGCCATTGACGATATAGTGGTCACCGTCGCGCACCGCTGTCGTCTTCAGCGAGGCAAGGTCTGAGCCCGCGCCCGGCTCGGAATAGCCCTGGCACCACCAGCGTTCACCCGAGAGGATCTTGGGCAGATGATCCTGCTTCTGCTCCTCGGTGCCAAACGTGT
>DAISVV010000136.1:0-8561 GCA_036840015.1 Micropepsaceae bacterium
GAGACCGCTTCCGTTCACTGGCGACGGGGCGAGCCTCGAAAAGGGGTTTGACGTGAAAAGGATGAAGGCGATGAACATTGCCCCGATCAGTCCCTGCACGGCCAGCGTTCGCGCGAGCAGGCTCGGCGGCAGGTTGCGCCCGAAGATCGCGACAGCCCCCCCGAACACGCCGAGTATCAGCACCCACAGCAGCATTGAGCCTTCATGGTTACCCCACACGCCGGACAGCTTGTAGATCATCGGCTTGTCGGAGTGCGAGTTGTTCGCAACCAGCGAAACCGAGAAGTCCGAAATGGCAAACGCGATGCTCAGGCAGCCGAAGGCCGCGAGGAGGAAGATCAGTTGCGCGATCGCCGAAGTGCGTCCCACGCCCATCAGCGCGAGGCTTCGTTGCGCCGCGCCGTAGTGCGGCACCGTCGACTGCACAAGGGAAAGAACGAACGCAAGGATGAGGCAGAAATGTCCGATCTCGGCAATCATGGGGCGGACCTCGTTCCGGCTGCGCGCTGGACCTGATTCATGGACGCAACTTGTAGCCCGGCCCGGGCAGCGCGACCATGCAGCTTGGTGACGCTTCAGCGAAACTGCAGCGCAATCACGTACATTTCCGCTGAATCCGCCCGGCTGGCCGGGGGCTTGAAGTGCAGGACCCGCCCAAAGCGCTGCTTGAGCGTCTCAAGCAGGGCCTTCTCGGTTCCTCCGCGAAGCACCTTGCACAGGAAGGTTCCGCCGGGCTTGAGCACCTCGCAGGCAAACGCCAGCGCGCACTCGCAAAGCCCCATCACGCGCAGGTGATCCGTCTCGCGGTGGCCCGTCGCGGGCGCCGCCATGTCGGAAACGACAACGTCAACCGGGCCGTTGAGGCAGGCCTTGATCCGGTCGGGGGCGGCATTATCCATGAAGTCGATCTGCAGCAGGCTCGCACCCTCGATGGGTTCCATCGGCTGGATGTCCGCGCCGACCACATTGCCGGCGCCGCAGCGTTCGACCAGTACCTGCGTCCACCCGCCAGGAGCCGCGCCAAGGTCAACGGCTGTGCTGCCCCGCTTGAGGAAGCGGAACTTGTCATCCATTTCGCTGAGCTTGTAGGCCGCCCGCGAGCGATAACCCTGCGTCTTGGCCGCACGCACATAGGGATCATTCAGCTGACGCTCGAGCCAGGCACGCGAGGACTTCGTCCGGTGCTTGCCCGCCTTCAATCGCTCCTTCAGCGCACGCGATGTCCCCGGCTTGATGGGTGGAGTCATTCGACCGCGCCCTTGTCCGCTGGCGAGCGTCCGCGCCGCTTGCGCCCGCCGCGCCGTCGCCGGCGGCGCTTGGCTGGCGCCAGCACGTCAGCCCCCTCCATCAGGGCCAGCAGCATGCCCTCCCGCAAGCCGCGGTCGGCCACACGCAGGCGCGGCGGCGTCCAGCGCCGGAAGATGGCCTCGAAGATGGCGAGGCCCGGAATGACCAGTTCGGCCCGCTCGTGTCCCACGCAGGGATGCGCCGCACGCTGGTCCAGCGAAAGGACCTTGAGGTCGTCAATCACGCGGGACAGGTCGTGCTGTGCGATCCATGTTCCGTCCACCTTCGACCGCTCATAGCGCTCGAGCCCGAGGAAGATGCCGGCAATGGTCGTCACCGTCCCCGATGTGCCCAGCATGTGGAAGCTCCCGGACGGATGCCCGCCCGGCGGAATGGCATGGGGCAGGGCAGCAAGCTGCGAGGTCACCTCCGCCAGCATCTCGTCGTAGGCGCCCGGCCCGTCGATGCGGCCCTGGAAGCGTTCACCCAGCGTGACGACCCCAAGCGGTATCGAGCCCCAGCGCAGGATGCGGGGACGCTTTCCCGGATCGCGCAGGTCGAGCCAGATGAGTTCCGTCGAGCCGCCGCCGATGTCGAACACCAGCGCGCCCTTGTCGCTGCGGTCGAGAAGCGGCGTGACACCACGCGCGGCAAGCCGCGCTTCCTCCGCCGGCGGAATGATATCGAAGTGCAACCCTGTTTCAGACGCAACGCGCTTGATGAAGGTTGGGCCATTGCGGGCCATGCGGCAGGCCTGCGTGGCAATGGCCCGCGCACTGGTCACGCCGCGCTTGCGCATCTTCGAGGCACAGATCCGGATGGCCTCGATCGCGCGCGCCATGGCGGCCTCCGAGAGCTCGCCGGATTGCGCAAGTCCTTCGCCAAGCCTCACGGTGCGTGAAAAGGAATCGAGGACCTTGAACCCCGCCGTGTCCGGCTTCGCGATCAGAAGCCGGCAATTGTTCGTTCCAAGGTCAAGCGCAGCATAGATATGCCCCGGCCTCTCCTCATGCCGGACTGCATCATCTGCATACGGATCATCGAGCACCGGGGTGCCCGCGCCGTTCTGCTGCGCCCCACGCGTAGACTGCGTCACGGGGCCAAATCCACTTGCTCGCCTGGTGCGTTCTCGCCACGGGGCAACCGCACTCAAGGCATCTGTTTCAGTTCAGCCACCAGTCTAGGCGGGAAGGCGTCTCACTTCAAGCGAATGCGCACGCCTTGCACGCGGCAGGAACGCAAGGATCAGCGCGTGAAGGCGCGCCCGGGCACGATTTCACCCTCAGGGCCCAGCCGGCCGACATAGCAACGGTTAAAGTAACCGCAATTGGTGTAGTACATCGCCATGCGGTTGCCGCGCCGGTCGACCCAGTAGCAAAGCTCGATGCCATATCCGACCTTCGGGATGGTCTGGCACAGGTCGCCATCATCGTTGATCCGCCACGTTCCGAACTCGACGAAGCCGAGGTCCTGCATCGGTGCATGCGGCGTGGGCGAGGCGATGCGCTCGAAGCGTGCCTCAAGCCGCCCGTTCGCCATGTAGTAGACCTGCCAGTAGAACTCGCGCCGCGTACCCACGTCCGCGGGCGCCGAACCATCGGCAAATCCCTCCGTTCCCCTGAACGTATGGTTCACGAGCCAGTCCCTGATGCTGCCCCGGCGACCCACGACTGTTACACGCTCGGTCGGCCAGTCCTCGCGAGACCGGGGCTGGTCCGGCTGCTTGCCGTCCTTGGGCTGGGAGGTGGCGCTCCCCGCCGCCAGCAGGGCAACCGCGATGATTGACCCGAACGCAACTGACACAAGACGCCAGCGCATGACGAAACCCTCAGCTTGGAACCGCACAAGTGGACCAGAAATCGGCCGGGCTTGCAAAGCGGCTCCCGACAATTCCGGATTTGCGCAGTTTACCGTAAGCTGTTTCGACTCAGGGGCGAAGGGGACGTCATGGATTTTCCGCCACAGTTGCAGAGCATGATAGGCCTTGCCGTGTTTGTGGGTATTGCCTGGGTCCTCTCGGAAAACCGCAAGGCCTTCCCCCTCACCACCGTCATTGTTGGCATCGGCGTCCAGATCCTTCTGGCAACAGCCCTGCTGGGCTTGCCCTTCATGCGCGACGCGCTGCTGGCGCTGAATGGCGTTGTCGATGCCATCCAGGCTGCCACCGCGAAAGGTTCATCCTTCGTGTTCGGCTATGTCGGCGGCGGCGACAAGCCCTTTGCGGTCAGCAATCCCGGCGCGGTGGTCACGATGGCCTTCACCGTGCTGCCGATTGTCATCGTCATGTCGGCGCTCTCGGCCCTGCTCTGGCACTGGGGGATCCTGTCGCTTGTGGTGAGGGGCTTTGCCTTTGCGCTCGAGCGCACCATGAAGATCGGCGGTGCGCTCGGTCTCGGCTGCGCCTCGAACGTTTTCCTGGGCATGATCGAGGCCCCGCTGCTGATCAGGCCCTACCTCGAGCGCCTGACGCGCAGCGAACTTTTCACGCTTTTCACGTGCGGCCTCGCCAATGTTGCCGGCACCGTGCTGGTCCTCTACGCGACCGTACTGGGCCCCGTGGTGCCAGGCGCGGTCGGCCATATCATCGTCGCCTCGCTCCTGTCGCTGCCGGCCTCCATCGTGCTCGCCAAGATCATGATCCCGGGCACCGAGACAACGCCCGCCAACAAGGGCGAGGCGATCCTCTATCGCTCTTCGATGGACGCTGTCTCAACGGGCGCCGAGGATGGCATGAAGATCTACCTCAGCATCCTCGCCATGCTGCTCGTGATGATTTCGCTGGTAGCGCTGGCAAACATCATCATCGGCAATGTCGAGTTTGCCGGCGCGCCCCTGTCCTTCGAGCGCATCGTGGGCTGGGCCTTTGCGCCGATTGCCTGGCTCATTGGCGTGCCGGCTGCTGATGCGGCGCTGGCCGGCAGCCTGATGGGCACCAAGACGATCCTGAACGAGATGATCGCCTATCTCAATCTCGCGGCCCTCCCGGAAGACGCGCTGAGCGACCGTTCGAAGCTGCTCATGGTCTATGCCCTCTGCGGCTTTGCGAACCTCAGCTCGGTCGGCATGATGATCGGATCGATCAGCGCGCTTGTTCCCTCCCGGCGCAATGAGGTCGTGGAGCTGTCGCTGAAATCCCTGATCCCGGGCACACTGTCCACCTGCATGACGGCCGCCGTCATCGGCATCCTGCCGTCTTGAACCGGGAGGCCCGCATCGCGCTCGTTCCTAAATCTTGCCGTATTGTCGGGGCAGGCTGCAGATGGCCGGAAAGGTGAGAAAGGGGGACCCTCGATGTCGAAGTCGCTCGCAAGGCTCCAGTCCTGGCTGCTGTGGGTTGCAGGCATCATGGCGATCCTCGGGTCGATCGGCCTCGGCAGCGTGCAGCTTGAGATCGCCTTCCTCAGGATGAACGTCCTGATGGTCGTGGTGGGCCTGTTTTGCCTCGCCTCGGCCTTCATCGTCTCCGAGCGGGCCTCGATCGACCACGCATCCGCCTCGCTGTCCCGGCGCATCCGCATCTGGGCCCTGATCGTGATGGGGATCGCAAGCTTTGCCTCGCTCCTGCCCTTCATCGGGCTCGGGGCAACGTTCATGAACTTCCGGGTCGACCTGGTCGCGCTTGGCGTCGGTTTTGGCTGCCTCTTCTTTGCCTATGTGGGGACCAGGATCTGAGCGGCCCCAACCGCCGAAGGCTACGTGACAGGAATATGAAGAAAGGATTGCTTCCCGCCCGTCAGGCCAATGTGCTTAATGCCGCATTAGCCATCGTGCCGTATCGTCCTATCTAGGCGCAGATCTGTCTTCGAGCCGTCTTCCGGGAGTGTGGGCTTTGCAGCGAGCAAACGCGACGACCAATCCATCCGATCGCATCTCCTGGTTCACGGTCCTGGGTTTCGGCCAGTTGGCCATACCCCTGGCCTTTGCGGGCCTGCCCATCGCGGTCTACGTATCCAAGTTCTACACCGACGACCTCAAGATCAACATCGAGACGGTCGGCGCCATCCTGCTGATTGTCAGGCTGGTGGACTTCCTCGTCGATCCCCTGATCGGCTACGCAAGCGATCGCACCACCTGGAGCCTCGGGCGCCGCAAGACATGGGTCCTCCTCGGCGCACCGGTCTTCGCGCTGGGCATCTACAACGTCTTCCTCCCGCCGGCCGACGCGACCGAAATGCACCTTCTGGTCTGGGTCGCCGTGTTCTACCTGGGCTGGACCATGATCACGATCCCCTACGGGGCGTGGGGTGCTGAACTCTCGGGCGATTACCACGAGCGTTCGCGCATCACCGGTATCCGCGAGATCTTCACGCTGGTCGGCCTCGCACTGGCCGGGGCGGTCCCCGTGATTGTCGGGACGGGCGCCTCCGAAGGCAGTGCAGGGGGCTATTGGGAGTCGATGGCCGTGCGCGGGTGGATCATCGTGCTGCTCACTCCGATCGGCGTCGCCATCATGTTCTGGTCGACACCAGAGCCGAAATATACATCGACCGAACACGTCTCCGCCTGGGCAGGCGCCAGGGCCGCCCTGACGAACATGCCATTCCTGCGCCTGTTCTTTGCCACCTTCTTCGTGCGCATCGCCTCGCGCGCGGCCGAGGTGCTGTTCCTCTTCTACATGGTTGATGCCGTCGGCCTGACCAAGGCCGAGGGCAACCACTTCCCGCTGGTCCTCATCGGCGCCGCGATCCTGTTTGCTCCCATGTGGATCTGGCTTGGCCGCGTGATCACCAAGCACAAGGCATTGTCGCTTGCGATGCTGATGGGTGTCTTCGTGTTCGCGGTGCTGCCGATGTTCCAGGATGGCGGCTACTGGCCCAACATCCTGCTCTTCGCGATCATCGGGGCAGCGTTCTCGGCACCCTATACCCTTGGCCAGTCGATCGCAGCCGATGTGGTGGATCTCGACTCGCTCAAGACCCACGAGCCGCGCGCAGGATTGATCATTTCCTTCTTTGGCCTCGCCATCAAGGGTGGTGACGCCCTCGGCGCCGGGGTCGCGCTCATGCTTGTCGGTTCGCTCGGTTTCGACGCCGCCGCCACGACCAAGACGCCCGAGGCCATAGCCTCCCTTACCGCCGTATTCTCACTGATGCCGATCGCTTTCTATGTGCCGGCCATCCTGCTCCTGTGGACCTTCCCGCTGACACCGCAGGTGCAGAAGCGCATCCGTTCGCTGGTTGAATGGCGCGCACGGCGTGCCGCTCGCCGACAAGCCCCGGCTGCGTCCTAGCTGTCGGTCCCGAGGAACACCGCGCGCACGAATGTCCCGGCTGAACATCAGGTCCTGGCAGCAATGCGAGGCCTCGACACAGCCCGCATGTCCGTCGGCAGGTCGGCTGGCCTGCCAGCCAGGTGCACTGAAGTCTGCCTAGAGAGCAAACGCGTCAGCGAGCAGCTCATAGGACCGTAGCCGCGCCTCGAAGCTGTAGGTGATCGTGAGAACGACCACCTCTTCAGCTCCATACGCCGCGGCCATGTGCTCAAGCCCCGTCTTGACCCTGTCTGGCGTGCCCGTCACCCCGCGTGCCGCAATCGCCCGCAGCATGACGCGGTCCTGCGGGGTATAGGGATAGGCCAGCGCTTCTTCAGGTGAAGGGAAGGGTCCCGCGTGGTTGCGCAACAGCTGCATCACCCAGAGGTTACGCGTCGCACACAGCCGCTCGGCCTCTTCTTCGGTCTCGGCCGCAAGGGCGAAGACCGCGAGCGCAACACGCGGCTCCTCACCCGGTTGGCGTGGCTTGAAGCTGTTGCGATAGACCGCCGCCGCCTCGGGCCCGCTGTCGTCAGGCGAGATGAACTGAGCGAAGGCGAGAGGCATGCCGAGTTCAGCCGCATAGAGCGCACCATTCATGCTGGATGCCAGCATCCACATCTCGGGCAGGCCCGGCCCGCGCGGCGAGGCATGCACATGGCGGAACGGATGATCCTCAGGCCACTGTGCAAGACCTGCAGACTCTTCAAGATAATGACGCAGCATCTCGGCCTGCTGCGGGAAGACACCAATGTCATAGGCCTTTGGCCCCGACTGCAAGGCCACGCTGGTGCGCCCGTCGGCACCCGGCGCGCGTCCGATCGCCAGGTCGATGCGTCCGGGATACAGCGTCTCGAGCATGCGGAAATTCTCCGCCACCTTCAGCGGGCTGTAGTGCGGCAGCATGATGCCACCCGAGCCGATGCGGATGCGCGATGTCTCCGCACCCACGCGCGCCATCAGCACTTCCGGTGTCGAGCCGGCAAACGACGTGGTGTTGTGATGCTCGGCCATCCAGAACCGGTGGAAGCCCAGCCGCTCGGCAGCCTTGGCAAGTTCGATCGTCTCGAGCACCGCCTCGCGCGCGGTGCCCCCCTTTCGGATCGGAGACTGGTCGAGGACACTGACCTGCATGGTTCACCCCGGCCGCTTCGTCACGACAGCACCAAGGCCGGCCAGCCGCTCGATATCTGCAGGGCTGTAGCCTGCAGCGCGCAGCACGTCTTCGTTGTCCGCGCCGAAGTCTGGGGGAACATGCCGTGTCGAGGCCTTCGTTCGGCCCATCTTTACAGGCGAGGCGATGCCCCGATAGCCGTCGTGCTGGATCACCATCTCGCGCACTTTCGTCTGCGGATCGGTCAGCGTCTCCTCGACGGTATTGAGCGGACCGGCGGGAACCCCGGCTTTCAGGAGTTCGAGCGAGACAGCAACGCCGTCGGTTGTCGCCAGCCGCTCGCGCAGGAGCTTCGTCAGCGCCTCGCGATTTGCGTTTCGGTCAGCCACCGACCCGAAGCGGGGATCCTTCGCGAGCTCAGGCAGGTCCAGCACCGCCATCGCCTTGGCGAACTGTGCCTCGTTGCCGATGCCGAGGTAGATCGGCCGTGTTGCCGTCGGGAAAAGGTCATAGGGCGCGAGGTTGGGATGCGCATTGCCCAGCAGGCGTGGATTGCGACCCGCCATGAGCCAGTTGCCCGAGTGCGGATGCAGGATCGACAGGCCCGCGTCATAGAGCGCGACCTCGACAAACTGTCCCCGGCCCGAGCGCTGTCGCTCGACAAGCGCCATGAGGATGCCGATCACGAGGTTGAGCCCTGTCGTCATGTCGACCATGGGCACGCCCAGCTTCACAGGGCCGGACTCGGGCGAACCGTTGCATGAGGACAGCCCCACCATGGTCTGCACGATCGCATCATACCCCGGCATGCCGCCGAGAGGGCCCTCCGCGCCAAAACCCGTCACCCGCGCCTGGACGCGCCGCGGGAACCGCGTGCCCAGGACTTCGGGCCCGACCCCCCATATCTCG
>DAISVV010000137.1:0-8542 GCA_036840015.1 Micropepsaceae bacterium
GCCCAGACACGGGCACGCACCCAGCATTTCGCAAAGCTCCCCTGGGAGCGGGGCTTCATCGAGGAACGCACGACGACGCAGGTCTACTCCCGCGCCGACAACCGCTTCCTGCCCGACCGCTATGTAGTCGGCACTTGCCCGCATTGCGGCTACGAGCGTGCAACCGGCGACCAGTGCGAGAGCTGCACACGCGTGCTCGATCCGGCCGATCTCAAGTCACCCCGCTCGGCGCTTTCCGGCTCGACCGACATCGAGTTCCGTGGATCGAAGCACCTGTTCCTGAAGCAGTCTCTCTTCGCCGACCAATTGCGCGAATGGATCTCGGCCCGCACCGAATGGCCGCAGCTTGTTACATCGATCGCCTTCAAGTGGCTGGACGAGGGCCTTCAGGACCGCGGCATCACCCGCGACCTGACCTGGGGCGTCCCCGTCAATGCGGCCGACTGGGGCCCGAACCCCGACGGACAAAAGCCGGATGTCGAGGGTCTCAAGGGCAAGGTCTTCTACGTCTGGTTCGATGCTCCCATCGAGTATATCGGCGCGACGCACGAATGGGCGGATGCAGCACCCGGTTCGAATGCCCGCGACTGGAAGTCCTGGTGGTTAGGTGCCGAGGCCCAGAAGGACGTGCGCTACGTGCAGTTCATGGGCAAGGATAACGTGCCCTTCCACACCGTGGGCTTTCCGGTGACGATCCTGGGCTCCGGCGAGCCGTGGAAGCTCGTCGACCAGATCAAGGGCTTCAACTGGCTGAACTATTACAGCGGCAAGTTCTCGACCAGCCAGAAGCGCGGCGTGTTCATGGACACGGCCCTCGAGATCCTGCCCGCCGACTTCTGGCGCTGGTATCTCACGGCGAACGCGCCCGAAAGCGCGGACACCTCGTTCACCTGGCAGCATTTCTCCGACACGGTGAACAAGGACCTCGCCGACGTGCTGGGCAATTTCGTCAACCGCACGCTCAAGTTTACCGTTTCTAAGTTCGGCAATGCGATCCCTGATGGCGGCGCCCCTGGCGCACGCGAGGCAAGGCTCGTCGAGGAGCTCGAGCGCCGGTTTGCCCAGTACGCGACCTTCATGGAAGAGATCCAGCTCAGGAAGGCGGCAGCCGAGCTGCGCGCCATCTGGGTGCTGGGCAACGAATACCTGGCCGACGCAGCGCCGTGGACGGCGATCCGGACCGACCGCGATGCCGCCGCCGTCAGCGTGCGCGTGGCGATCAATCTCATCCGCCTCTTCGCGATCCTCTCCGCGCCCATCATTCCGTTTGCGGCACAGGCCATGGCCAAGGGCTTGCGCCTGCAACCGGACGCGTTGGCCTGGCCAAAGGGATCCATCGCGACGGAGCTCGCGATCCTGCAACCAGGGCACGAATTCGATGTGCCTGACGTCATGTTCGCGAAGATCCTTCCCGAGCAGGTTCAGGCCTGGGAAGCCAGGTTCGGCGGTGCGCCTGCCGCCTGAGGCAGGCTCAGGCGCGGTGTATCTGCGCGGCAAGTTGACACGCAGACCGCAAGTTGCGGCAGGAGGCTCCAGACTCCTTTCCCCGGGCAGGGGCGCACCCCGCCACGCACAATCAGCACGTGGGTGGCACCGCATGGATCGGGTCCCCTGTCGAGGGATTTTTGCAACTCGTGGTGAGCAGGCGTTGGGGACAAGCTTCCAGCGGTTGCGACCACGCCTCAGATGTGAGGTGCGGATCCGGCCACGCAATTTTTTCGTGTGCACGACGTGCACCACGTCGGGTTGATCGGGCTTGCGGGTAACGCGGCATCGCTACTCTTTTGGGTAGTTGAATCACACACAGTTTTGTTCCAGTTCTCAGCGTACTGAAGGGGCCGGCTGATGGGGATCAGAACCGGTGCGGGGAAGTCGATCTGGGGGCTGTCATGCCGCGTCGAGCGACTTTCGCTTTGGGTATTGCTGCCGTTTTGTTGTCGGCAGGGAGTGTAGGAAGTCAGGATCCGTACCGCGCCAGGTCAGAGGCTGAATCCGCTGCGCACGCGCTGCCGATCTATGCCCCCGACCAGTTGCCGGGAGCGCCCGCAACCGTGGATGCAGAGCCGCCCGCGTGGCAGGCTTCGCATGCACCCACGCAGATTGTTCCTGCAATGCCGGCACCGGCGACCGTGCGCGCGCCAGAGCCTGCTGCGCCGCTGACCGAGGACGAGCTCAAGTCGTCGCAGCGCAAGCCCGCCGCCGGCAGCCTGTCTTCGATCACCCTCGCTGCCCCTGCCGTATCCGTATACCTGTCAGGCCACGCGCAGATGGCGCTTGCCGCACGCGACGTGCCGGCATCATGGGACCCGCGCGCGGTTGCACCCGCGGCCGTTGCCCCCGGGGCGGGCAGGGTGCCGGCGCAGCCTGCGGCAGAAGCACCGACCCAGTTCGCGACGGCTCTCGCCGGCGACCTGAACAGCCGGGCAGCGATCGCCCAGAAGCGCCTGTTCGGCACGGTACCCGACGACATCGAGCCCTATTTCGACCTGTTCATGTATGTGAGCAAGTCGAGGCGCGGGCCTCTCGCCCAGCACATGTTCGTGTTCCAGCGCGACGCGGACGGACGCATCATTCCCTACGCCGAGTGGAAGGTGTCCACGGGTCGCGAGAAGTTCGAGATCAACAACAACCGGCGCGTCCGCACGACCACGCCCGAGGGCATCTTCCAGCTCGATCCCGACCGCATGCACAAGCGCTACTGGTCGCGCAGCTGGGACAACGCCCCCATGCACTACGCCATGTTCTATGACCTGATGAACAACGGCCGCCAGACGGGCCTTGCGATCCATGCCGCCATCGGCAAGGCCAAGATCGACCGCCTCGGCCGCAGGGACTCGGCGGGTTGCGTGCGCCTCGCGCCCGGAAACGCCAAGGAACTGTTCTTCAAGGTACGGACCGCCACCCGGGGCCAGGTACCCGTCCTCGCCGTCAACGAGAAGGGCTCCACCGACCGCTGGGGTCGCGCCCAGCGCGACGAAAACGGCGCCATGATCCTGCAGGATGGTTACCGCGCGGTCCTGTTCGTCGAGAACTACGACGGCCGCGAGGAGATCTCGGGCCCGGTGATTGCCTACACGAACTGACAGGCCCCCGATCCCGCGGGGCGGTAGGCTTGGGGAAGCGGCCAGTAACCGGCAGAAAACCGCGTTGCAAAAAGGTTGCAACCTTGACGGGTTAGGTCACCGGGGCGCAACGGGATATTGAGACGTTGCAAACTATAAGTACACTCCGATCTGAAATAGGGGTCTGGGATGGGTTGGTGGCTTAGGTCACTCAGCGTGGCGTTTGTCGTTTCCGGTGTAGCGGTCAGCGCCTACGTGCTGCTCAGGGGCGAGCACGGCCAGCAGCTGCAGGCCGAGGCCGTACGCCTGCGCCCGGCCTTCGACGACCTCATGAGGCAGGGCAACACCGCGCTCGCAACCCTGCTCGAAACCTCCAGGCAAGATCCGCAGCCACCGGCCGGGCAGTCCGCCGGGGCCCCTGCAGCGCCTGCTGACCATTCGGTCCAGCTGAGAGGGCAACTGCCCTATGTTGTCATCGAGCCGAAGGATGTGGGCGCGCCCGCGATCGCCGGCAATGCGGCGCCGGTCCCGCCAAAGGCTGGAGTGCCTGCAGCCGCTTCACCCGTCCCCGACCTGCGACTGACGCAGGCAAGGGACCAGGAGCCGATGGACCTCTCGCCGGTCGAAGCCCGTCTCAGGGCCCGCGTGTCGAAGGATGTCCTGAAGTATTTCGACCTGGTGCTCTATGTGAGCAAGGCCACGCCGGACAGGGGTTCATGGGCCCAGAACATGTTCGTCCTGGCGAAGACGGACAACAGCATCTACGAACTGCGCCACAACTGGAAGGTCTCGACCGGCAAGGAAGAGATGGTGAAATCACCCTCGGGCCGGATGCTGGGAACCAATACGCCTGAAGGCATCTTCAAGCTGGACCGCCACCGGACCTACGAAGACTACACGTCGCGCCAGTGGAAGTCGCCGATGCCATACGCGATCTTCTTCGACTGGCAGATCGAGGGGCGCTCGTCGGGGCTTGCGATCCATGGATCTGATGCGAAAGGCGAGGCAGAGCTTGGCACCCGGGCTTCGCAAGGCTGCATCCGCATGGCCACCGACAACGCACGCACGCTGTTCCGTCTGATCACCGAGAACTACAAGGGCCGCGTCCCGAAGTTCCAGATCGATCCCCAGACGGGCACGATGAGCACCAAGGGGGCCTTGAAGCGGGATGAGAATGGCAACGTGGTCATGACGGCCGGCTACAAGGTCCTGGTTTTCATCGAAGACTACGGCGGACCGTCCAACGACCAGATCGCAGCTCTTTTCTAGCTGCAAGCGGCGCCGGCAAGCCGCCTGTGGTGACAGTTGCGTCACCCGTGTATGCTCGCCTCCAGAGGCATTTCCCAACAGACAGGTGATCCATGCAGGCTGCGCACATCGAGACCCCCGCACAGGCGAGGGCACGTGAGGAGGCCTACAGCCTGCCTCTGGCCGACCTGAACCCTGCCCAGCCCGCCCTGTTCGAGCATGATGCGATGTGGCCCGTCTTCGAGCGGCTGCGCCGCGAGGATCCGGTCCACTACACGGCCGAGAGCGAGTATGGGCCTTACTGGTCGATCACCAGGTTCAACGACATCATTGCCATCGACACGAACCATCAGGTCTTTTCCTCCGACTATCTGCGCGGCGGCATCACGATCACGGGCGGCACCACGAATTTCGAGCCGCTGCCCATGTTCATCGCCATGGACCCGCCGCGCCATGACGTGCAGCGCAAGGCCGTGAGCCCCGCGGTCGCCCCGCAGCAGCTGGCGGCCATGGCCCCGCAGATCCGGGAGCGCGCAGCCGCCATCCTCGACGGCCTGCCCATTGGCAAGGAGTTCGACTGGGTCGACCTCGTCTCGAAGGAACTGACGGCGATGACGCTGGCGACGCTCTTCGGTGCCCCCCAGAAGGACCGTCGGCGCATCACCTACTGGTCGGATGTCGTCACAGCCATCCCCATGCCGGGCGCGATCGTCGAGACCTTCGAGGACAAGATGCGCATCTTCGACGAATACAATGCCTACTTCGTGGGCCTGTGGAACGAGAAGGTAAATGCACCTCCGCAGGGCGACATGATCTCGATGCTGGCCCACCACCCCGAGACACGCAACATGGCGCCGCGCGAGTACTTCGGGAATGTCGTGCTGTTGACCGTGGGTGGAAACGACACGCCGCGCAACACGATTTCGGGCTCGATCCTGGCGCTGAACCAGAACCCCGAGCAGTACGCGAAGCTGCGGGCCAACCCCGCGCTGATCCCGAACATGGTATCCGAGACCATCCGCTGGCAGACGCCGCTCGCCCACATGCGCCGGACCGCCGTGCGCGACTATGAATTCGAAGGGCGCAAGATCCGCGAAGGCGACAAGGTGATCATGTGGTACGTCTCGGGCAACCGGGATGACGAAGTAATTGCCAACCCGAACGCCTACATCGTCGACCGCGAGCGCGCCCGCCACCACGTGTCTTTCGGCTTCGGCATCCATCGCTGCGTCGGCAACCGCGTCGCCGAGCTGCAGCTCACAATCATTTGGGAAGAGATCCTGAAGCGCTTCCCCGAGGTCATCGTGCCCGGCGAGCCCAAGCGCACCTACTCGACATTCGTGAAAGGCTACGAGACCCTTCCCGTGATCATCCCGCGCCGGAACTGAGGCAGGGACCCTTCGGCCCTATTCGGCCGCCAGTTTTCGGGTCGCGCGTTGCGGACCACGAATGACCCGGCCCGGCCGTCCGGCCTGCAGCGCGCCGTCGCGGAATGTCACCACGCCACTCTTGATCGTGGCGTCATAACCCTCGGCCTTCTGAAGCAGCCGCTTGCCGCCGGCCGGCAGATCGAAGGCCAGCCAGGGCTTGCCGAGCTTCAGGCGATCAAGATCGATGATGTTCACGTCGGCCAGGTAGCCGGACTTCAGCAATCCGCGGTCCTCAAGGCCATAGAGCAGGGCCGTGTCGCGGGTTTGCCGCTTGATGGCGAGCTCCAGCGGGATCGTGCCGCGTTTGCGGTCGCGTACCCAGTGCTGCAGCAGGAAGGTTGGTGAAGCCGCATCGCAGATCGTGCCGCAATGCGCGCCGCCATCCGACAGCGAGACAACCGTGTCCTCGCGGCCGATCAGCCCCTTCACGAAATCCAGGTTTCCGTCCGCATAGTTCAGCAGTGGCAGGTAGATGAAGCCCGTGCCGTCATTCTCCATGAGAAGGTCATAGGCATATGCGTCGCCGCTCACGCCCCGCGCGGCAGCTAGCGCCATGATCGTTTCTGCCGGCGTCGGCTCATAGTCGAAGCCATCGCCCATGGCATACTGCATGAACCAGCCCTTGCTGATCACCATGCGCAAGGCGCTGAGTTCACCCTCGAGCACCGGTTCCTCGGCAAGGATCCGCGCGCGGAACGAGGGATCACGCAGCATCTTGAGCTGTTCCGCCCACGGTTTGCCCGCCACGAGCGCCCACGACGGTCGCAGCATGAATGGATGGACCGTTCCCCGCCATGTCATCAGGATGCCGGTGCCGCGCAGCGCGTATTGCGCGCGAATATTGGCGCCGCGCGCATTCTCCGCCGCCATCATCGCCATCTGCTCGTGCCAGGGGATCTCGCTTGCCGCCGATTGCAGCATCGAGAACAGCACAGGAAGGCCCGTCTCCCGCGACAGCTCGCCCATCCAAGAAAACTCGTTCCAGTCGCGCCTCAGGTCCGACGCCAGCTCGAAGACGCCGTACCCGACGCGGCCCATCGCGCGGCCGATGCCGATCAGTTCTTCCTTCGTTGCCGTCGTGCCGGGCACGAGCTCGCCCTCGATCGAGCGGTGCAGGATCGTGCGCGAGGTCGAAAACCCGAGGGCACCGGCGCGCAGGCCTTCCTCGACGATCTGCGACATGCGGGCGATGTCGGCCTCGGTCGGCGCTTCATTGCGTGCACCGCGGACACCCATCACAAACGCCCTGACGGCACCGAGGGGGACCAGGGTGCCGAAGTCGGAGGTGCGGGGCTGTTCCTCGAGCGCGCTGATGTATTCGGGGAAAGTTTCCCAATTCCACTTCATGCCCTCGGCAAGCGCCGTACCCGGGATGTCTTCCACGCCCTCCATGAGGCCGATGAGCCACTGATGCCGGTCACGCGGCGCGGGCGCAAAGCCGACACCGCAGTTTCCCATCACCACCGTAGTCACGCCATGCCAGCTTGAAGGCGCCATTTCGGCGTCCCACGTTGCCTGCCCATCATAGTGGGTGTGGATGTCGACGAAGCCGGGGGCCACGATCTTGCCCCGCGCATCGATCTCTTCCCTGCCGCGGGTCACCGTGCGGCCAACCGCCGTGATGCGGTTCCCGTCAATGATCACGTCGGCCTGGTAGGGCGCATCGCCGCTGCCGTCCACAACCGTTCCACCGCGAATGATGAGATCGTGCATTTACTGTCACCTCGACCGACAACCGGGAACGGATGGCTAGCACGAAAGGGCCGGCATCGACAAAGGCAGGGGGCTGGCCCGGCGATCGACGTTACGAAATCCAGCGCCGGGCAGCTAGAGGTCGCGCGCCACCCGGAAGCCAACCAGCATCGACCGCATCTCCCTGGCTTCGCGGTTGCGGTGGGACGAGCGCAGGAAATCCAGTGGGTTCCAGAACGATGCCCCGCGGGTTACGCGCACGTCGCAACTGCCGTCCTGCCGGGAACGGCCATCGGCGGGCGCGCCGACGTAATCGGCCGAATAGCAATCTTCAGTCCACTCCCAGACATTGCCGAACATGTCGTGCAAGCCGAAGGCATTCGCGCGGTACATGCCCGCGGGAGCCGTCAGGATGAAGCCGTCACTGCAGTAGGACGCACCAGGAAACTGGCCGAAGACGGCGCGCATCTGCCTGTCCGCGCCGTTGGCCGACTTGCAGCTCTCCTCGGTCGTCTCGTCCCACGCATAATGCCCTGTGGTGTTGGCCCGCGCCGCATATTCCCACTCGCTTTCGCTCAGCAGCCTGTAGCGATGCCCTGTCCGCTGGCTAAGCCAGTTTACATAGGCCATCGCATCGTCCCAGCTCACGCAGACGACTGGTTCGGTGTCGGATTGCTGGAAGCCGGGTCTCCTCCACGTGAGGCCTTTCACTTCGACAATTTTTCTCTTGTTTGTCCGCACCATGAAACGTTCCAGTCCCCGGCCAGCCACCCAATTCGTGCTCATCCAGCAATAGTTTTCTTCCGACAGGCCGGTGGCCTTTGCAAAGACTTCGAACTGTTGGCGCGTAACTTCGAAACGGCCAGCAGCGAACGGCTGGTGCAGCACACCCTCCAGCTGCGGAACCTCCTGGGACGTGCCTTTTGGATCATCTGCCGGGCTGCCCATGGTGAAGCGCCCGGCAGGAACAACAACCATCTCCGCGCACCCTGCGCCTTCCACGCAATCACGCCAGCCCGCAAGGGGCTCGCCGCGGCTATGCGCCGGTGTCCGGTTCTCAAGCCTGGAAGCCTGGTGTTAACGGTGAGATCTTGCAGACACGCATATAGG